>JAEVZK010000090.1 GCA_023392285.1 Armatimonadota bacterium | reverse complement strand
ACTTCCTTCTTTCCGGAGCCAATCAGTTGGAGGGGGATGTCGAGGGGGAGATTGGCACCTCGGTGGTTGTGGGGAAGGGTGCATTCGTAGCCTGCCACTCGATCAGCCAGTCGGTCATTATGCCTGGCGCTGAGGTCAGGGTGAATGGGACGATCAAACGGTGCATTCTTGCGGGCAAGGTCAACTCTGAATTCGACCTAGAAAACGAGATTCGGTACGATTAAGCGGGTTTAGCCGTTGTAGATGATCCGCTTGACGGTTTGGATCGTCTGCCCCGCGTCTCCGCTCATCTGAGCCTTGGCCAAGTCGGCTTTGCGGGCATAAATCAGCAGGGCCTTTTTCATGCAGTTGGCGAAGAACTCGCGCGACAGCCTCATTGATTCGACCTGCTCGGTTCGGTAGGTAAATTGATCCTCGCCAAACCAGCCTTGATATTCGGTATCGATCGCAGCGTAGCAGAACTCAACCAGTCGCCAAATATCATCGGTACCCGCGATCCGATCTTCGTCATTCGAGTTGAATTTGGCACCGTTCACATGGAAATTCGCAATCGGGATGCCGAGTCTCTTCAGCATGTAAAGTGAGTCGGCTGGAGTGTTGCCAACCATCTGCTCGTGGCCATAGTCGATCGCAACTCCCATCGCGGATGATCCGAGCGTGCGATTCACTTCACTCGCGACGAGCGCTGCCTTCGCGACCGTGTTCACGATCATGTTGCCTTCGCGAGGCTCCTTCTGCTTGCTCTCCGTACCGTAGGGAAGCTTCGCGGCTCGGCACTTTTCCGCGATCTCGGTACAGCCGTCGATGAACCAACTCAGCCGCTGGCCGTAATCAACCTCAAAGTGGTAGTCCCATCCGTCGGAGCCGGGCCAGAGATTGACGCTCGAGCAGCCGACCTCAACCGCGAGGTCAACTGCCTGAAGGGCGATCTCGGTTGCCTGACGACGAATCCCGGGATCGGGGTGGGTAATGCTTCCAAATTTCCAGCGATGCTCGTGCCAGAGCATCATATTCATGCAAGTGGGAGTAAGTCGCAGCTCTTTGAGCAGACTCTTAACAGAGGCGATTACCTCTCCGTCGCGCTGATAATGATCATCGAGGAAGACCGTATTATGAAACTCAATCCCGTCTATACCTGCGGCTCGGATGCGCCGCATCTGAGCCTCAATGCTGGAGTCGAAGTCCGGACCCGAGTAGCCTGTGGTGCAGAAGCGATCCATGAATTCTCCTGCGCACCAATGCCCGGCAGCGAATCGGATATCGAACGTGGAAAACAGTTGATCTACCGCTTCACCTTCGAGATAGCCGCTAAACTGGGATTCGAGGTTTTGCAGGTGATCGAGCTTCATTCTCGACTTTTACCCGAACGCTCGTGAGATTCTCCGATGATCGCACTGATTGTTTCTCTCTTTATCGCTTCTACTATGCAGGCCAACATCGATCAAGCCGTAAAGTCCGTTCGAGAGGCGATCCCGACCGCATCGGCTGACGCCGGTAGGCCGACCTTTCATTTTCACGCTCCCGCCGATTGGATGAACGATCCCAATGGTCCGATCCTTTACAAAGGCTGGTACCACCTGTTCTACCAACATAACCCGTACGGAGACACGTGGGGCAATATGCATTGGGGACATGCTCGGAGTCGTGATCTGATCAACTGGGAGCATCTGCCTCCGGCGCTCGCTCCGTCGAAAGACCGAGGTGAGGAGCACATCTTTTCCGGTTCGACATTCTTGAATCGCGAGGGAGTTCCGCAGATCTTTTACACCAGTATTGGCAATCGACTTCCCGAACAGTGGTCCGCCGTGCCGCTAGACGATGAGTTAATTCGCTGGGCGAAAGTGCCAGCCAATCCGATCCTCAGCCTAGAACAACCCGATGAGCCTCACATCGATGAATGGCGAGATCCTTTCATATTTTCTCTGAACCCGAAATTGAAGGCTCAGTCGAATCCGGTCTACATGCTCACAGGAGGCGGGATCGACGGAAAGGGTGTCGTTGAAATTTATGAATCAACCGATCGGGAACTCTCAAGATGGAAGAGTCTGGGCGCGTTCTTTCATCTTCCCAGTGTTCGGAACATCGAATGTCCTAACCTGGTGCGGGTCGGTCGTGATTGGATTTTGCTGTGCTCAGTATCCGGGCACGTGGAGTGGTTTCTCGGGAAGATCGAGCGTCATAGGTTTATTGCAAAGGCGAACGGCATCCTCGCCGAAGGTTCGTATGCCAGTCAAGTTGTTTACGACGAGCGAGGTAAGCCGATCCATTTGGCTTGGGTGAATACAGGGGATCGGAAGGGGTGGAATGGCTTCTGCACCTTACCGTGCACTCTAAAGGTCGCTGATGGAAAGCTGCTGCGAAACCCGATTGCGGCCCTGGGAAATCTCCGAGGCGAAGTTCGACGGCTCAGCCCAAAACTTGGGCCAGCGATTTCTCTTGAGCCTGCGATGAGCGGTTCCCACGCCGAGTATAGCTTGGTCCTCGACCCGCAGCTGGCGAAACGAATCTCGATCACGTTCAAGGATGCTGGCGATACGTCAAAGTCGGTGTCGATCACTTATGATTCAGTTGCCGGGCGGCTACGAGTTGGCGATCATGCAGCTGAGCTCAATCTCTCTTCCGGTCATAAACTTCAGCTCAAGCTGTACTTCGACGGGATCTCTCTCGAAGCGTTTGCTAATGGAGGGGAAGTCACTTTCTCGACGCTCACCCCGTTCTCCGATCGACCGATCACGGGTGAACTCCAAGCGGACCAGCCAGTCCGCCTAGAGAAATTCGAGAGCTATGGCCTTCGGCCAGCGCAGTTTGATCTCAAGCGTTTCGTCGCCAGCGGCCCGACGCATAATTAAGAGTGCCTGACGAATACAAGATCTTGTTTTTAGGCGATGTGGTGGGTCGCCCGGGCCGGACGGCCGTTAAGGAGGGCTTGTCCGCACTGAAGCAGTCTCATCAGCCGCTTTTTACGATCATCAATGGGGAGAACTCCGCGGGCGGAGTGGGAATCACCCCTGACATCGCAGAAGAATTCTACAAACAAGGGGCCGATGCAATTACTCTGGGCAACCACGCGTTCAACAAGCGTGAGATCTTTTCCTATCTTGAGAAAGGGAAGCCGATCGTACGCCCGATCAACATGCCGTCGGCGACACCAGGCAGAGGGCTGATTCACGTTCAAAAAGAAGGGATTGAGTTAGCGGTCATCAACCTTTGCGGCCGAGTCTACATGGATAGTTACGATGACCCGTTCGCAGCAGCGGATGAATTGTTCTCGAAGATTCAAACCCCGCATCGGTTCATTGATTTTCATGGAGAAGCGACGAGTGAAAAGATCGCGATGGGCTGGCACTGTAACGGCAGGGCCACCGCAGTCGTCGGAACTCACACACATGTTCAGACCGCGGATGAAAGAGTTCTTCCGGGAGGCACTGCATACATCACGGACGTAGGAATGTGTGGACCGGTTGACAGCGTCTTAGGGATGGATCGCGAGGTCATTCTCGAGCGTTTTCGCACGACCCTACCGATACGCTTTGAGGTGCAGAACACCCCTGGTGTAATCTCTGGAGTGGTGATTGGCGTCCAAAGAAGTACGGGCCGCGCGACCTCGATCGAGCGAATCCGCTTTGGCAACTAGAACGGAGGAAAACGATTTTGAATAAATTTTGGATAGCGCTATCTACAGTTGGATTGGCGGGAATAGCGATGGCACAGAGCCCCACGATGCTCTATTCGCCGGTCAAGACGATCGCGGATCAGCAGATTTCTTTGCGCGGATGGGGTAGCGGCTCGATCGCCCAAACCGATGAGATGGCGTTTGAAGGCGTGAACTCGCTTCGCGTATCATCTCGAAACTTCTTTCAGGGTGGCGTGATCACTTTTGGCTCTCCGGTTGATCTGGCGGGGGCCTTTGGCGATAAAGCAAACATGCTGCGACTGACTTTCGAGGTGCCCGATGAGAAGACCACTCTCAGTGGCGGACCCGCCGGAGGTGGAAACAGCATGGGGCCATCCGCGGGTGGCGTCAGTTCGATGGGACCGGGCAGTAAGCCGCAGAACGGAAAGGGCGGCGGTGTCGGACCTCAAGGCGCTGGGCAAGGAGGTAAGTTCGGCGGCGGTAAAGGCGGATTGACTCCCGCTGGAGGTTCGAAAGGGGGTGCTCAGGCTGCCGAAGATCAACCAGTGCTCTCGGTCATTCGAGTGATTGTGACCACGACCGACGGTAAGAAGAGTGAAGCCTATATCCCGGTTGCGAACAGCATGAAGGGCGAGCGCGGGTGGAGACAAGTTGCCATTCCGCTTCAATCGATTACCGGTTTTGACCGAACGAATAAAGACGTGAAGGAAGTGGCATTCTCGGGCGATACGACTGCCACATTCTATGTGGGCGATATCCGAGTGATCAACGACACGACTCCGATCACCGGAGAAATCACCTCGACTCGCGAAAACCTTGCTCTTGGTGATGAGATCACGCTTTCCGCACGCGGATTTGGCGGTTCGAGCATCCTCAAGTACGAGTGGGATTTCGATGGCGATGGTAAGGCCGATGCCGAAGGCATTGCTATCAAACGCAAGTTCCGAAAGCCGGGTGATATTACGGTCGCACTGACGATCAGCGATGAGGCTGGGCTGAAGAAGCCATACAAGACGCAAATCAAGATTCACGTGAATCCTTAACAAAGCAGCAAAATTTATCTGCTTCGTGGAACCCCGTCTAAGAGGATGGGGTTTCTTTTTTTGCGCTACGGTGTATGATAATGTGAAGGAGTTCACAACTGCAAGCTCGCTTTGAATCTAAACTCGAATCCGGAGGCAAGTGTCTAGTTATCATTTTGACCTCAGATATGGGTTACTGGCGATTGATTGCAAGCAGAAGGTCGGTGTACTTAAACAAACAGCCAACGGATAATGGCGACTTCTGCCATTTCTAGAACTTAGAACTTTCGAAAAAGGAAACTATGCGAATCGCACTTTGTTGTAAAGAACCCCTCTTCTGCCAGGCTCTTTCGAGCCTCCTAAACCATCAAGGCAATTTCGATGTGGTGGCGAGTGAATCCAAACCACGGGCATGCGTTGGTGCTGCAAAGGACCAAAGAGCCCAAGTCATTGTTGTTGATTCGACGAACTTGGAGCGTAATGAACTCGAATTTCTCATGGGCGCTCGTGCCTATGGTGATTTTGGCGTTGCGCTTATCGCCGGTGAGGACGAAGATTTCAACGATTACGGCGTCGACACCGTTTATTCCCGCTCGTCGGGTGGCGCCGGCTTGATCAAAGCCATCAGAGAAGTAGGGGCGAACTTTGCGCACGCGGTTGGCGGGCGAGTTCGTGAGGGCCGTGGCACCTACAATAACCGCTTTGAACTTTCGCGGCGCGAATATGAAGTTGCATCCTTAGTGGCGAAGGGCTATTCTAATCGAAAGATTAGCGAGGCCGTTAACCTGAAGGAGCAAAGCGTGAAAAACTTGGTGAGCGTGATCATGCGCAAGCTGAAATGCGAAAATCGAGTTCAAGTGGCGCTGCGGCTTTCTTCGGCAACGATAGACGACAAGGGTTGAGAACTCGGTTCCTTACGGCAGCCGTTCTAATCCCTGTCGTCTTGGGAATTGTTTTTGTTTCGAATTACTGGCCAATCTGGATCGCCGTCTGCGCAGCCTTCTTCATCGGCTTCGCGGAGGTTCGGAGATTGGCCGACAGTTCCTCACCCGTCCCCCTGCTTGGGCTTCTCCCACTCCTTTTGACGGTGCCAATCCCTTCAGAAGGAGGAAAGGATGCTCCGCTCCTGAACTTCGGTCCAACCACCCTCGAAATGGGAATGTGGCTCATGTTGGCCGCCCTCTTTGGGGTTCTGGGGTGTCTCTACATCGCAAGCGGTGGTCGCGGGAAGTTTGCCGCTGAAGTCTGTTCGTTATGGTTGGCAGCGCCTTTGGCCTGCCTTGTTTTCTTAAAGCTATTCGACTCGGGTGAGCAACACTTTTTCGCTTGGAAGTCTGCCCTTCTCTTTGTCTTTGTCCCTTTGTGGGTCGGCGACTCACTTGCTTACTTCCTTGGGAAGAAATTTGGCAAGCGCCTTTTGGCACCCAAGATCTCTCCAAAGAAGACCGTGGTTGGCGCTTCCGCGAACTTTATTGGCTGCCTTGTGGCCGCGGTAGCCGTCTCCTCGCTCCTGGGTTGGCCGACTTTTGTGGGTGTACTTTGCGGATTGGCCGCTGGCGTTCTCGGACAGCTTGGTGATCTCTTGGAGAGCGCGATGAAGCGAGCCAGGGGATTGAAAGACAGCGGCAACCTGCTCCCGGGCCATGGTGGTCTGCTCGATCGCATCGATTCGATTCTTCTGACCGCGCCAGTCGTTGCCATCATCGTGTCCGCGTATATCCCCGTGGCTAGGTAATATCCCGTCACGTTGAAAGCCGTCGAGACTCACGCTTTATCGAAGACCTATTACTCGCACAAAAAGGCTCCCGGCATCGGAGGAGCCATAAAATCTCTGTTCTCCCGCGAGAAAGTGGCGATCGAAGCGGTTCAAGGAGTGAACTTGAGTATCGAACAAGGGGAGATGGTCGGCTTTCTCGGCCCCAACGGAGCAGGAAAAACCACCACCCTGAAGATGCTCAGCGGCATCCTCTTTCCCACCTCTGGCGAGGCGAAAGTTCTTGGCTTTCGACCCAGCGATCGAAAAAACGAAATGCTCAGACAGATTTCCATTGTCATGGGCAACAAAATGCAGCTGTGGTGGGACTTGCCGGCTTGGGATAGCTTCATCGTTCTAAAGGAACTCTATGAGGTTTCGGACGCGGAATTCAAACGGCGCGTGGACTTCCTGATCGAAGAGCTTCAACTGACGGATAAAGTCCATACACAGGTGCGGAAGCTGAGCTTGGGAGAGCGCATGAAGTGCGAACTGGTGGCGGCTCTCCTTCACTCACCCAAAGTTGTCTTTTTGGACGAGCCGACAATCGGTTTGGACGTGGTCTCCCAGAAGCGGATTCGGGATTTCTTGAAGGACCTGCACCGCGAGGACGGCTGCACCATTCTGCTGACCAGCCACTATATGCAAGACGTGGAGGAGCTTTGCGATCGAGTCGTGGTCATCGATCATGGCACTACCATCTTCGAAGGCACCCTCGATGAACTGACTCGCCAATTCAGCGACACCCGGAAGGTTCGGCTCTCCTTTTCAAAGCCTGTCGATCAGGCTGATGTGGATCGCTTTGGCAAAGTGACGATGACTGGAGAGACGGTGGCCACCATCGAAGTGAAGCGCGACGAGACGGCTGCGGTAACGGCGGCTGCGCTCCATGCGCTGCCGGTGAGCGATGTTGCTATCGAAGAGGTCGACATCGACGATATCATTCGCGACCTATTTTCCAGGGAAGCCTCTAAACCGGCGGCCGCCTCTTCGGAGCTCGGGGCGTAGACCGCCACGCTGTGCCAAACTTGCCCTGTGATTCTAGTCATCGACAACTATGATTCCTTCACCTAAATCTCGTCCAATATCTGGGCATCTTGGGTGCTGAAATCGTCGTTGTACGCAATGATCAGATTGATCTCAGAGGCGTATTAGATCTAGCGCCAGCCGGCATTATGCTTTCGCCAGGACCTTGCACGCCTTCCGAAAGTGGAGTTTGTCTGGACATCGTTCGAGCCGCACTGGATCGGCACGCAGGCCTACAGATGCCGATCTTTGGAGTCTGCCTCGGCCATCAGGCGATCAGCCATGTCGCAGGGAGTCCGGTCGTGCGAGCGGAAAAAATTATGCATGGCAAGACAAGCATGGTCGAACACGATGGGAACGGGCTGTTTCGAGCGATGCCTAACCCTTTCCGCGCTGTACGATATCATTCGCTGGTCGTGCAAAAGGAATCGGTGCCCTCTGACTTTGCGGTGACTGCCAGAGCCACCGATGATGGTGAAATCATGGGTATTCGGCACGAGTCTCTTCCCATCGAGGGTCTGCAGTTTCACCCGGAATCCGTTCTAACGGAAAACGGCCTGCAGATCCTTCGTAACTTTGTCGACTGGACTCAGAGCTTCTTCTCATCCGGCGCGGCAGCGCCGCTCTGATCTTTGAGGGCAGGGGATTCTACATCGAATTTGAGCACCTTCCAGCCTTGCCCGCGGTTGATCAGCTGCATCGTAACATGTCCGGAGCTCTTCTCGAATGTGGCATTCGCATTCCAATCCACGAGTGTGTAACTGCCTGACGTATTGGCTTGCGAATTGATGCCCGTCAGGTGACTCGTAAACGTCTTCACGGGGCCTAATCTTGAGGAGAGGAGCTGCATGAGCTGAGGAATTGCCTCCGGACCGTTTTCCTTTGCAATCTGCGGGTCGGCCAGCTGGGAAAATGAGGTTGGGTTCCAGCTTGTGGCAATCGTCTTGAACGTCTGATCACCAAAGCTTCCCGCCTCATCGGCGTTTGCCTTTCCCTTAAAGAAGAGGAGCGAGGCCCCGCCGCCACATAAGAGGCAGAGACCTCCCAGAATTCCGAGAACGATCCAAATCGCTTTCACGCCGCAAAGTATAAGAGATAATCAGATGATGAATGGGGAAGGGGTCCTAGCGGAGCTTCGGCGCATCGTGGGCGATGCCCATGTCCTCGATTCGGAAGCGGCTCGCAAATCCTACGATTGCGACGCTTACACGGTAGATAAAGCGCTTCCTGTGGCGGTTGTTCTGCCGCGCAGCACGGAAGAAGTGTCTGCGATCGTGAAGGCGTGCAACGCCCACGGTTGTGCCTACGTTGCCAGGGGAGCGGGGACGGGGCTCAGCGGGGGAGCGCTTGCCTCTCGCGGAGGGATCGTAGTCTCTACGAAGCGGATGAAGGACATCTTGGAGGTGGATGTAGACAACGCATGCCTCCTCGCCCAAGCAGGCATTGCGAACAAACGGATTTCTGACTACGTTCGATCCTCGAATCTTCACTTTGCGCCCGATCCTTCTTCGCAATCCGTTTCGACCCTTGGCGGCAATATCGCTGAGAACTCGGGCGGACCTCATACGCTCAAGTACGGGGTCACGAGCGGACATATCCTTGGCATCACCATGGTTGACGAAGAGGGTGAGATTCGGCGATTGGGGGGAAAGATGGGGGTGGGGCCTGAACTCGATCTATTGAGCCTGCTCGTTGGTGGTGAGGGAACGCTTGGAGTGATCACCGAGGCTTGGGTCAAGCTCACGCCACTACCCCGATTTGTGGAGACCTGCCTCATCAGCTTCAATTCTGTTCGTGCGGCGACTCAGGCGGTGAGCTCGATCATCGCTCGTGGCATCGTTCCAGCGGCGCTAGAGCTTATGGATTCTCGTATTCTCCAAGCTTTGCGTCTAGCCTTCGACTTTGAGTTTGACGACGAAGCGGCCGCAGTTTTGCTGGTCGAGGTTGATGCCATGGAAGAGCCCGACGTTCGGGAGCAACTCGAGGCGATTCTCCACATCGTCTCGGGCGAAGACGCTCGCAGCGTGCAGGTTGCCCAGGATGAAGGGGAACGGGCACGACTCTGGATGGTGCGAAAGAAGGGGATCGGAGCGATGGGCCGGCTCGCTCCGAGTATTGTGACGCATGACGGCGTTATCCCTCGGAGCAAGCTCCCCGAGATGCTCGACTATGTTTACGAGGTTGCGGAGTTGCACCACCTCGGCGTAGCCAACATCTTTCATGCTGGTGACGGGAATCTCCACCCGTGCTTTTACTTTGATGATCGCTCGGAGCAGCAAGTGCAGGCGGTCGTCGAGGCGGGCGAGGCAGTGGTCCGGAAGTGCATTGAACTCGGCGGCAGCGTCACGGGTGAGCACGGCATCGGCGTGGAGAAGATCGACCTTCTGTCCATCATGTTCGACTCGGCTGACCTCAGGCTTCAACAGTTAGCGAAAGAGACCTTTGTCTCAGACTCCCTTTGCAATCCCTGCAAGGTGCTTCCGAACCAGAAAGGATGTATCGAGCATCGCATGCGCTCGCGCGGCGCGGCTACCTGAACAGGATTCCAGCAGGTCCTGGAATTACGCGGCCGATGCGCTGGAATGGAAGTTGGCCGCGCGAAAATAGGGCGAGTCCGCCACTCGTTTGAGGATCGACTGCAACTTGTAGGTAAGGATCGTTTGGCGGCCGTTCCGTTTCGAGGACTGGCTGAACATACTCGAAGTTACTTGCGCCGCCGCCGGTCACGAATCCTCCTGCCACGAGTTCGAGCACGCCTTCGATCAGCGGCAAGGATCCGGCATCGACTTCAATTCGCACCCCCGAAGCCGCACAGACATTTCGTAGGTGCCCCAGCAAGCCAAATCCGGTGATATCAGTAGCACATGCTACTTCCGCATTCCTACCGGCTTCGCACGCGAAATCGTTCAGTTGCGCCATGGTTGCAATCGCTTGGGTGAGGGTGCTTTCGGGACACTGATCCGATTTCGCGGCGGTGCAGGCAATCCCGGAACCGAGCGGTTTGGAAAGGTAGATCTCATCGCCGATCTGAGCCGAGGAATTGACGAACATGTGGTCGGGATCGACTATTCCCGTCACGGCGAGGCCGAACTTCGGCTCTGCATCTTTGACTGAGTGTCCGCCGACGACCACCGCACCGGCTTCACGGCATTTATCGTAGCCGCCTTTCAACACCTGAGCCCAGACAAGCGGGGGAACTTGATCAGGGTCGAAACACGCGATATTGAGCACGGTGGCGGGTCTTCCGCCCATTGCATAAACGTCACTCAATGCATTTGCTGCGGCAATTTGACCAAAGGCGTAGGGGTCGTCGACTACAGGAGTGAAGAAGTCAACCGTCTGTACGAGTGCGGTTCCATCGGGCAACCTGAAGATTCCCGCGTCGTCTCCGGATTCGAGACCGACTAGCAGGTCAGGGTGGTCGCTCTTCGGTATGTGACGGAGAACCTCCGTCAATTGGGCTTGGCCCAACTTAGAAGCTCAACCTGCGCAGCTTACGAGGTGCGTCAATCGCATGTAGCAGAGTCTACTTCTCTTCGCGCTTGTGGCTACTTCGCACGTGGAGCCGGATGGGGGTTCCTTTCAGCGGATACGCCTCCCGAATCTTGTTCATCAGGTAGCGCAGATAGCTGAAGTGCAAAATATCCGGGTCATTGACAAACAGCGTAAAGGTGGGGGGCCTTGTCGCAACCTGCGTCGAATAGTAGACCTTCAGAGCCTTGCCCTTCGTGGTGTACGGGCGAGCAAAAACCGCATCGCCGATGATGCGATTGAGCTGCCCCGTGGAAATTCTAAAGGAGTAATTCTCGATTGCCTGCAGAACCGTATCCAGCACGGGTTCCAAGCCGGCGCTTTCGACGGCCGAAGTGAACGCCACTGACGCATAGCCGAGCTCGGGAATCTCATCCGAAATGATCTGAAGCATGTCCTTTTTGATCGGGCTCTTCTGCCTCGGCTGCCCGTCTGGCGGCTCAACCTGATCCCACTTGTTCACGGCGAACACGCAGGCCTTTCCGGCGTCGTGGGCAATCTTCGCGATCCTTTTATCGCCGTCGGTCAGTCCTTCACTGCCGTCGATGACCACTAAGGCGCAGTCTGCTCGTTCGATCGCCCTTTGAGCTCGATCGACCATGTAGTATTCGATCGTTCCCTGAATTTTGCCTCGTCTTCGGATTCCAGCCGTGTCGATCAGCCGAAACCTTTCGCCTTTATATTCCAGTTGAGTGTCGATTGCGTCCCGCGTTGTGCCAGCGATGTCACTCACGATCATCCTGGCTTCGCCAGTAAAGGCATTGACCATCGAGGATTTGCCCACGTTGGGACGTCCAATGATCGCGAGTTTGATCTCCTCACGTTGGTCCTCATCCGCTTCACGATTGGGAAGCAGGGCCACAATCTCGTCGAGCAGATCGGCCACGTTGCGGCCATGAAGACCGGACACCGGGAAGATATCTCCCAGCCCAAGCGCGTAGAATTCAGTCGCAAGGGAATCGCGACCAGGATGATCCGACTTATTGACCACCACAAAAATGGGCTTCTTTACGCCTCGGAGCTTGGCTGCAAGTTCCCGGTCGTCGGGATTGACCCCTTCGATGGCATCGGTGACGAAAAGGATTACATCGGCTTGCTCAAGGGCGATCTGCGCTTGAATCCTGATTTGCTCCACCAGAGGATCATCTTGACTAAAGAGAATCCCGCCCGTGTCGACGACGGTGAATTTCCTAGCTCGCCATTCTGCTTCGGAATACAGCCTATCTCGGGTGACGCCAGGCGTGTCTTCAACGACGGCGACGCGCTTTTTAATCACGCGGTTGAACAGCGTGCTTTTGCCGACGTTTGGTCGGCCAACGATCACAACTGTGGGCAGAATGGTCGACATGAGGGGAACGTTGAGGGTACCAGAGGTTGAGGAAATGTCTCTGGGCCGTGGCCCTGCTCATTCCCGCATCGTGCCTGGCGCAGTCTTACGACCGGCCTGCGTGGTATCTCACCTTCTACGGAGGTTCGTCGGCGCGCATTCTTGGCACCCAGGACATCCGAACAAATTATGGCGTTGGAATCTCCTATTCGCGTCCGGAACGGCACTTCAAGTGGCGACACGGACCCGCTAACCTCGTACTCGAAGGCTATTACGAGCACAGCATCGGCGAACCAGCGGAAGGCCGCTCATCGACTTTCACGGAATCAGTCGGATTCATTGGATACGCTCGCTTTCGCTTCATCAAGAGAGACTATGCGCTCTATTTCGACATCGGCGAGGGCATCAATTTCTCCAATCTTGAGAGTCCAGACTTAGACACAAAGATCAACAGCAGTCCAATGATCGGTGGAGGGGTCGCCATCCGCCAGGGCAGCCGAGAGACCTTGCTGGGCGTGAGAATTCTCCATCTTTCGAACGCTGGCTTGCGCGGGTCCAATCGGGGCCAGAATCAGATCCTGTTTACGGTTAGCGTCCGCTTCTGAGCAAGGCGCGATAGGGCTCCAGGGTTGAAAGGGCGGGGATGTGGAGATTGGTGCCCGCCATCTGGCTGATCGCACGGTACTGATTGCAAGCGATATAGTGGCTCTGGGTCCACATTGCCTGGATGACATCTTCCTTTCCCTTCCCGAAGAGCGCGATCATGCACTCTGCGGCATCGATCACCACTTGAAGATCGTTGAGTTGCGGGCCGCCCAAATTCGCAAATTTCACGCTCCGGACGTCTGGAGATTGATCGCTCAAGAGGTACAGCGGCACCTTTCTTGTCGCCAGCGCGACGATGCCTTCGCGCAGCTGCGAGACCATCTCGCCTTTGGCAACCATCAACACGACGTGTTCGGCTTTGGCGATCATTTGCCGAGCTTTTTCAAGTGCTTGGGATCGGGACTTCAGCGCGTACAAGCCCTCATCTCGGCTTGCGGTGCTTATTTTGCTTAGCTCCATCTCCGCAGAGGCTCTCTTCCACTCGAAGTCGCGAGTCAACCTGGCTAGCAGCTCGTCGCCGGGGACGGCCCTGCACAGGCGGTTTGAACCTTGCTCGACCACCACCGCGCCCTTTGCCTGCAGGGACTCGATCGCTTTGTAAGTGTTCGCGGTGGGCTTTCCAATGTCTCGTGCAACTTTGTAGCCGGTCGAGGGGGATTCCTTCAATAGAAACGTGTAAATTTCGGATTCAAGACTTGTAAATCCGAATGGGGTAAGAATTTGCGAGGAATCGACAGACACAAGAACAGTAATACCAGATAGGTAGTAGCATGAGCTACTTCTTTATGGCGATCCAGGCAGCCCTGCCATAATCGAACATTATGTCGGAGCTATTGCACACGTCAATTCCGCATCTCCCGCCTCCCCTTCGCGGGAAAGTTCGGGACGTTTACGATCTTGGAGAACGCATGTTGATCGTCGCGACGGATCGCATTTCGGCCTTCGATGTCGTGATGGCGAACGGGATTCCAGATAAAGGAAAGATCCTCAACCAAATGAGTGCCTATTGGTTCGATTTGTTGAGCGACATCTGTCCAAACCACCTGATTTCCACGGACGACCGACTGATCTCCGAGGCGATTGGGGCGGACCGAGCGGAGTTGCGCGGCCGAACGACCTTGGGAAAAAAGGCGACCCCGCTTCCAATCGAGTGCGTCGCTCGCGCTTACATCACGGGATCGCTGCTGAAAGAATATCTCCACGACGGAGCGACGGTTCACGATTTGAACCTTGAAGACGGTCTCGTGGATTCATCGAAGCTAGCCCAGATTATCTTCACTCCAGCGACGAAAGCAGAGGAGGGCCATGATCAGAACATCAGCTTTAAAACAGCCGCGGATATGGTTGGGAACGAAACTGCGGAGCTCGTGAGAGCATGGACGATTCAGCTCTTCTCACGGGCATCCAAGCATGCGGAATCGAAGGGATTGATCTTGGCGGATACCAAGTTCGAGTTCGGTGAAACGTCGGACGGAATCATTTTGATCGATGAGGCTCTTACCCCCGACAGTTCGCGCTATTGGTCCGCCGATACGTACTCCCCCGGTCGATCTCAGCCGAGCTATGACAAGCAGTTTGTCCGTGACTATCTGGAGTCCATCCATTTCAACAAGCAGCCTCCCGGACCAGTGTTGCCGGCTGAAGTCGTTGCGAAAACCCGGTCCAAATACGTGGAAGCGTTTGAACGCATCACCGGGCGAGAATTTAAAGGCTAGCTTCGGAAGATAAGCAAGGTGTAAAGAAGAGTTAGCGAGTTGTGGGTTGCATGAAAGGCGATCGAAGGCACGAGTGACTTCGTGTAATACGCAAGTGTGCAGCTCACAGCACCAAGAGCGGCAAGCGCAGGCCAAGCCGGAATACCGGTGGGATGGATCGCTGCAAAGAACGCGCTGCTGATCACGGCACCGGCAACGGGGCTCTTCAGGACCGAAGAAATTGCGGGAAACATCGTGCCTCGAAACATGATTTCTTCAATGAACGGTGCCGCTATCGACGCCGACAAGAATGCTCGAACGACCACCCAAATGTCGCCACTTATCAGTTGAGGGACGAGCGGATGTTCGGCTTGCGGAAGGTTCCTGAAGACATACGTGCCCAATGCTCCCAACAACAAGACGAGCGGTATGTTGGCTACGGCCACGACGCTCCCTAAAGCAATGTTCCGGCCAAGGTTTACCTTATTGATGCCCAATCTTTGAAGGGTGAAGAGCCGACCTTCCACAGGTACGCGACTCAAGGCCACGATCGCGCCAAAGAGGAGCACATACACGAGAATCTCCAAGCTGGTGCCAAGCGCATGAGAGAGGGGAAGCCACCTTACCAGAAAGGGCAGGAGAAGAAACAGCAGGAAGTAGTGAGCGTCTCGCAGCGCTAAGCGGTCTGCATCGGACGGCGGGAGCAGTTCGGTGGGCAGACCCTTCGGCACGATCTGCCGAGTCGCGATCAGGATAAGGAAGATGAGGAGAAGAATTCCTCCGAGGAAGAAGATTGCCCCGGAGAGGACAATCAACGTGGAGCTCTTCGTGAGAGAGCCGCCATGGTCGAGTTGATTGAGGGCACTTGGATCTCCCGATTCAACAAGAGCGTGAAAGGCCGCGACTTGGTCGTAGTAGTGTTTGCTACCAACATCCACGGCAAGTTTTTGAGCGGCTTTTCGAGGAAGATCCTTGCTGGAGTAGATCTCGTAATACGCTTTGACCCGAGGATCATTTTCGGCTTTCAGCGGCTTCAACTCGTCTTCGCTAATCTGACGCCCGGCAACGTGCTTGAAAACGAGTAGGGCGAGACGGGCTTCTGTTTCTTTGTTCTCAAACGGAACCAGAGACTCGATGGAAGAATCGAGGAGGGAGTTCGTTTCGCCTGCGATATCTCTCGTCTGCGTCTTCAGACGCATGACTGTTTTCAGCTGAGCATCTGCTCTTTTGAGGTTGGAAGCAAAGTCGGCTGGCCTGATCAGGTAAATGGCGAGATTCGTCAACAGGAGCAGGAGGAGAATCGCGGCGAGCAAAATCCAGCCAATCGGATTACGCGAATTCATCTGTCGTGGAGCATCGGTCACTGGGTGCCAAGTCCTCTATCGTTAAACGAAATTGTGTACGTGCTGTGTTTCGTAATTGCCGCCATAAGCATCCAGATCGTTTCTGCAGCGTACTCGCCGAGAAGCACGCCAAGTGCGATGCTGCGCAACTTCTCATATCCCGTCAACCCGTGGTAACGCTGAACAAAAAGTTTGACCAGAAGCACGAGCAAAAGGCCAAACCAATAGTAATCGACGCCGAAATTGATGGCCAGCACATAACCAGCCGGATGAATCGGGAATCCAGGAAATCGGAACCGGATGAAATCCAAACCCACGACTACTGCAAACCCAACGAAAATCATCCCGATTCCTAGGGCATCCGGGCCATGCTTCTGGTGGACGAAGGCGTTCAAATAACTTGCCGCGTCGGTAAATCCAGGTTGTCCAAGTCGATACGCAGTGCCCTGTAAGAAGAACCAGGTGAGGAAGAAGCCCACCACGGTGGTAATCGCAATCGAAACAAAGATTGGCCGTTGACGAAGATTGGCGAGCCTTCCCATTTTCATGCCTTCCAACTGAAACGGCATAGGGAGGGTCCTGCTGATGCGATTGATGAAAAGAAAGCCGGTGCTGAGCCAAGTCGCTGCAGCATCCGACAGCACGTTGGTTCCAAACACGCGATTGAATAGAGAAGCGGGTCCAAAGTAGGCAAACTCATGGGTGGGCGGCCCGATCTGCGCTCTCAAACGCGTGAGGACGATTGCGAAGATGAAGAATGCAATGACGTATGGTGTGATGTACCAGATCGGAACTCCGCCGTACATCCCGTAGCCAATCGCGACCGCCAAGCTGAAAATCAGGCCCAGGAAGGCGAATCGGTGGGAAACGCCGCCATCGGACGAGCGGGCGTTCGACAAGATGGCGCTCCAAACCTCCTTCAGGTAATTTCGCGAAATCCAGATGGTGGTCACAAAGAGCGCGAATATCCCGCCCCAACTTTGTTCATCGAAATAGGGCGGCCCAGGATTGACCGCTGAACCGGAGAAGGTTTCCTGCGGAATTCCGTAGGTGGCGAGAGCAATGTGGGTTGCCTTGCGGAGAAGAAAGAACAGGATGACGCTGAAGATGAGATCATTCGCCATGAAGACCCCGATTGCCGCCATAAAGGGGTATAGGGAGATCGAAAATTGACCCATGTTGCTGAGCGGCGGCTCCTTAAATAGCGTCTGGACGTCGATGTACTCCTTTACGGGGATGGACGGCAAGTTCGGATAGAGATAATTGAAGCCATTCAGCATGTCGATGGCGAACATCACGCCGAACGCGATCCACATCGCGCGGCTTCTCCACATGGGTCCTGAGCCGCCGTGCTCCACCATCGCCATCGGCAGCTGAATGAGGGGAAAGGGCAGGCGCTCCCGTTCCGTCCAACTCTCCCGCATGAGGGAATTGATGCACAGCATGCCGAACATCACGGCACACATTAGCCCGCCCCAGAAAATCCATTTCGGCAAATAGAGTGGCAGCTTGGTCCACACATAGCCTAAATCCTTGCCGCCGGTGAGCATGTCCTTGAGGAGCGTAGGATCCTTGATCGTAGAACTCTCGGGCAGATATTTCAGGAAGTAGTCGCGAGACATGGGATCGGTGTCGGCTCTCAGGGCGAAGGTGTAAGGATGCGCCTGTCCGATACGCCCCCACTCGCCGCTGATCGCGGCACAGACGCTCGTGATCACGAAGATGACGATAAGATCGGATTGGGTAAGGGCCAGCTTCGGAAGGAAGAGACGCAGAGGGATATTGACCAGCAGGAGCCCGATTAGCATGCTGATGGGCGCTACAGGAAGGGAGAAGATCGCAGAGCTTGGCGCCGTAACGCACAGCCATGCCACGGGTAGGCAGAGGAACAGGCCGATGGCAAAAGCACGGCCCCGTACTCGACGAGGCTCGCCGGTTGTCCGCGAACTTCGCTGTTTCGCGGACAAACTCATTTACTTATAGTAACAGGATGAAGATGGCATTACCCATTCACTTGTTTGACCAAATTCAGCATGCTGCGAAAATGGGGGCTGTCGGCGGTGCCGAGCCATTCGTAGGCCACTGACTCGGAATGGAGCGGCCACGCCCCCGCGTCTCGTACGCGCTCCATTCCCAGCTTATGCATTTCCAGCGTTCGCGCCGAGACTGCATCTGGACACACAATGACCTGTATGTCGCGATTGATCAGATCGACGGCGGTTTGACTCACGCAGATATGAGTTTCAATCCCGACGAGTATCGCCTGGGTGCGGCGAGCTTGTACCATCGCTTCGTTGAAATCTTCTGATCCGCAACAGCTAAAGCTCATCTTGGGAATGGCCTCACGGCCGATCAGCTGGCTGACCTCCTCCTCGGTACTGCCCATCCTTTCACGATTCTGCTCAGTGACGATAACGGGGACAGAGAGCAAATTTGCCACCTGGATCAGGAATTTTGAGTGGGCCAGCACGCGCTCCCGCTCATAAATTCCGGCCAGGAACTTGGGCTGAAGATCAACCACGATGAGCACAGACCGATCGACTTGAGCCTTGACCGCATTCATACGGGATTGTAGCCGTTGCAAATGAAACCGAACAATGAATTTGACCTGACCATCGATAAAAAGTAGAATAGGTTGTTTGCAGTCGAGCTTCGACGACTGAGGAATTTGAGGATATGACAAAGACACTATTTATTGCCGTAACAGTGGGCGCCATTCTGCTCGGCTCCTCTGCAATGGGCCAAGTTACTCGAGACACGGACTACTACCCTTATGGCTTCTCAGTCAAGGGGGGATTATTCCTGCCTTTCGATAACGACCTTTCAGATGTCGATACGATCTGGGGATCGCTTGGCGTCGAGTACAGTTTGGGTTCAAACCTGTTCCGAGGTTCGGAGACGTTCTTGACCGCAGATTGGATGTTCCGCACGACGAACAGCAGCATCAACGTTTTCCCATTGGCGATCAACCAGCGCTTCTGGGGCGGACCCGGCTCCAGCCTCTTTGGCGGACAGGGCCGTTCGTTCTTCTCGGTCGGAGTCGGCACCGTATTCGTCGAGCATCCAAAGGCTCAGGGTCGCTGGATGGTTCGAGGTTCAGTCGGAACCACGCTTGGCGAGCGCACGTTCCTGGAAGGCACCGTGTTCATTAGCGACACGACTCAGGATCACATCACCGCTTCTGGGGCGACCTTCACCGTCGGCTACCGCTTCTAAAAGGTTTGAACTGTAGGAGGAATTTTAAGATTCCTCCTACCTGCCGAGGACTCGATTCACCGCAGCCGTGAGCACGTCTGCGGGAATTTCATAGTTTCCTTCTCGAGTCAGCACTCTGGTGACCGGCTGGATTTTGTTGAACCCACCCGTCGCCGAATCCAGATCGGCCGCTATATCAAGCATCTGCAGCCCGTCGTTGAGCACTTCGGCGAGCGGCCTTGTCTCAAAGTGGCCCTTCTCACGCGCGATGTACTCGAACACGCCGCGGATTCGTTCAGATCCCGACCCCGCACAAGCGTACGAGCCGTTCTGGAACCTCGCGCCTGCGCCGTCGAAGAAATAGACACCGAAAGAGTCGGCCCGATCATCGTACGCTGCCACGATGGGAAGGAAGACGCCGATCCCTTGAGCAGCCATGGGAGCGTTCCCGGCGAGAGCTCTCGAAATCTCTGTCAGCTTGCCCTCCAAGGATAGTTCGTGGAGTACGGTGCGCCGATAATACTTGAAGGAGTGCTTGAGAAATCGGCAAACTTCGACTGACCGAGCGAAAGCTCCGCTGATCGCCACCACCGTGTGATCATCGAGCGGAATGATTTTTTCCGCTTGATCGTACATGATCAGGTTCCCAGCAGTCGCCCTTCGGTCGGCTAACGTGAGGACTCCTTGATCGAACCTGAGGGCGATGACGGTTGTGCCGTGAACTTCTAGTCCCTCGGGTAGCGCCGCGCTTTGAGTCGGCCGATCTGCCACAAGGTCGCTGAACGTTCGCGCCTTAACGCTGATCATTCGCCAGAACGCTGCCTATACTTCTTCGCCTGATCAGGATCAACCCTCTTCATGCGCCGCAGCAACTCGTTTCCACCGTCGGGCTTGTTAATGTTGGGGGTGGAAGGCCCCGATTCATCTCCGAGCCGCTTTCCAGGCGCTGGCGATACCGGCTTCGTGAGTCGATCGCTATCGTTCAACTGAATCAGATTGCAATTCATGAATGAAGTTTTCTACGCCAGAAGCATTTCCGAGTTGCCCGCTGTAGATTTTATCTGGAGCCAATTCGACTTCGACAACGTTGCCATTGACATCGAAGGAAAGCGAACTCCAACTCAACGTTTGTAGCGATGATCCGAATTTTCCGACTGCCAAACCTCTCACGTAGGCTCTGCCGCGTTCGGTCAGCGACAGTGCCGCGTCAACGCCTACTGATGGTTCCTCAGCGGTGCCCATATCCGCCAAGGCATAATACAGCCCCTCTCCCCGATCGACGTTGTGGTATTCGAGATCGAAAGCCTGTAAGTGCGCGTTATCCCATTTGCCGCCCTCGGCCTCTAGGAAGCTACGCAACATGTGCTGCTTCGCGGCCCAATCGACGTGACGCGCAAACTCGGCGGAATCTGGACCTACCGCCATTAAGCGACGGCAGTCGTTGATCAGCCATGCCATGTCCGAGTCGAGTTCCAAGAGGTGCTCGGCGGCTGCGAAATAAGATTCCAATATTTCAGCTGCCGTGCTCCAACTCCCGCTTTCAAGGGATACTTCAAAACAGTGGGATTGATCGCGGCTGATCCCCTGGAAAGCCCTCACGGGATCTTTAATCGACCAGCTTGGAGCCGCTCCAGCCTCTGCCAAGTACAAGCCAAGCTTCACCAGACCAACTTTTCGAGCCGTACACGACTCGATCATGTTTGCGTCACCTGAAATGACGTGGAGCCGGAGGAAGTGCCGCGGATCGGCGTGGGGTTCGTCGCGCGTGTTGAAGATAGGCCGCCGGTACAGGGTCTCGGTGTTGATCGGTTCCACGAAGAAGTCGCTGCGCTGACTGATCTGATATTCGCAGGGAGGTCCAACCTCGCTTCCGACCTTTCCTGCGCCAGTGAGGATTTGGCGGCAGATCAGCAGGGGAAGAATTGCAGCGTAGACTTCCTCCCAAGGCATTGAGCGCGAGACGAGATAGCTCTCATGCGACCCGTAAGAAGCTCCATGGAAGTCCGTATTGTTCTTAAAGACTTTCACCGAGCGGCCGATATTTTCGCTGTAAGCTCGCGCCGCCGACAAGACCACGGCTTCGCCGATCCGATCTTGTCGAACTAATTCTGAGAGTGACCAGCATTCCGGGGTGGAGTATTCCGGGTGCCCGTGGTCGTTGTAGAACCGTGCGCCGTTGATGAGGACACGATCGGCACGGACATCGGCATCGCGCCCGTGCTGCCGGCCCAGATCGAATTTTGCGTCTTCGGGATCAAATGCGAGATTCTCCAGCTTGAAACCACGAATGTCGGCGCGAGGCGACTCGTACCGATAATCCCAACCAACAAAGCACTCGCCGGGAAAACTCCGGACGAGTGCTTTGGCATCGTCGATTTGGTCCGCAGCTCCCCTGCCTTCAACCGTAAACCCATATTCGGTTTCGGTTCCAGCGAGGAGCGGCTTGATCATCTACGATAGACGATGAATCTGCCAGCGGCGTTGAAGGTCGCGGGCAAATTGGTGGCGTTGAGCGTGAACCGGCCAGATCGAGCGAGAGATACGTCGGTGGTGGATCCGCCGCTTCCGTTGAGCATCGAGGTGATCGTTCCGGTGACTTCGTTCGAGGTGTCCTCGGGGGTATCCAGCTGATCAATCGGGAACAGGCTGATCGTGCCTGCATTAAGATTCATGAAGCCGAAATACATCGCGGTAACTTGGCCGTTGACGATGTTCACAGCGATCGCGTCATCCAGTCCATCGTCCTCCTGGTTCGGGAAGGCGATGAGCTCGAAGCCGTTCGTGCCTGCTCCCGTGCCAGCGATCGTCTGATTGAAGCTCTTGTAGATGCCCATCATCGCGGTGATGCGTGCGTCTGGATCAAATGGCGGTCGAGGATCTGGCTGAACCAGGGTGTACGTCCCGGGGAGGTAATTGCCGCCGAGCGTTCTCTCTCCGATATGCGTTCCTTCGACGAAACCGGTCGGCGTGAGAACAAACAGAGCCTTAGGGTTGGGATCATTGATCGCGTTCGACTTCACACCCATGCCGAAGTTATCGCCGCTGACGAAAATCGCAGTTGCCTTACCCGAACCATCCGGAAGGTCAGGCTGTGCAGAAGAAGAAAGGCCAGAGATATCGAAATAGACGAAGTCGCTGAAGAGCCCCTGCATCTTGCCGGTGACCGGATCGAGATTCGCAAGGTTGAAGAGATTGGAGTCAAACGTGACGTGAACGCCATCGTTGGTGATCATCGCGTCATCCAATCGAACTGAAATGCTTGTCTGACGGCCCGGATAGACTCGAATGTCGGCAGGGAAGGATGCGTCGATGACCGGGCTGTTGCCATTGCCGATAGTGTTAGATCCGCCTGAGCCGGTTGCGACGCTGATCTCGTCGACGATCAGGTTATAGGAATCGAACGCGCGTGAGTTGTTGGTGGGAAGATCCTGAATGCGTGCGTTGGCGGTATAGCCATTCAACAGCACACGAACCTCAGGACTTAACTGGGATTCGACAACGCCAAAACTGTCTTCTTCACGAACTCGGCGAAGCACCGCCGTCTCGTCGCCAGGAGCTCGGCCCTGTCCACTAAGATAAACATGCTGCAATTGGCCAGGCACATTTGGGATGGAGACGAACGCGGTCGAATCACCGTTACCGCTCGTCGACCCATTGCCTCCGCCGCTGCTCGAAGTTCCACCTCCGCCTCCGCAGCCAGCTACAATGATGATCCCGGCCGCTAATGCAAAAGCCCACTTTTTCAAAATCGATACACCTCAGAACGTTCTTAAAATTCAAACCAACGCGGTTCAACTCGCGTAAGTATAGCAATTATCTGCGCAATTGTGGTGACGGTGCCTCACCTCATAAAAGTTGGCAAGTTCTTGAACCTTGCCACTTTTTTAGCTCTGCCTTGCCGCTCCCCGCTTAGACGCTTCTTCACTTTACGCGCAGTCTCCGGCTAACATGCCACTTGTAATTGAAATTTTGTCGAAAGGTAGACTCGAATGCATCCATGAGACGGGATGATTTCCTTGATCTGAACGATGTGCTTCAACATCCGGGAAGAAAAGTTGCCGTCGACATCGAGACGGAGCTTCCTGACGAAGAGGAAATCGACTTACTGGCCCCTCTCAGCGGCTTTCTGGAGGCAGTGAGTACCGGCAACATTCTGCTGATCACCGGCGAATTCAAGACGCGAGCGGTGCTTGAGTGCGCGCGCTGTACGAGTCCGCTGGAGCGGGATATCTCCTTTGAGATCGAGGAGCAGTTCCCTGTCGAGGGCGTCCCGAGCAGCTTCAATCCTCAAGATTATGCTCGGGTGGTGAGCGATGAGCCGTTTCCCCTCTTTGAGGGCAACCATCTGATTGTCGAGCAGATGCTCCGGCAAGCGCTTCTACTTGCTCTGCCTTTGCAGCCGCTTTGCGAGTATGGTTGGGACGGTCCATGTCCGGTCGCCGCGGCCAGAGAAAGTCTTGGACAGGGTGGCAATCGTGCGCCATCCGCCTTGCAACAGCTTTCGCAATTTAAACATCCTGAGGAAGACAGCGAATGATCCTGAACTTACGATTGAGGATCGTCGGTTGAGCATCGCGCTTGATGCCATGGGCGGTGATCACGCCCCCTCGGAAATCATCCGGGGCGCTCTGGAGGCAGCCCCGGCATTGAAAGGCAAACTTTTGCTGGTCGGGCAAAGAGAAATTGTAGAGTCGCACCTTCCCACTGAAGTTCCCGCAAACATTGAAGTTGTGCCGGCGAGCGAATGCGTCGATATGGACGAAAAACCTCTTGAGGCCTACCGGCGGAAAAAGGATTCTTCGATCATTGTGGGAGCGCAATTGGTGAAAGATGGGCGAGCTGACGCGTTCGTTTCCGCGGGCAACACCGGAGCGTGCAGCGCAACATGTCTCCTCATTTGGCGGCAAATTGAGAAGGTTCATCGTCCCGCGATCGCCAGTCAGATACCCAACCTCCACGGCGAGTTTTTGCTCCTCGACGCGGGAGCGAGCCCGGACGTCGATCCCGAGCATCTCGTAGAGTTCGCCATTATGGGCCGCGCCTACTCGGAGAAGGTGATGGGGCACCCCAACCCTAAGGTGCATCTCCTCAATATTGGGGAAGAGGAAGGCAAGGGGAATGCGTTCGCAAAGCAGTCGTATAAGCTGCTTCAGAAGCATGCCTGGTTTGCGGGGAATATCGAGGGGAAGGACATGTATTCGAAACCCGTCGACGTGGTGGTTTGCGATGCATTCGTCGGAAACACGGTTCTAAAGACTTCTGAAGGCGTGGCTGAGCTGATCATTCAGATGATCAAACAGCAAATTCCCACCCATCCCATACTGCGGCTAGCTTATGCTCCGCTCAAGAAGGTGATGGCGCCTCTGCGAAAGCGCATGGACTATGCGGAAGTAGGCGGTTCTCCCTTGTTGGGGCTCAACGGATTGTGTACGATCTGCCACGGCCGCAGTAATGCGAAAGCGATCAAAAATGCGCTCCTTATGACGCAGAAGGCCATCGATAATCGGCTGGTGGAGACGATCCGCGAAAGTGCTGCGCGCGAGCTTTAGTTATTCCGGCACCTTGGATCATGCGACTCGCGAACGCAATTCACTGCGATTTATTTAATTCAGACGTTTAAGCGAGAAAGGGCCTTCTCTTGCGAGAGGCCCTGAGCGATGACTGTTTTATTGCGAGAGGTCTGACCTCTCTCGACAAAAACTGCTGACTTTGGCAAGCCGAGTTTCTGGGCGAGGATTTCACAGATGGCCAGATTAGCCTGGCCATCCGTGGGGGAAGCGGTAGTCCACACCTTAACGGTGCCGTCTTCCACTAGCTCGGCGCGATTCCGACTGCTGCGGGGAGTCACCCGCACCTGGAGTCGCGCCTGTTCGCTCAGGCCTCGACCGCCGTATCGTACTTGTAGGTGTATTCTTCCTCGTCGTCGCAGGTCGTGTCGGAAAGGAAGCTGACTTCCGTCTCTGACTCGTCCTCGGTCTCGTTCTCAAGGTAGGTGCCTTGCACGACGGCCAGGGTGACATATTTGCGAGCAGTGTTCTCGATCGATTCGAGCTGATCCGACAAGAACATCTTGTAGGTCTGCACGATCTTCTCCTTCTCAACCGCGGTGCGCTCGATGGCCCACTTCAGGTCGTTGAGGCGAGACTTGTGCTGCTTCTCAGTCTCTTCGGCATTTCGATGAGCGTCCGAAATGATGTGATCGGCCTCACGTCGAGCTGCGCTAATGATCTTGTCGCCTTCGCGTCGAGCCTTCTCAAGCTTCTCGTCGGCTGACTTTTGAGCCATCACGATGACGTCGGACAGAGTGCTTGCCTGCTCTTGGAGCGGGTTGAGCTTCTCATTCTCCGACTTGAGCTGTCGAATCTCATAGTTCAGGGTCGCGATCTCCTGAGCTGCCTTCTGAAGCAACTTGTGGACCTCGACGACGTCATAGCCGCGTACAGCTTTCTTAAGCTCTGCGTTTTCTAAATCACTTGGTTTGATGCGTTCCATCCGCTTTCCCTTTTCGCGGCATTTTTGATTTACCCCAGTTTTTCTACCAGGGCGAATACCGCCACAGTTCTTATCGGCGGGATTTGGAAAAGCTTTAGCGTTCTATTAACTTTTTTTGGGAAAAAGTTAAAAACGTGGTTCAGGATCCGCCTTTCAGCTTCTTCTCAACCCGCTTCAAGTTCAACTTCGCGGCTTCGTCGTCCGCATGGCGACTCAAATACAGATCCCATACGCGCTTCGAGTCTTTGAGAAGGCCCAGCCGCTCGTAGGAATGCGCCAGCAAACGATAGCAGTTTGCATGTGGATCCAGCTTGATTCTCGGCTCGAGCAACGGGACCACCTTGGCATAGGCTTTACGCATAAAATAAAAGTTCGCTTCGGGAAGGGCCGAATCCTTGTCCTTTGGGTTTTCGTTTTTGTAACGGATGTAGGTCGCAAGAGCCTCGTCGTATTTCTCAACGTTCTCCTGCATCCAGCCAAGGTTGGTGGCCACGTCGTAGCTGTGAGGATTTATTTCAAACGAGAACTTCAGGAGCTGCACGTTCTTGAGAAATTCGCCATCTTTGAACCAAACGTCGTTCTGTTGCGCAAGGCGCTGCTCTACCCGGGCCCAGACACGATTCGTTCGCGATTGCGCGGGAGCCGAAGCGGTGATTTGGAGCAAAACCAGGGAAGCAAGGGCGGCAAGCATTAAGCGTCGAGCTCCTCGGCAATGATTTTTTGTACCAAGCCCGGGTTGGCTCTACCTGCCATTGCTTTCATTACTTGTCCGACGAGGAAGCCCTTGACATTGGTTTGCCCAGATTTGTATTTTGCGACGACATCGCCGTGAGATTGAAGCACAGCGCGGACCTGATCGACGATGGCCGCGGGATCGCTGATTTGGGTCAAACCCTTTTCGGTCACTACATCCTGAGCTGATTTTCCGGTGGCGAACATTTCTGGGAAAATTTCTTTGGCGATCTTGCCCGAGATTGTGCCTTTGGTGATCATGGAGACGAGCTCAACCAGCTGTTTGGGTGCGATTTTGCTCGATTGCGGGGTCTCGCCACTTTGGTTCAGCAGTGCGGCAAAATCCTGGGTAATCCAGTTGCATACCAGTTTCGGATCGCCTCCAGCGGCGACGGCAGCTTCAAAGTAAGCGCTAAGATCGAGATCGGAAGTGAGGACGGTAGCGTCATAGTCACTTAGACCAAGGTTGGCTTGGTAACGCTGACGCTTCGCAAGAGGTAGTTCTGGCAAGGTTTTACGGAGCCGTTCAACATCGGTGGCGGTAAACCTCATGGGTACGAGGTCCGGGTCGGGAAAGTACCGATAGTCGTTTTCCGTCTCCTTGATCCTCATGAGATAACTTTCGCCCTTCTGTTCGTTCCACCCTCTTGTTTCCTGATTAACGGCGATGCCCTTCTCAAGAAGGTCGGCTTGCCTGGCCGCTTCGAAATTGACGCCCAGCTGAACAGAACGAAATGAGCCCAAGTTCTTCAGCTCGGTCTTCGTCCCCAGCTTCTCGCTCCCACTGGGCCTCACGCTGACATTCGGTTCGGCTCTCATCGATCCTTCTTCCATCTTGCCGTCACAGACACCAAGATAGATAAGAATTTGCCGAAGCTGGACAAGATACTCCTTGGCTTCTTCGGGATCGTTGATGTCGGGCGGAAATTCGGTGACGATTTCCATGAGCGGAACTCCGGCGCGATTGTAATCGACTCCGGAACCGCCATTAGGCAGGTGCATCAGCTTTCCAGTGTCCTCTTCGAGGTGGACTCTCCGGATACCGATTTTCTTCGTTCCCCCATTCTTAGCAGGAATTTCAAGAAAACCGCTGTGTCCCAGCGGTGAGGTGTACTGGCTCACCTGGTACCCCTTTGGAAGGTCTGGGTAGAAGTAGTTTTTCCTTTGAAAGTCGGAGTAGAGGGTAATTTGACAGTTCAGAGCTAACGCCGTTCGGATCACCATTTCTACGGCAGATTTATTCGGTACGGGCAGGGTGCCAGGCATTCCCAAGCAGATCGGGCAAACACGCGTGTTGGGCTCTCCGCCGAAGCCAACGGGACATCGGCAGAACATTTTAGAGCGCGTGCTGAGCTCGGCATGAACCTCCATGCCGACGCTTGTTACGTATTCAGCCATTCCGGCCAAGTGTACACGCTTAAACTTCTTCTAGCTCATCGATTCGAAGCACCAGCACCGTGCAGTTGTCACTGCCGCCTCCCTGCAAAGCTTGGCCCACGAGCTTCCACGCCACGTCGCTCGGCGAACCCTGGCTCATCGTTCGGGCGAGGCTCTCGTCGTCCACATGGTTGGTGAGACCATCGGAACAGATGAGATATAGATCTCCCGGCTTTAGATCGTGCTGCTCGACGTCTGGAACGACTTCACCTTCGGTTCCGATCGCGCGAGTGATCACATGCTTATAGGGATGATTTTCGCCCTGCTCCTTTGTCAGAATCCCGGCCCTTATCTGCTCGTCCACCCAAGTGTGGTCTTGGGTCATCATCAGCAGTTCGCCTTGTCGCAAGCGGTAAATGCGTGAGTCTCCCACCTGTACCGTGAACAGTTGCCCGTTCAGCAGGATGATGGCGCTCAGAGTGGTGCCCATGCCCCGGCGGGCGGGAATCGCTCTGGCGTTGTCGGTGACGTAGCGATTTCCTGCAGTCACGGCGGCATTCATCGCCACCTTCGGGTCTTCCGAAGGGTGATGCAGATAAACGTCGATAAAGGTCTTGGCTGCGATTTCGCTGGCGATCTGGCCGGCTGCGGCGCCTCCCATTCCATCGCAGACGACGAAGACGTCTCCACGGCTGGCAAGGGTGCGCTCATCTTCCGAGACAAAGAATTCGAACTTGTCCTCATTGTTCTCGCGGACTCTCCCCAAGTCAGTTTTGCAGGCGATCGTAATTCGATGGCGATGAGTTAATGCTTGGGCAGGACTTAGCTGCTCCGAGGCATATTCAGCGGTGATTTCATCCATTAGTTCAGTTCGTCCGTATTGACGGTGATGCGAAATTCCAAGCTGCCAAGCCGAATGGTGTCATCGGTCGTAATCGCCGTTCGCATGTTTGGAGATAGCTTCGCGTCGTTAAGGTTTGTACCGTTCGTGCTCCCGGTATCGGTGATGAAGAGCCCATCCGTATCGACTTCGATCGTTCCGTGTCGGCCACTGACGTAAGGGTCGGCGATTTGAACATCGTTGTCCGCCTTCCGTCCGAAGGTGTTGATTCCTCGCTTCAAAGGAAATTCTTTGCCTTCTCCAACCAGTTTGGCAGGAGGAACTTCCACTTTCGGAGGGGTGGCGATCGCAGCGGTTTTGTTCGACGAGAATGCCTGAGTCACGTTGCCTCCTCCTGTTCCTGGAAGGGACAGCTTGAGTTCGATTCCGCCGAGGGATATGGTATCGCCTGACTTCAGGGTGACCTTCTCGCCCGGAGCCAAAGGTGTTCCGTTCACCTTGGTGCCATTCGTCGATCCTAGGTCTTCGAGAGTGAGGACACCGTTGTCGCTGCCAACTTGGGCATGTCGTCGGCTAACCTTTCCGTCCACAATCGTGATATCGCCCTCGCGACCAATGGAATTCGTACCGGGGCGGACGGCATGTTCGCGTCCAGACTGCTCAACGAGCTGCGGTAACTGGATGGCGGGTGCTCCAAACGCGTCGTCTGGCAGGGCACGGTCGAAAATCAGGCCGCAATCGATGCAGAACATGTGTCCCGCAGGATTAAACGTCTTGCAAACTGGGCACTGAACGGGTTTGATCGTCACCGTCGCGTTGAGCGTCGGAGCAGTTCCCATGATCGTCCGGTTTGGATCGCTTAGGGGCGGCGCACCCAATTGGGTGCGGTTCGGATCTTGGTTGAGCATCTGCGTGCGATTTTGATCCATCGGCTTATTTTAGGACGTTACTCGATTTCAGATCGTTGATTCAGACGCGCGAGAACTGAACCCCAGTTTGGAACACATTGAGGGCTGAGGACAACTATAGACATGCCTGTCGCCACTATTATCCAGTTATGTCTCGCGGTGGCGATCCCGGTTTCCATCGGCTTTCTGATCAGCCATTTCCTGCTGAAGAGGCTAGCTGTCCGGATGGCGAAAGTGCAGGAGCGGCCGGTCCATTCCACCGTTTTCCATGGAATTCGTCTCCCGGTCATGGTGGAGGCTTGGCTGATCGGAATTTATATCGCGTCGCTTGTGGCGAGGAACGAAACCGCGTTTGGGCTAAACACCTTCCATTGGTCGGTTCTGGAAACCTGGATTAAGGCGGCCTCGACTCTAACCGTGTTCTTCGTCGTCTATCGGATTTTGCTGTACGGAGTACGTTATGCGACGACGCGTGCTGACTCGGGCAGCGCGATTCTCATTCGGAAGATCTGCGCGGCCGTTTTCGCCGTACTGGCTGGCATCACGGTACTCAATCAGTTCGATATCGAAATCGGGCCGATCCTCGCGTCTCTCGGAGTGGCTGGCTTGGCCGTTGCACTTGCGCTTCAGGACACGCTGAGCAATTATTTTTCAGGCATCATCATCGCGGTAGATAAGCCCGTTCGTCCCGGCGACTACGTGGTGTTGGATGGCGGACTTGAAGGTTTTGTCGAATCGGTTGGTTGGAGAACGACTCGTATTCGGCCATTCCGCGAGTCGATGATCATCGTGCCAAACAGCAAACTGGCAAATTCGATCGTCACCAACAACGATTACCCTCAATCGCCGATCCGCCTGTACCTTCCATGCGGAGTCGCTTATGGAAGCGATCTAGAGCAAGTGGAAGCAGTGGCCCTGGAAGTTGCGGAGAATGTGCAAAAGACGGCGGGCGGGGCAGACCGTGATTTCAAGCCTGCCCTCCTTTGGGATGAGTTCGGTGACTCGACGATCAATTTTCGAGTCGTCCTGCGTGTCTTGAGCAACAGCCGAACCTCCGAGACCAAGAATGCATTCATCCGCCAACTCTATCGCCGCTTCAATGAAGAAGCGATCGACATTAGCGTGCCGGTCCGAAAACTCACCGGAGAAGTCTCGATTCGGCGCTCGCCCGTTGCAGAAAAGAAACTGCAAGATGCATAGTGAGTAGGGCGACTGGTTCGCCTTGGAGGTTGGATGTTTAGAAAGGGCATTTTGTTGGTGGCTGTGGCTGGGATGGCAATCGCCGGTTGCGGCAGCTCCGGTTCAACGGGCAGTACTGCAAGTTCGGAAGCGGCAAATCCTACTGGCGGGGCAAAGAAGACTTTTACGATCACCATGATCGCGAAGAGCACGAGTAATCCCGTGTTCCTCTCGGCCCTGAGTGGGGCCCAAGCGGCGGCCAAGGATTTGGGCCCCAGCAATAATCTGGACATCAAGATCGATTGGCAGACGCCGGAGAAGGAAGATGGCACCGTTCAGGCTCAGCGCATCCAGCAGGCGATCACTCAGCACAGCGACGCGATCCTCATTTCTTGTTCGGATGCTTCCAAAGTGAACGGCGCGATCGATGACGCGGTTGCGGCCGGAATTCCGGTGATGACATTCGACTCTGACGCGCCAGACTCCAAGCGCTTTGCATTCTACGGCGTCGACGATGCCGAGACGGGCACGTTAGTGATGAAAGAGCTCGCTGAGCAGCTCGGGGGAAAAGGGAACGTTGCGATTCTCGCGGGCAACCAGAACGCTCCAAACCTCCAGAAGCGAGTTCAAGCTGTGAAAGAGGAAGCCGCCAAATCCGGCATCAAAATCGTCGACGTGGTCAACCATCCGGAAACGCCCGAAGATGCAAGTCAGGCGGTGATGCAGGAAATGAGCGCTCATCCAGAGATCAATGGTTGGGCGATGGTCGGAGGCTGGCCCCTCTTTGCGAAGAGCCTCTTAACCGACCTGAATCCAGCAAAGGTGAAGGTGGTCGCAGTCGATGCCCTCCCCGTAGAACTCGTCTATGTTGAGAAGGGGATCGCTCCGGTTCTCCTCGCCCAACCCACCTATAAGTGGGGGTACGAGAGCGTGAAGATCATCATCGATCATGTGGCAAACAAGAAGGATGTGCCTCAGATCAACAAGATGCCGCTTGTGCGTGTCTCTAAGGACAACCTTTCCGAGTGGGCACGACAGCTAAAGGATTGGGGTTTTACCGACGTCGATCCCAAGTTCCTCGCGCCAAATTAGTTGCTCGACTTATACTCACGAATTGTACGTCCGCTCGCTTTTTTTCTATCGCCCGAGCGGGCGCACAACCTAGCGATGACCCTCATCAGCAAGGGCCTCTTCCGCGTGGGCCGGACTGCTGACCCACGTCTGCGCCAGGCTCTTCTTGGATGCGAGTTTGAGAATCCACTAGGTCTCGCTGCAGGGTTTGACAAGAATGGTGTCGCGACGAATCGGTGGCATGGTCTCGGGTTCGGCTTCGCAGAAATCGGAACGATCACTTGGCACGCACAGCCGGGAAATCCGGTGCCACGACTATTCCGGCTTCCTGAAGATAAGGCGATCATCAACCGTATGGGCTTTAACAATTTGGGAGCGGCGCGCGTGGCTGCCAATGTGAAGGCGCACCGATCGAAAATTCCTCTAGGAGTCAACCTAGGAAAGTCGAAGGTTACTCCCTTGGAACAGGCTGCCGACGATTATTACGAGAGCTGCAAATTGCTTAGTAGCAGTGGCGACTACTACGTTATGAATGTTTCATCTCCGAACACTCCGGGACTTCGAACCCTCCAAGACAAGGCCCCGCTCTTGGACATTGTGAGCGCAGCTAAATCAGCGATCTCGAAACCCCTTTTCGTAAAGGTTGCGCCGGATCTTGAGGATGCTGCCCTCGATGAAGTCGCCGAAATTGTCAATTCCGAGAACCTCGCGGGAATCATCGCGACGAACACCACCGTGAAGCGAGAGCATTTGACCTCGGTATGGCGATCTGAAGCCGGCGGGCTTTCTGGACTTCCTGTTCAGCACCGCTCGACGGAGGTGATTCGCCGTTTACGAGGGAGCCTCGATTCAGACAAGGCTATCATCGGGGTCGGCGGAATCTTTACAGGTAAGGATTTGCTCGATAAGATGAAGGCGGGTGCCGATCTAACTCAAATCTATACGGGCTGGGTATATCGCGGACCTGCGAGCGTGCCGATTATTTTGAGGGAGTTGTTGGCTGAGATGGATCAACTTGGCGTAACTGACCTACTCCAGCTCAAAGGCAGAGGCAAGAGTTGATCCGCTGGTTTGACAAGCAATTTTCAATTGGTCCGAAATGATCCTGCAATCCTCGGCCCGAGTTCGTTGCGAGAAAAGTGTTTTCAGCGCCGAACCCACCTTTTCCGCCGCGCCACGGTGATTGTCTATGATCGCCAGATAGCCTCGGGCTATCAGGTGTCCGTCTGACATTTCATCCTCGCAGGTCAGTTGCGCGGATTCCAACATTGCCGCTCGCGCTTCAGCCATTCTGCCGAGCGACATCAAGTGTTTCCCTTTCGCCCAATAAGCCATGGCCAAAGAAGACGGGGGCTTTCTAAGACGGTGTCTTAGGAGAATGGCTTTTTCAGCAAACGCCAAGCCATGTTCGAAATGACGAGAGCTTCTCTCAAAGTCGTCGCCCCAGCAGTCGGCAAGATTTGCTGAAGTGTTAAAGCAAATAATGTTCGCTGTTTCGAGCAGAGTCTCATCGTCGCTTCCGGCAATTCGTAACGCCTCGTATGCCAAGGCGACCATCAGGTCGAGATCTTCGGACCAAAACTCAAAAGCAATGCCACTGATGCACCGCCTAATCAGCGTGAGTTGGTCAGCGCTATCTCCAGACGTTCGGATGAGATCTAGCAGCTCTTGTGAACTGCCTCCGCTCATAATGCATCTAATCTTGGGAAGTATTCCTTCAACATCGAATGCCATCACTCCAGCATACAAGCGATCCTGAGAAGACGTTGAGCGTCCGAGAAAGGGTCATCGAACTGGTTCAAAGATTCGGCTGGAATGCAACTTGCTATCAGATCGTCAACCCAGGGCTGGCCTTATGGTTTAACGATTCTCCCGAAGCCGTGATTGCTTATGTAGAGAAAAACCGCACTCGAGTAGTTGCGGGAGCTCCCGTTTGCGCGGAGGACGAGATTTCGCGCATCATCGGAATTTGGGAGGAGGAATCGCGAGTCCAAGGCTGCAAGGTTTGCTACTTTGGGGCTTCGGGTCGAATCGAACATCTTCTCAGCGACTGCTCAGGATATAGCACCGTGGTCCTCGGCTCTCAACCGGTATGGGAACCATCGCACTGGCCAGAGATTGTCAAGGCGAATGCCAATATCAGAGCACAGCTGAATCGAGCTCGCAACAAGGGACTGGTTGTAGAGGAGTGGGATTCAGGCAAAGCCACGAATCATCCCGAACTCGAGCGAGTCTTGGAAGAGTGGCTGCGGGATCGCGGATTACCTCCCCTTCATTTCTTAGTCGAACCGCAGACGCTGTCATTTTTGGAAGGCCGAAGAGTCTTCGTTGCACGCCAGCATGACAAGGTCGTGGCGTTTTTGCTGGTTTCTCCCATCCCTTTGCGCAATGGCTGGCTCACGGAGCAATTTCCTCGTGGAAAGGACTCGGTGAACGGGACAGTCGAATGTATGATCGATTATGCGATGCGAGCACTGGCTAAAGATGGCGCAGACTACGTAACCATGGGCTTGGTGCCCCTCTCGATGCAAGGCATCACAAGCAAATTCGAGAACCCGCTGTGGCTCAAGATCCTGCTGAGATGGGTTCGTGCGCATGGCCAGCGTTTTTACAACTTTGGTGGGCTGGAAGCGTTCAAAGGAAAATTGAGCCCAGATTATTGGGAGCCGATTTATGCGATCTCGAATGAGAAGAGCTTTTCCTTTCGGTCGCTCTATGCAATCGCTGCCGCATTTACTCACACCTCTCCGATTCTCGCAGTCGTGAAGGGGCTTTGGCGTGCAGTGAGGCAGGAATTCCGATGGATGTTGGGTAAACCATAACCTCCCCGCAGTTCAAACGTCATGTCTACAGCAATGGGTCAGATTCGAGTGTTCGCTAGCTACGACCTCCAACGAGACGAAAAACTATTTAAGAAACTGCTCAAGCAGTCGCACCGCGGCGATTCCCCCTTCGTTATCTTCGACAAAACAGATGCGGCCTCGATGGATCCAGCAAACGATGGGACTTTGCGAGCGCGGCTCAAGCGTGTAGAGCAGCTCCTGGTGATCTGCACTGAGTGGACGCATCGAGCGGAGAATGTGAATCGTGAAGTGCGAATCGCTCGCGAAGAATCGATTCCTTACTTCTTCTTGAAAGGGAAGCTGTTTACGGAAGGCGCACGGCCCAAATCGGCACTCATCGACGATCGAATTTATCGCTGGACTTTGGGCGGACTCTATTCGCTTGTGAGGGGCGCGCGCTAAAGGCGCAGGAACCTTCTCATCTCCTTCAGCTTCTTCGGCCCGATCCCCTTCACCGCCAATAGTTCGTCGACCGAGCTGAAGCCGCCGTGCTCTTGCCGATACTGAAGGATTTTTTGTGCGGTCGACGGGCCAACACCGGGCAACGATTGCAACTGGACTGCGGACGCCGTGTTGAGGCTGACAGGCCCCGAAGGACTCTTCTTCGCTCCAGCTGCCGCCTTGCTCTCGCCAGGACGATCCGCAGCGACTCGATCCGAGGAATACGCGGGATTGTTGCCTGCTTGATAGGCTGCATCGACGTTCGCCATGCTTTGGGACTCGTTCTTCCTCGGAACTCTCAGTTGGGATCCATCGACAAGTTTGGCCGCCAAGTTGATGCTGTCGAGATCAGCGTCAGCGGTCGCTCCTCCAGCTTTTCGGATTGCATCATCGACTCGAGCGGTTCCGGGCATATGAAGAAGGCCGTGAACTTTGACCGCCCCTGTGATATGGATGACGACTTCGCTGCTGGTCGAAAGGGGGCTCACCTTTTCCTCGCCCTTGTTAGGCGCAGTCGCAGGGGATTGACTTGGAGCCTCGTCAACAAACTTGACTGGAGCGGGAGCGGGCCCCGGTCGGTTCATGGCAAGATAGCCACCGAAGCAGATGATGAGAGCGCTTATTCCTAGATATCCCGCCCATCCGACTTTTGAAATGTCACGCTGCACAGCAAGTTATTCTTGCTCAAGAATTCCGTGTCGCCACCCCCTAATGCTTACAAATGCTTCAACTACTCGTAAAGCGAACAGGAATCGCTCGAGGATTAGCGCTCCCAGGTGGATCGTTTTTTCTCTGCCTCGCTCCATGCCAACCACCGCCGCCCGCTCCTGATCCGACATGCGACCCAACCAGCTGACCGCTTTACTCACCTCTTCATAATCCAAGCGAGCGCCGTGTACCAGATCCGGCTGCCACGTGGCAAGGCGATCGCGAATTGAGATCAAGTTCGTTCCGCTCGCTCCGAGAACTACGGCAGCGCCAGCCTCTCTCGGAAGGTAACAGAGCCCGATAAGGTCATCAATGGCGGGGATGGAGGAAAGCAACTGGGAAGGGGTGAGCCGCTCGTCAGGAAACAGGGACTCCTTCAACCCCAGGGTGCCGATAGCGTAGCTGCGACGAAAATCCGTGTTCCACCCAGACTCATTTCGAGTGGCGGTTACCAACTCCGTGCTTTGCCCGCCTGGATC
>JAEVZK010000126.1 GCA_023392285.1 Armatimonadota bacterium | reverse complement strand
TTTCAAATCGAGAGTAAGCGCGGCCCGACTCCGCACGAGCAAACTGACCACCACCAATAATGCCGTCAACCCCAAGAGGAACGCCAAAGTCTCCGGGTACAGTAGTCGCGCCAATCGGTCCGGCGAGACGTGGAACACTCTCACGCTTAACCTAGACCCGCGGTAAGCAGCTTATGTGCCATCACGCCCGGCAGTGTAGCCGGGTGGAACTGGGACGTTCGTGTCCGAGGTGTCAGGCGCGTTTGGGTCTGCTCCCGAGTCAGCCGCTCCGAGTTCTTCGAGCGCTCCAACCAAGTCGTCGATCGCGCCGCTCAACAGCTTATCGAGCGCAGCCGCGTCCTTCTTTATCGCGGCTGGCCCCATTTCTTCCATGCTCGCCGCAATGCCTTCCTGCTCGCGTAGGTCCTGAAGCGCATCGTGGATTGCGTCGACCATATTGGCTCTTTTTGCCGCGAATTTTTTACGGTCGGCTTTGACCTCCTCCTCACTTGGACCTTCCTCGCCAAAGTCGGCAAGCGTAGCGCCGATATCGTCGACACTGCCGGTCATGTCAGCTATCGTTTCACGGTCCTCGCTTGCTGCACTTTTGGCCAAGCTATGCAGCAGGTCGCTCGCCTTACCTAGCTTTTCAACCGCCGCTCCAACCGCGAACAGGCCACCGTGCAGCTGTTCATAAAGCTCATCCTTTTTTTCGACCGGGAGGGTCTGCTGCGGCTCTGTAGACGCTGCCTTAGCGGGAGGATCGGCCGGGGAATCCGGCAAAGCAGAATGGCAACCCATCGCGACAATTGCCAAAAGCGGCAGCGCCCAACGCATATTGGAAAGATACCGCCCAAAGGCACCGGCTACACTCATAACTATGTTCTTCCTGTTTGCGGCACTTTCGATGATGCCAGCAGTCCAAACCCAGACTTCGACCGATCCCAACCGTCTTGCGATCGGATTGCCCGGAGAGGCCACCGTGCAGGTTGGCCAGCTTTATGATCTGCGAAGCAATCGACCTGCAACCATGGCAGATTTTGTCCGCAGCTGCGCTCGCAAGCGCTGGGTGTTCCTGGGTGAGAACCATGCCACGACCGCACACCAAGAGATGGAAGCTCAGGTCATTTCGGCGCTGGTGGGCGCAGGCCGGAAGACCGCCGTGGGCCTCGAAATGTACCAGCGGCCAAAGCAGTCCTGGCTCGACCTTTGGTCGTCTGGCGGCATCGACGAGCCTGACTTCCTCACGAAGAGCGACTGGAAGGGTCAATGGGGTTACGATTTCTCGTTCTACTCGCCCGTCTTCCAAGCCGTTCGAACGAGCCATCTTCCGCTGCGGGGACTGAATATTCCGCGTGATTGGGTGAGGACCGTAGCGCGAAGCGGTTTTGAAGGTCTTGACGCTGATGCGAAAGCCCAACTGCCGCCAAAAATGGATCTGACAAACAAGCTACATCGCCAAGTTTATGATGCGCTCATTGGAGGCCATCCGATGGGAGATGCTGCTTCGATGGATCGCATGTATGCCGCGCAGGTTCTTTGGGATGAAGCAATGGCCGATTCAGCCTTGAAGTACATGCGTCAAAGCGGCAACGCCGCTCAAGTATTCGTCGTGATCGCCGGTTCCGGCCACGTTCTTTATCACCAGGGCATTAACTGGCGTGTGCGAACTCGGGGAGGAGGCGACGGAGTCACCCTCGTCATGATTCAAAGCGACGCAGCGGCCACTGTCTCAAGGGGCCTTGCCGATTTTGTTTACGTCTCCCGTGCCCCTTCGGCAGAAAAGGCCGACAAAGGCTAGTCGCTTGCTTTCAGGACGCTAACAAGCCGCATCAGGCTAACCTACTTGCGGTAGCCTCCCCTCATGCAGCCAAGTCGTCGAGACCTCTTCAAGACCGCAGCCGCCGGAGCCATCGCCGCATCGCCGATTCGTCTCTTGGGAAAAGAGGCGAGGGAGAGCTTTGTCAGTATCCTGCGGGAGCCGGACCTCGCACGCGCGTTCAACGCCAAGCATGAAGAGATTCCCCTGAGCTCCCATGAGCCCGCACGGTGGAAGGGTGGAAACGCCGAGATCGGTTTGGAGGTCCGAAAAGATCGCGCTCTTCTGTCCCTAAATGGAAACGGAGTATCTCTCATCCAGGTTCGCTGGAGAGGCAACCTAAGCTCGATCCAGAAATTCCTCGGGGATCATTGGGAGCGTTCCTATGCCGACCTCGAATGGCGCGGCGAAGCACCCAATCGAGTCATGCCCTGGTATTTCATGGCAACCGATGGAGAGCGGACCCACGGTTACGGAGTCAAGACCCACCCCAAGGCAATGTGCTACTGGATGGCCGACGCGGAAGGAATCAGCCTGTGGGTGGATGTGCGCAGTGGCGGTGCCGACGTCGAACTGGGAGATCGAAGGCTCGAGGTCTGCGAAATCGTGTGCCGAGAAGGCAAAGGCGAATCGGCTTTTGCTGCGACGCGTGCCTTTTGTAAGCAAATGTGCCCGAATCCACGACTTCCCCAACAGCCATTCTACGGAACGAACGATTGGAATTTTGCCTACGGCAATAGCAGCGCTGACCTACTCGCCTCCCTCGCCGGATTGGTTTCCGAGCTCTCATCCAGCAGCAGCAACAGACCATTTTGTGTGATCGACGAGGGTTGGCAGATGGGACCCTATAAAGGTCGGTTTGGCTATGGACCCTGGGTCGGCAATCCCCGCTTTGGAGATATGGCAGCATTCGCTGAGCGGCTGAAGAAGCTCGGAGTGCGGCCCGGCATTTGGTTCCGACCGCTCACTCCCCTAAAGGAGACACCGGAAAGTTGGCTGCTTGCCCGAGGCAAGGGCACCATGGACCCATCTAATCCAGAGGTGCTGGAACATGTCAAGCAAGAGATTCGCAAGTTGGTTGGCTGGGGTTACCAGATGATCAAGCACGATTTTACGAGCTGGGATTTCTTCGGCCGCTGGGGATTCCAAATGGGCTCCTCTTTGACCTCTGACAATTGGGCACCCCAGGTCAAGTCGAAAACCAGCGCAGAAATCCTGCTCGATCTGTACCAAGCAATACGGGATGCTGCCGGGAATGCTGCCCTCATCGGTTGCAATACCTGCGGCCATCTCACTGCAGGAACCCATGAACTTCAGCGAACCGGCGATGACACCAGCGGTAACAGCTGGAACCGCAATCGACGCATGGGAGTGAACACCCTCGCCTTTCGTGCCCCCCAGCACCGCACCTTCTTTGAAGTCGATCCCGATATCGTGTCGTTCACCAAGAACATCCCGTTTGAACTCGTTGACCAATGGCTGCGGCTCGTCTCCGAGAGCGGCACCGCACTGTTCGTCGTCTCCGACCCCGAACTCGTCGATGCCAAGGTTAAAGCGGCCATGAAGCGAGCCCTTACGATTGCCGCCGAACCGCAACCGGTAGGAGAACCCCTCGACTGGCTTGAGTCTATGTGTCCAAGCAGTTGGAAGCTGATGGGTAAACGATCAGAGTTCAAATGGATGAGCGAGGGCGGCGCGCTTCCCTTCTCAGATTAGGGACTTGCAAGGGAAACGAATTTCCGTTACATTTGCATTCACATGATCCGATCACTTGCACTCATCGCCTTCTCGTCCTGCATCCTAATCTATGGCTGTTCGTCAGAGCCGAAGAAGGAAAGCGGTGACAGCGCTCCCCCAACGCAAAGCACCACCGCCGCCCAACCAGAAAGCCAGCCCACCGCCTCAGCAGCAGCATATGCAACCGTTCAAAACATCTTCAACACAAAATGCATTGCATGCCACGGCGAGAACGGAAAGGAAGGAATAGACCTCCGCACATACGAATCGGTGATGAAAGGTGGACGAGATGGCGCGATCGTCAAGCCGGGGGACGGTGCGAATAGCGAAATCGTCAAAGTCCTCCAGCCCGACAGCCACGAGAGAATGCCCAAGGGGCAACCGCCGCTACCCGATTCGGAGATCGCCGCGATCACTGCTTGGATCAACGCCGGCGCGACAAAATCGTAAGACTACGTGTCATTGGCGTCCCGCCAATGTGTGTCATCGCCCGTCTCGGGCGATGATGCGATCTCCCAGTGCGACAGGTTCAGCCCTCACTACTCAAACCACCCTCGCAAGCATCAGCCGAGCAGCTTCGTAGGCGCTTCGAGGTAGCTCTTAACCACGTTGATAAATTTCGCACCAACCGCGCCATCGACCACCCGATGATCGAAGGAGGCGGTGATGTTCATCTTCCAGCGAATCTCAACCTCATCATCGTCACCCACCACAACCTTCTTACGAGCCGACGCAATCGCCACAATCGCCGAGTTCGGCTGATTGATGATCGCAATGAAGTTGTCGACGTCCAGCATCCCCATGTTCGAGATCGAGAACGTCGAGCCGCTCAGCTCGTCCATCGTCAGTTTGTTGTCTTTCGCCCGCTTCACGAGATCCTTTGACCGAGCGGATATCTGGCGCAAACTTAGCTGATCGGCGTCGCGAATCACCGGCACCGTCAGCCCCTCATCGATCGCCGCCGCAATGCCGACATGCACCCCGCCGTATTGCGTGATCGACTTCCCATCACCACCGAAAGTGGCATTCACTTCCGGCATGTCGCGCAGGGCCAGGGCACAGGCCTTGACCACAAAGTCGTTGATGCTGACTTTGCCGCTCTCCTCTTCCTCAAACATCGCGCGAAGCTGAACGATACGCTCCACGTCGACCTCCACCGTCACGTAGAAGTGCGGAACTTGCTGCTTCGACTGCGCCGTACGCTGAGCCGTGATCTGTCGAAGTCGCCCGATGGAAATGGACTGATCTGCGGCGCTCGGCCGAGTCGCCACCGCCCCCTGAGCGGCCGCGGCTGGCTTCGCCTGCTGGACGTCTTTTTCAACGATGCGCCCACCCGGCCCGCTACCTTGGATCGAACGGAGGTCGATGCCTTTGTCAGCCGCAATCTTCTTGGCAAGAGGGCTCGCCTTGATGCGTCCCGAGGTATTGCCTGCCGCGGTACCGGTAAAGGCGCTTTGCTCCGCCGCTTTCGGTTGCTCCTTATCAGCAACATCTGCGGTCGGAGCTTTCGTCTCTTCTGCGGCAGGAGTCGCCTCTGCCTGCTTTCCAGCGGCGGGTGCGGCACCATTGCCCCAGCCTTCTGGCAGCTTCTCTCCTTCCTTCAAAAGCATCGCGATCGGCTTGCCCACTGGCACGGTGTCCCCACCCTGGATGAGCACACCGCTCAGCTTGCCCGTTCCCGGAGCTTCGAGTTCGAGCGTCGCCTTGTCGGTTTGAATCGTACCGATCACCTCGCCAGACTTGACGCTGTCGCCCTCTTTCTTCAGCCATTCGAGGAGCGTTCCCTCCTCCATTCCATCGCCCATTTTGGGCATGATCACTTCTGTCATAGGTTTGTTGTGCCGCCTTTGCGCAGGCTTTAGCTTACCGCCTGCCTCACCACTCGCTTACTCCTCGGTTTCCCGGTCACGTCTTGCAATCGCGTCTGCCCTTCCCCTCTCCCTCGGTTTCCCGGCCCCCGGCTTACAACAGCCTGAGCCCCATGTCCCCTCCCTCGGTTTCTCGGCCCCCGTCGTACAACAGCCTGAGGCCCGAAGCGGAAACTGAGGGAGGGGGTTGGGGGAGGGAGCCGCACCCTCAACCCAAAATCTCTGAATCCCAACCCCCGTCTCCCGTATTCCAATTTGAAGCCTTCGGCCACCACAACAGAACCTCCAGGCACGACAACAAGACCTCCGGACACGTCAACAGAACTTCCGGGCACCTATACGGAATCTCCGAAGACGTCAACGGAGTCTCCGGGCACGTCAACAGAACCCCCGGGCATTAATACGAAGCCTTCGTCGGCGACGAAAATTCCTCCGTAGAGCCTCGATCAGGTTAAAACGAGGACGAAACCGGCCCAATCGCCGATCACGCACTCCGAGAACCCCTCCGCCCGCCGGGATGATCGTGCCCGTGCGGGGGAGGGGCAGGGGTGGGGGTTCGAAAACCTTACACATGCCTCAGACCTCGCAAGACACCCGGCCCCAAGGACTGCGGCACCCCAGGCCTGAGGCTTTTCAGGAGGACGGAGCCGATGGCGCTAACAATTGCGGCAAGGGACGAAGCCTCAAGCTTGCATCGGGAAGTTTGCAAAAGCCTGGTTCGCAAGCGAAGCTTGAGAAGTAGGGATCAACATACAAGGCATGAAAAACATCCCCGGAACCGTAGGCCCCCAGCCCCTGAGCCGCCTCCACACGAGGCTGGACAACCGAGTCGCTTTTTGGCATAATAGGGCATATGCCCGCTGGACGCACGTCTACCACTTCTGGCAATCGCACCCTTTCCAGCGCCAAGGCCGCGAAGCAGGACGAGTTCTATACGCAGATGGAGGACATCGCGAACGAGCTCAAGCACTACAAGGAGCATCTGCGCGGAAAAGTCGTGCTCTGCAACTGCGACGATCCTTACGAGAGCAACTTCTTCAAATATTTCGCCCTCAACTTTAACTCACTTGGCCTAAAGAAGCTGATCACCACCAGCTACGGCGGCTCCCCGATCGTCGGCGGCCAGCTCCCCTTGGCAGTGATGGAGGGATTGAAGCCGTACAACAAGAAAGAGCCGTACGTGGTTGAGATTAACGAGGTGAAGGACCTCACCGGCGACGGCGCGATCACCGAAGAGGATATCAAGCACCTCCTCCGCCACGACGCGAACACCAGCCGCCCCCTAGACCAGGGCGGCGACTTCCGCAGCGACGAGTGCGTGGAGATTCTGAAAGGGGCCGACGTCGTCGTCACCAACCCGCCCTTCTCCCTTTTCCGCGAATTCGTCTCGCTCCTCGTAGAGCATGACAAGAAGTTCCTGATTGTAGGCTCCAAGAACGCCATCACCTACAAGGAAATATTCAAGCTCATTCAAGATAATAAACTTTGGATGGGAGTCGGTTTTTCAGCTGGAAATGCCTATTTCCGAATTCCTTCCAGCAAAGTTCGAGAGTTCGCTTCAGGTGTATATGATAAAAGCACCGGGTTAGTAAAGTTCCGAAACGTTGGCTGGTTCACCAACATGAACCACGCCAAGCGGCACGAACCACTAACCCTCTTCAAAAAATATTCTCCAGAGGAATATCCGACTTACGATAACTACGATGCGATTGAGGTAAGCAAGGTCGCCGACATCCCTGCAGATTATGATGGTGCGATGGGCGTCCCAATCACGTTCCTTGACAAATACAACCCCGAGCAATTTCGCATCCTTGGTATCACAGATCGTGATAACAACTCTGGATTAAAAACCAAAACGTACACTGACGATGATGTTCCAAACGCTGGGGATCTATTCGCCGCGGTGCGGTAGTCGCTAATGGTGTTCTTAAGTCGACGTACGCCCGCCTCATCATTAAGCGCAAACTGGAGAGTAAAGCGAAATGACACCCGAACAATTGTTCCTGGCCATCTGGGGCGCCGTTCTATCGACCATCCTCGCCGTGGAGAGGATTCTCAGTGCTATACGCGACCGGCCGGACATCAAGGTTGACGCGGTTATGACGTACGCCGCCTCGGCTCAAGGCGCGGATACCCATGGCACTCTTTTCCTGGACGAAGCTAATACCCCGCCTGCGTGGAAAGAAGCGAACATAGAGATCATCGTCAGGAATCGGGGAGAGAAGCCAGCCCACGTTGACGCCATCTTCGTGGAGGATGAAGCTACCGCGATTCTCGTGACCCCAGCTGGCGTTCCCTGTGAGATTCCACCCAAGGCTTCCCGTCGCCTTCTGATTCAGCCGGAACTTGCGGCGATGAGAACTCCCGCGAGAGTCGGACATGACGAGAGTCCGATTGTTTGGCGGCTACTGGGGATCGGCATTGTTGATGGCCAACGGAAGAAGTATTTTGCGTCACAAGATCAGCTTGACCGTATTGTCCGAGCGGTCAATACATTGCCTTTGAGGTTTGTTGAGGATCGCGTTAGCGAGCCCGGCGTTGTGAGGTGGGTAGTGCAAATGATGGACCAGGGTCGGTTCTTCTCAAAGAGGGAGGAGTTTGTGCCAAACCCAATCAACGTTGATCACCCGATACTGAAGAGCCTAGGTGCGGCCTCTTCCGAGAATGCGGAGTCCAGCTAATGCTGTGGTCATGTTCACGGGCTTCCAGGCAAGGAAGATGCGGCCGGGTAAGCAGCACCATTCAGACAGTCTAATCGAACTAGATAACATCAGGTCTACGAGCTTCGTGTACAGTTACGTGCCGACGACGGGTAGCAAGGGGTGCGGGAGTTTGGCGACAAGCTGAACATCCCGCCTGCATGCCAGCGCGAGTTCATTCGCAAGGATTACTCCAACAGTCGCTTCACCGCAAGTTTGCAGCCCTTCTGCGGATTGTTATAATGATCTTATGATTTGGCGCGTCATTCTCGAAGAGGACCCGGAGACCGGGGAGTGGGCGGCGTGGTGTCCTGAGCTAAGAGGCTGCGCCTCCGCCGGTGCGACTCGGGAGGAGGCGGCGGCGAACATCAAGGAAGCGATCTCGCTCTATCTCGAACCCCTGCCGATCGAAACGCCTCCTGGCGCGGTGGAGCTAAAGGTCGCCGTCTAAGTGTCCGGGCGAATCCGCAGGCTCACGGCTGTCGAACTCGAAAGAATGCTCGCGAAGCATGGCTACGAATTTGTCTCGCAAAAGGCAGCCATCGGAAATGGTGGAACCGGGTGAAGAATATTCAGGTGGTGGTGCCGGTGCATGCCTCCAGAGCGCTACCCCTCGGTACTTTGAAGCAGATCCTAACGCAGGTAGAGATCCCCGATGCGGAATGGCGAGAATAAATGAAGATCGAACTCAAGAACATCAAGGTCGGCGACCTCGTGGACGGCTACGAAGACAAGGGCGAGCAGGGGGTGCGGGGGTATGGCGGCAAGCTGAACATCCGTCCCGCCTACCAGCGCGAGTTCATTTGCAAGGATTCTCTCCAACACTCGGTTTCACCGCAGTTTGCAGCCTGCCTACGGACGCGCTAAAATACACCGTGCTCCCTCTCGATGCTCGAATGACCGAAGCTATGAATGCGGTGTGCCGAAAATATGGCGTTCGCCGCTTGAAGCTATTTGGCTCGGCCACGGGTGAAGCATTCGATTTGGAAAAGAGCGATCTGGATTTCCTGGTGGAGTTTGGCGAACCGCCAGCTGGCATGAGGCTTGGGACTCAATTCTTTGGGCTGCTAGAGGAGTTGCAAGATTTATTCCGCCGTCCAATCGATCTGCTCGAAGAATCCGCCATCGAAAACTCTCGACTGCTCCGAACCGCGCAGGCGGAAGCGGTGACGCTGTATGCGGCGTGACGCCGGTAAGTGGCTAGAAGACGCGCTAACCGCCGGAAGGGACGCGCTCGAATTTCTAGAGGACAAATCTCAAGAAGACTATCTCGGAGACAAGGGCCTCCGGGCTATGGTCGAACGCAAACTATTCATCGTAGGTGAAGCGGTTACGCAACTGAGAAACCAATTTCCAGAGGTTGCCAATGATCTGCCCGACGTTCGCGAAGTCATCGGCTTCAGGAATATCCTGACCCATGGCTACTTTGCGCTCGATCACCGGCGCGTTCATGATATCGCGGTATCGTCGCTACCCAGCTTGATCACCGCCGTCGAGCTGGCCCTGAAGCGCTTCCCCTAGACCGCGGGCACAACTATGAAGATCGAACTAAAGAACATAAGCATCAGAGACCTCGTGGACGGCTACGAAGACAAGGGCGAGCAGGGGGTTCGGGGGTATGCCGGCAAGCTGAATATCCGTCCGGCCTACCAACGCGAGTTCATCTATAAGGAGAAGCAGCGCAACGCGGTAATCGAAACTGTCCGTAAGAATTTCCCGCTTAACACGATGTATTGGGCGGTTTCTGGCTCCGCCCCCCTGCCCCCCTCCTCAGAGACGAGCCAAGCCGAGGAGGGGGAATACGAGTTGATGGATGGGCAGCAGCGCACCATTAGCATTTGCCAATACGTGCAGGGCGACTTCGCCCTGATGATCGATGGCAGCCCTTACTTCTGGGGCAACCTCACGCCGGAGAGGCAGAAGCAGATCCTCGATTACGAGCTTTCTGTCTACGTCTGCGAAGGCACGCCGGGCGAAAAGCTCGACTGGTTTAAGATCATCAATATCGCGGGGGAGAAGCTAACTGACCAGGAACTGCGCAACGCGATTTACACCGGCCCCTGGCTAGCCGACGCCAAGCGCTGGTTTTCCAAGACGGGCTGCCCGGCTTACCAGATCGGCGAAAAGTACGTCAACGGCTCACCGATCCGGCAAGAGTTCTTGGAAGAGGCACTGGATTGGCTCGCTGGCAAAGGCAACATCGAAGATTACATGAGCAAGCATCAGCACGACGCCGATGCTCAGGAGCTTTGGCAGCACTATCAGGCCGTAATCGACTGGATCAAACGAATCTTCCCCACCTATCGCTCCAAGTTCATGAAGGGGCAGGACTGGGGCCGATTCTATCAAGCTCATAAGGATGACAAGCTGAACGCAAACGAGTTAGAGAAGAAGATCGCGGCTCTGCTCGAGGACGACGAGGTAACCAACAAGCGCGGCATCTATGAGTACGTGTTAAGCGGTAACGAGAACAAGCTCAGCCTGCGCGCCTTCGACGATAAGGTGAAGCAGCAGGCGTACGACAAGCAGAAGGGCATCTGCCCCGTTTGCAAGAAGCATTTCGAGATCGGCCAAATGGAGGCCGATCACATTGTTCCTTGGAATAAGGGCGGAAAGACGGAGCTCTCCAACTGCCAAATGCTCTGTATGCTCGACAACCGAACCAAGAGCGGGAAATAGGCCGGCAAGGCGGAATAGAAGGGCGATGTACCAAGCGGCCCATCTCCACCGCATTGGCCTACGCTTCAACGAGTTTGGTAAGTTCGTTGAAGGGAGCGACCCTTCTACCTTCAGTATACGGCGATTTAGGCCGGCTTTTTCAGCTCGCATCACCGCGCGGCATCCTTACGTCGGCTGTCGGCCAAGGCGGCTATAACCGGGAGCTGCGATCCGGCAGCTTCTCTTCAAAAAAGTCCTAAAGATCGCAAAGCGTCCCTCCGACAATTACCAGTATGAGCGGGAGGCTCAAGGATAACTATGAGAAGAACATATCGTAACACGACCGCGGGGGCTTTGGCTCCTTCAAGAGCAGGGGGCTCTGCTTAAACCATGGCAAGCGAAAATATTCCCAGATCGGACGGGGCATTTAATTCATTCGTCACCACGTTCGCGACCGTAGCGTCGGCCAATGCCCTACCGCTCGGGCTTTCCCTGCCTCAGGTGGGTGCGATCACGGCGGCGGCAACCGATTTCACGGCTGCCTACAATGCTTCGGAGGCTTCTAAAGCGACGACGAAGGGACTCGTGGCGGCCAAGGATTCCGTGCGCAGTTCGAGCGAAGCGGTGATCCGATCCTTCGCCAAGCAGTTCCTCGCTAATCCCGACGTCTCCCCTGCGCTGAAAGGGCAGCTCGGTTTGAATGTCAACCCGACGCCTCTCGGTCCCGTGGCGGTTCCGACCGACCTAAGCGCGACCGGCTTCGGCAACGGCACGAACCAGCTCAAGTGGAAGCGCAATGGCAACGCCAGCGGCACGATCTTTACCGTCGAGGCAAAGATCGGCAGTGCGACCGAATTCTCACTGCTCAGCGTCACAACAACTACCAAGTTCTCCCACATGGGTCAGACCCCTGGCACTCAGGTGGTCTACCGGGTGACGGCTCAGCGGGGCGGTGTCGTCTCGGGCCCGAGCAATGAGGCAGTTGTCTACTCTAATAGCGAAGCGGAAGCGCTCAATCTGGAGCTTGCCGCCTAACTTTTCTTAAAAATCCTCTCAGGCAAAGCGTCTTTCTCAACTAGGGAGAGGCGCTTTCGCTTTTTGGCTCGATGAGGAGTTCTCACGGATTGGCCCCCCGCACGTTCGTTCCTCACGGCGGGAGAGGGGTTCTAAATGCAGCGCGATGCTTGTGTAGGGGGTTATGGTTGAGCGGGAGGAGCAGGTTCGGGTTGCTCCTTCTCGTTCACGTCGAAGGTGTAGTTGTACAGGTCGCGGCCACCCTCGATTTCGACCACTTCACAGTGAAGAATCAGCTTGTCTTCCATTGCCTTGCCTCCAGAGCGAGCGCGGCAGCGCCGAGAATGCCTCCATCCTCGATCTGCATCGCCTGCACGATTCTACAGTCTTCGAAGAGCGAAGGAATCGCAATGTTTCGGGCGGTCCTCTTGGCCGCACCAAGGAGCGGCTCTCCCGCTTTCGCAATTTGCCCCCCAATCGCGAACACGTCGGGCGCGAAAACATTGATCAGGCTGCCGATTCCGACGCCGAGCCACGTCCCCACTTCATCCCAGACTTCAAGGCACATCTCGTCGCCAAGGTTGGCCGCTTCGGAGATGAGCGCCGGAGTCACTTTCGCCAGATCGCCGCCAACGAGATCACGCAGAGCGGAGGCTCGTCCGCGACTTAAGCGGTGAACTGCCCGGTCCACGATCGCATCCCGCTGGCAGTAGGCTTCTAAAGCGCCGTATGATCCCGCTCGGCAATCGTTCCCGCCATGCTGAACAATGGTGTGGCCCAACTCCGCTCCACCCCCATTGGCACCCACCAGGAGCAGCGGCCCTCGGGCGTCCCCGTGTACGGCCTCGGGAGCCATCACGACTCCTCCACCGATCCCCGTTCCGATCGTCAGAAGCACCAGACACTTGGCCTGCTTCTTCCCCACCCCAAAGCGGTACTCGCCTAGCGCAGCCAAGTTGGCATCGTTGCCCAGTTCCACCTTCACGCCCAGCTCTTGCTCGAGTGGGGCCGCCATGGGAACATGCCTCCAATTCAGGAAGATGCCATCCTTTGTCTCGCCGAAATTCGGTGCCCAAATGACGACTCCATTCCGGCCATCGATGTGTCCGGGGACGGCAATTCCAATCCGATCGACCGGGACACTGGCCGACGCTTGGACCGCGCGAACGGTAAGCACGATTGCCTCCAGAATCGCCCGCGTTCCTTCCTGAGCCCTTGATGGGTTGCTAAAGCGCTCACTCGCCGCCGATCCATCTTCAAAATAGGCACGGGCACGCACGTTTGTGCCGCCGAGGTCGACGCCGATCACACAGCTCTGAGACATGGATGAGGAGTTTACTGCCGCTTTGGACTGCGGGAACTTGTTACCGCTTTCCCCCCGCCGGAGCTTGCTCCGCTCTAGCGGCTAAGTGGAGTTCACTGCCCCTTTGGACTGCGGTAACTTGTTACCGCTTTGCCCCGACGGAGCTTGCTCCGCTCTAGCGGCTCATGAGGAGTTCACTGCCCCTTTGGACTGCGGGAACTTGTTACCGCTTTCTCCCGCCGGAGCTTGCTCCGGCTACCGGCTCTTCCACTCTGCGAGCAACTCCCGCTCTCGCTGTCGGCTCATGCCCGTCTTCAACTCGATCTCGCCTCGGTTCTTGTGCCACTCGGCAGTATCCACCACCGTCTCCCGCAAAGGCCGCAGTGTCAATCCGCAATCGATCGCCTTAGTGACATCGACAATCGTGATGTCGTCGTCCTTCGGGGTCACAAATGGCAGGTCCTGCCAATCCTTCACTTCATGATCCTTCAAGAATTGATCGCTCACGATCACCTCTTTGGGAAGACCACCACAGTTATCCTTGAGCACGGACCAGACCTCTCCCATCCTGATGTCATGGGCAGGCCCATCTGCGTTAAATACACCGGTGCTTCCCTGCTCCACCATCCTCACGGTGAAGTCGGCAAGGTCCCGCACATCGATGAATTGAATCGGCTGCTGAGCTCGGTCCGGCACGAGCACCTCCCCGTCTCGGCTGAACCGATCCACCCAGTAAGTGAACCGATCTGTGGTGTCGTGAGGGCCGATAATAAGCCCCGGCCGAATGTGTAGAGCCTTCTCGCCGCCGAGCACGTGGTTGATCGTTTCCTCGCAAAGCACCTTGAAGCCACCGTAGGTTTCACCCGTCACCTCCTCAGACTTTGGCGGTTCGGCGAAGCGAATCAGCTTGCCCGCTTCAGAAACTGGCCTTTGATTGTCGTCTGCGTACACGCTGATCGTCGAGATGAAGCAGTAAAGCCCAACATTGTCGCAAAGAGTATCGGCTGATTGCTCGACCACACGAGGATGGTAGCCACAGGTATCGATCACCGCGTCCCATTCCCGTCCCGCTAACTTGTCGGTCTCACCGTCGCGGTCTCCAAAAATCTGTTCGACGTCAAAGAGATCGTTGTTCGAGTGCCCTCGGTGGAAAAGGGTGATTTCATGTCCTCGCTGGAGGGCACAATCGGTGATCGCGCGCCCCACAAATCTTGTGCCGCCGATGATAAGAAGTTTCATACACCCGTTCTACCCAAAGCTAGGCTGCAATAGGGGTTGCGTGCGGATCAAGCGAGTAGGCCGAAAGGAACTCGTAAGGCGCTTGCAACCTCGTAGAATTAGGCAATGGCTGTCGCACGCGCTGGGGAGAAGAAACGGGTCCTCGTCCTAGGGGGAGGATTTGGCGGCGCTTATGCGGCGCAGACTCTCGACCGTTCTCTGCCGAAAGACTGGGACTTGCTGGTCGTCGATCGAAACAACTTCCTCCTCTTCTACCCCTTGCTGGTCGAAGCCGGAACCGGAACGATTGAGTCGCGCCACGTGGTGGTGCCCATCCGCAAGTTCATGAAGCGCGGAGAATTCAGGATGGCTGAGGTAGAAGCCGTCGACCTCGCGCAGCGTCAAGTGACCGTAAAGGTGAACGGCGCGGAGCTCTTCGAAAAAATCCACTACGATCAACTCGTCATCGCGCTGGGCTCAATCACCAAGTTTCCTAAAATCGAAGGATTGAAAGAGCACGGATTCCAGTTGAAGAGTCTCTCTGACGGAATTGAGCTCCGTGACCGCGGAATTCGGCTTCTGGAACTGGCAAATACCGTCCGGGACCGCTCCCGCCGCCAAGAGATCCTGCGCGTGGTCGTGGTCGGATCCAACTTTACCGGCATTGAATTCGCGGGCGAGTATCAGGCATTCTTGCGAACCGCAGCAAAGTCTTACGAAAACGTCGACCCGGACGACATATCCGTCATGCTCCTCGAGTATGCGGAGCGCATCCTTCCCGCCCTGGATGCCGATCTCGCGCAGTTCGCGCACGAGCATTTACAAAAGCGAGGGCTCGACATTCGCACGAAAACCTCGGTGACGAAGGTGGAAGAGCATGGTGTCGTACTCACCACAGGTCAGCATATAGGGGCTTACACAACGGTCTGGTGTGCCGGAATCGCTCCAAATCCACTGCTCTCACGTATCAATGGGCTGCCGCTCAATCAACATGGCTATATTGTTTGCGAACGAAACATGCGAGTTGAGGGCTTTGACCATGTATGGGCGGTCGGCGATAGCGCCACCATCCTCGACGAAGCGGGTAAGCCCTACGCGCAAACCGCCCAAAATGCCACCCGCGAAGGAGGACAAGTTGCGGCCAACGTGGTGCGGTCCATACGAGGCGAGCCCACCAAGATTTACCATCACCAGGATCAGGGGAGTCTTGCCGCTCTAGGCTGCAAGACCGCAGTGGCCAAGATTATGGGCGTAAAGATCGCCGGCTTTTTGGCATGGTTCATCTACCGAACGATCTATCTGATGAAGATGCCCAGCTGGAGCCGGAGAATTCGGATCATTATGGATTGGACGACGGATCTCTTCTTCCGTAAGGACCCGGTTCAGCTCGGAATTCGGACAACATCGCGGGCAAGCCGGGATGACCAGCACGTCAAGGCGAGGCTACTCTGAGAAGTCGCCGAACTCTCGGGCGGTGCGGATCTCGCCGTTACGTCGGCGCTTTTCCTTGGCCGACCATTTGGCGAACAGCCAAATCGTAATCCCCACCGCAAGCAAAATGATCGCGGTTACCACGATCATCACCGTCAGGACGCCTTCATGGGTGATATCTCCGCCGAAGAGTTCAGCTAGATAGAACATCCTTCGCCTCGTCTAGCCACTCGACTTGCCCGGTGTGAACATCGTACACAGCGGTCACGATGGTTAACTCGCCCGCGACGATGGCCTCGCGGGCGGCGGCAGATTCGAGCTTCAATTCCTCAACGGTGTGGCGGGCATTCGCGCGGATCGCTTCCCGATAAGGATCATCTGAATTGGTTAAGTCCGCCGTCGCGATTGCACGCGCGACATCATCCCGCAGTGATCCTCCCGCGCCGGGCTCATTGCGCATCACTTGGCCAATGGCGAGGCAATTGGTGTGACCCATCACGACGACAAGCGGAACGTGCATGCTAGAAACGGCCAGCTCTAGCATCCATTTCGCGCTATCGGAGGCGACATTTCCCGGTACGCGGCTGACAAACAGGTTTGCCATGCGCTGATCAAACATGATTTCTGGCGTCACCCGGCCATCCACGCAAGCAATCACTGCTGCAAACGGTTTCTGTCCATCGCCGATCTCTCTGATTTCGTCGGAACGGTAGCGATACCCTGCACTCTGACCCGTGCGGAACCGCTGGTTGCCCTCCTCTAAGAGTCGCAACGCCTCAATTGCTTTTTGGTTCACGTCTCTTAGTTTACTGATCCGGGTGCAAGGCTTTACCTTAAGGTTGAGGAGTTTTGACGAGAATCTGCACCGTCTTCATGTCGTTTCCCCTAGAATAATTGACTTCAAAATGTTTGCCGTCCCGGTCGTTTTGAATCGAGACGAACCCGTCAGTCACGGGCATCTCTTTGGCATCCAATCTTGGCTCGTAGAACGCTTTAATTTCATCGGGTGTCGAGTCGGCACGAAGGTCGAGTTCTTTGATGTGAAAGCCGCCGTCGTCATATTCCCACCGCTTGACCTCCGTGGAGCCGGGGATTGCCTCAAGGCCCTCAATCGGATCGGGCGTCATGACATGTTCTCCCGCCGAGACGGTTGCGCCATCCGCAATCGTGGGTGACGAGGCGGGTTTGCAGCCCACTAAGGTGAGCGCGGCGAGTGAGCAGACGAGCCATTTCACGCCTTTAGTATAGCGGTCGCTTTAGCCCCCTTCCTCGGTTTCTCGGGCTCAGCATCACAAGTACGGAGAGATTCGTCCGGAAACTGAGGGAGGGGGTTGGGGGGAGGGAGCCTCGCCTCGGCTGGACTGCGGACATTTGGTGAGACACTAAGTGGTAGCTCTTCAAAGGAGAAGAAGTGAAACCACGCAGAAGACATTCAAGTGAATTCAAGCTCGATCTTTGTTCGCGGATCGATGCTGGGATTTTGAGCAAGGCGGCGGCCTGCCGTGAGCATCATCTGGCACCCAGTTTGCTGGACCGGTGGATGGTCCAGTTTCGCGAGCGGGGAGTGGCCGCCTTTACCGAGACGGCGTCGGA
>JAEVZK010000044.1 GCA_023392285.1 Armatimonadota bacterium | reverse complement strand
CATCCTTTTGTGGAAGAACAATATCGCACTTGCGGGATTCTGGCTGCCGCTCAAGAGCAGTGCAAAGAGCAAATATGAAGAGGCTCTGGAGGGCTTTGTATCAAGGAAAATAAAGGAGTGACTAGATTTTGATGCCCCGCCACGCCCCGTGGCGCTCGGCTGATCTCTCTGCCGCTTGCGGTGGAGTACAAACGTGCTTACAATCGGAATGAAAGTGATTGCTAAGCGAGGAGCCGAAGCACGCAACGGCCAAGAGCGGGTGTCGGTGAAGAGCCACGGCGGCTATGACGCCGCAGGGCGCACGACCTCAGTGGTGACCAGCTCGGGCACGACAAGCCTGACCTACGACTACGAGGGCCGCATCACCGGCATCACGTACCCGAGTTCGGCGACCAACTCCTTCACCTACAACGGCCTCGACACCCGTGTGGGCAAGGTGGACAGCGCCGGCACCGCCACCTACAAGCGCGACGGCGCAGGCGTCACCGCCCCCGTGCTGAGCGACGGCTCCGCCGCCTACACGCCTGGGCTATCCGAACGTGTTAGCAGCACAAGCACGTTCTTCCACGGAGGCATAAAGAACACCGACACCCAAACCAACGCATCAAAGAGCGTCACCGCCACCCGCGCCTATGACGCCTTCGGCAACGTCGCGAGCAGTACCGGCACCTGGTCCTCCCCTTTCGGCTACGCCGGCCCGTTCGGCTACCAGGAAGACAACGACTCCGGCCTCAAACTCCTCGGCCACCGCTACTACGACTCCAGCACCGGTAGGTTTCTGAGCCGGGATCCAGCCAAGGACGGACGGAACTGGTATCTCTATTGCGCAAACCGTCCGTTGACTTCGGTGGACCCCTCTGGGCTGACCTTCTATTATGATCAGCGAAGTGGAATCATGTGGTGGGACGACCCCTCAACCAAGCAGTTCGATCCAGTGATCGTTGGATTCGGCTTTAGCGGTAAGGGTAAATACCGGAATGATCCAAACTCGCAAGGAAAGGAGGATTGGGGACCAATTCCAGCCGGTAAGTACAAAATCGGCAAACGTCGCTCTAGAAAGAGCAATGGTAAAAAGCTAGACAATTTTCCGCTTACTCCTGATATTGCCAACGAAATGTATGGTCGTGATGCTTTCCTCATACACGGAGGCTCTCCCGACAAGGAACCTTCGGAGGGCTGTATAATTATGCAACCAGATGTAAGGGACTTTATAGAGAATTCGGGAGATGATGATTTGGTGGTCTTCGATCCTGGACCAACTTCTTTCTTCAACCCGTTTCCTTCACCAAAGCCGGTTGTCAGAGCTCCTTGGAGCGGTAGTCCTAAAGGGATTGGGTGGGCTCCAATAGGCCAATGATTAGTGCGAGCGTAATAATATTCCTTGTTGCACAGGTCCAGAAACCTGCCTCACTATATGCTCACCTCGGACAGTATTCAGCCTCAATGATGCTTAAGAAGGCTTCGCCGGAAATGAAAGGGCAGCTATGGTGGGGAAGTGTTGAGGATCCGCGCTTTATTGTAGAAAGACTTCAAATAAAGAAGGGCACGAATCAAGTTTTTGTGCCAAGATCCGTCTATTCTGATCTCGCACGAGTGACCAAAATGGATTTTCAGAAGATAAAAGGGCAACTGCGACTTACCATTCAGGGCGGAGCAGGCAGTGCTTCAGACGGTTATACGTGCTATATCTATATCAAAGGGGAAGATGTCGTTCGAAGAAGAGTGGAGAGTCGCACCTTCCCCCAATATCAATACGAAGAGACGAGTTATGTCTCCAAAGAGATCCCGGGATAGGATGATGCCCGGTCGTGCGCATTAGCTATGTGTGAACGCTGTAGTTACCTTGATGTCCCGCCACACTCCGTGGCGCGCGGCTAATCTCTCCGCCGCTTGCGGAGGAGTGCAAACGGGCTTACAATAGGAGTGAAGGTGATTGATAAGCAGGGAGCCGAAGCAAGCAACGGCCAAGAGCGAGTGATAGCGAAGAGCTACGGGTACGACGCCGCCGGTCGCACCACCTCCGTCGTGACGAGCGCTGGCACCACCAGCCTCACCTACGACTACGAGGGCCGGATCACCGGCATCACCTACCCGAGTTCTGCGACGAACAGCTTCACCTACAACGGCCTCGACACCCGTGTGGGGAAGGTAGATTCTAGCGGGACGGCGACCTACAAGCGCGACGGCGCGGGTGTCACTGCTCCCGTGCTCAGCGACGGCTCTGCCGCTTTCACACCTGGGTTATCCCAGCGCGCGAGCAGCACGAGCACGTTCTTCCACGGTGGCATCAAGAACACCGACACCCAAACGAGCTCATCCAAGAGCGTCACCGCCACCCGTGTTTACGACGCATTCGGCAACATAGCCAGCAGCACCGGCACCTGGTCCTCCCCCTTCGGCTACGCCGGCCCATTCGGCTACCAAGAGGACAACGACAATGGCCTAAAACTCCTCGGCCACCGCTACAACGGCCGTTTTCTCACCCGCGACGACGCCCGAGCAGGAAGAAATTGGTACGCGTATTGTGCAAACAACCCTTTACGCAGGATTGATGCGACGGGACGAAATTTCCACGATAGCTGGCTCGCTGTATCAACATGGGTCGATGATCACCTCCTGGGAGGTGCGGTTGCTGATGCGGGCGATGCATACGGTCAATGGGAGAGCGGCACAGGCTCAGGATGGACTGCCGCCGGGAAAGGATTGAAAGCGATTGGATTACTCGCTGTTTTGGCCGTTGCGGTCGTTGATGGAGTCGCTGAGGCAGAAGCTGGCGAAGCAGGCCTGGCCGAGATTGGCGAAGCTGGAGAAGCGACAGAAGCTGGTGAGGCTGAGGAAGCGATTGGTGAGGGAGGATGCTTCATTGCCGGTACTCAAGTCGAAATGGCTGACGGCACTCGGAAGCGGATTGAACAGATCAAGCCGGGGGATCGCGTTAAATCCCGCGACCAAGCTGCTTCGGACTTCGCACCAACGCTCACCGGAATGGTTAAAAGGACGCAGGTACATCGGCATGACGGAACCCTTCTTCTGAAGTTCGCTGACGGTTCTACCGTACACACTACGAAGGAGCACCCATTCTACGTGCATGGCAGAGGCTTTACGCCCGCCGGTGATCTCCACGTCGGCGATGAAGTCAGTGAAGACGGGACGCAGACCGACCGGATTGCCGCTATAGTTAATCTTTCCGCAACCGAAACGGTTTACAACTTCGAGGTCGCGGGATCTCATACTTATTTCGTTAAAGCTGGCGACGCTTGGCTCTGGGTGCATAACACATGCAAACGGCCGAGTACACGAAAGATTAGGCACGATTGGGAAAAAGCGAACAACGAAGAGTGGCCTACTGACCCCGAGACAGGCAAACCAAAAATTGCTCATCATGAACAGCCGGTATCGGAAGAAGGTTCACACGACCCAGGCAATATCCGACCGGTTACTCCTGGAGAACATGCCTCCATTCATGCTTTGGACTGGGCTAAATGGGGAAAGCTTGGGGGTTCCAAACGAATATAGCAGCGGAAATGGCTAGGTGTGTAGAGATCAAGACAGCACTTCTTCCATTGACTCCGGTTGACAGCAAAAGAAAGTTGCCTGTTCGTGCAACAGCGTTCATTAAACAGGCTGGTTGGCTGAGATCTATTGAAGTCCTGTATGGTCGGTTGCAAATCGATCCGATCTTCGCACTATATTTGGTGGATTGTTCATCCAACCCTAAGATGCCTCCCTACATCTGGGTAATAGTGGGGGACATACCTCCGGCATTTCTGTCCACCACAGTAAATCCGTCCGCAATAGCAGCCGTAGAAACTTACGTTGCGGAGCTTAGGTGGTGGTCGAAGACACTTCTAGAAGGAGGAGACATGGCAGAGTGCATGCCGATACTGCATGCTGACAGCTTTAGACCTTTACCGCCAACGCCGAAAACCGCAACGATGGTAGGCGAAAGGGCGGATGCGGTCGAAAGGCTCATTTTGCCATTACTTTGCTGACTGTTCTTTTTTGATCTCCGTCCCACCTTTAGTCGGCGGTGAGCTCTCGCAATTTGTTGAGGGAGTGAAACCGGGCTCAGAATGAAGGATAGAGATGGTTGGCCAGTGCAGAGCCGAAACACGCGAAGACCAGCCTGCAAGGCACAAAGACTTGCTCCTAGAGCGTTACCGGCATCATGTGCCCAATTCCGCGACCAACTCCTTATCCTACAACGGGCTCGATACCCGTGTGGGCAAGGTGGATTCTGCGGGAACCGCCACCTACAAGCGTGACGGTGCGGGCGTCACCGCGCCCGTGCTGAGCAACGGCTCCGCCGCCCACCCGCCTGGGCTATCACAACGCATAAGCAGCACGAGCACGTTCTTCCACGGCGGCATCAAGAACACCGACACCCAGACCAACTCGTCAAAGAGCATCACCGCCACTCGTGTCTACGACGCCTTTGGCAATGTGGCCAGCAGCACCGGCTCCTGGTCCTCCCCCTTCGGCTACGCCGGCTCCTTCGGCTACCAGGAGGACGGCGACAGCGGTCTCAAACTCCTCGGCCACCGCTACTACGACTCTTCGACGGGTCGCTTCCTCAGCCGCGATCCGGCTATGGCGGGGCGGAATTGGTATGTCTATTGCGACAACAACCCCGTGCACTGTTGTGATCCACACGGCCTATATGAGATTCGTTTGGGTTGGCATCAAGTTCTCGATAATGCGCAACACTCGTTCGTTATTGTCACCGATAATAATCCCAGTTCAAAGACCTTTGGCGTATCATGGGCATTTAGTGCTGGACCTGAGCGTCATGGAATCGAATCTCTGACGAATCCTGGAAAAGTGAAAAGCAGATCTGGGCTCTATAGAGGTGGACACTATGACTCACCAACTTCTCACGATAATTCGAGTTGGCCTATAGCGGGAAACAATAAGCCAGTAGCCCCTTTACTTCACCAAATTGAAATCGCCCTTGAAGCCTGGAAAGATGCGAAATGGGATTATAGTCTCACCGGGGGAACTAACTCTAATTCCTTCGCTCATATGATATTAGATATTATAGCTACCGCAAGCGATGATTCCAATCTGTTAACAAATGCAGACAAGGTGCGCGCAGATCTTCATAATAGGAAGCGATATGTATTTCCTGGCTGGGAGTTCTGGAGGTCAAACTAATTGCTGCTCCGAAAGAGAATTTGTTTCATATCTATCACAGCGTTTGCAGTGGTTTTATCTGCTGCAACCTTTTATACGTTTACGCGCAACGATGCGATTTTGAAAGAGTGGAGGCCCTGCATAGGAACTTCTATAGATGCTTGCAAAGTTCCTTCGGATTTCGACCCTATCATCTTCCCTTGTAGCGAGTTTCTGGATTGCCAAACCTCTCCGCATTCGAGCTACTACGCATCTTCGATTCAAAAAAAGAGTAGCTCTGGTATCTGGCGATCATATGGCTATGTTGTTTTAGGGCTCGATCGGGCCAGAGTAATCAGAAGGATCGTCTATAGGAGGCAGTTTGCGGCTCTTTGATGATAGGCATCATAAAGAGCTCGCCTATACCGCGCATTCTGACCCTGGGCCTTTTAGCACCGGCGTGCTGCGTTCCCGCTCCGCTGGATCGGATTCACCTACCGGAGCGCCGAATGTACTCACGTGTAGGCGAAGGTTTCACAGATCCGTTGATGCCCGAACGGTTGAATGGAACGCCTACACGCCCGGTCTATCTCAGCGCGTAAGCAGCACGAGCACCTTCTTCCACGGCGGTATCAAGAACACAGATACCCAAACCAACCCAAGTAAGAGCGCCACCGCCACCCGTGTTTACGACGCATTCGGCAACATACCCAGCAGCACCGGCACCTGGTCCTCCCCCTTCGGCTACGCCGGCCCCTTCGGTTATCAAGAGGACAACGACAGCGGCCTAAAACTCCTCGGCCACCGCTACTACGACTCTTCGACGGGTCGCTTCCTCAGCCGCGATCCGGCGCAGGATGGTCGCAATTGGTATGTCTACTCATGCAGCATGCCTTTGATTGCGAGTGATCCATTGGGGCTTGGCTGGCGCCGAGTTGTATGCGGCATTCTTGGTGGAATCGCTGGCGGCATCCTTGGCGCAGGTAACCCTGCTGCGATCGCTGCAGGAGTGGCAATCGGAGGAGGACTCGGAGACGCCGCGGATCAAGCTGCCCAAAATGGCGATGTGAACTGGGGCCAAGCTGGGCTCCACGGAGTAACGGACGGTCTAATCGGATTGGCTAGTGGATACTGTCTCAGTTGGCTAGCAAAGGCCATTATGCCTCTTGAGGAAGGAGCCGGAGGCATGATTCAGGGCCTTCATCTCACCACGAAAGCTGGAAGCGATGGTATAGCTGAAAGTGGCATTATCAATCCTGGTCGCGGAGGTAATGTCTGGGGGTGGCCCAAACCGGTACCACCACTGGTCAACCGCTTGGTAGGAGGCAGAGGTAGTTTTATTGTGCCATTTGAAGTTGCTCCTGACTCGTTTACACAGGGTTGGTGGGGGCAGATCATCCACCATGGCCCTATTAAAATACGATAGCTATGAAGTTTGATTGGGCAGACCTCAACCTTTCGGTTGTCGTGTACGTCCCGTGCGCCTACGGAGCAGGAGCGCTCCTTCATGCGCTCCTGCCTTTAGATGTCTTATTTTATGTCTTTATCCTGCCACTTGAGATCGCAGTATGGGTCGTCGTTCGCCTGAGCTTATGTTCTCTTGCAGATTATGTTGAGCGGTTCTGCCATGCCGCGAGCAGTATTAAGCTAGCACTTTACCATCTGCCTAACGAGATCTTAGATCACCTTGAAATTAAGCGACCAGCTGTTCGACTGCCGTCTCGTCCACGGCAGCTACAACATGGAACTTTTGGCGGACGTGATCACCTTATAGTCGAAAGTCGGCGATTATTGGAACAGTGTATGCAAGATGACGAACATTTTAACCTTGACAAACTTGCTGCAAACGCGTCTCGTCTCAATGACATACGCTTACAATTACTCAAGAGGTGCAAGTAAAAGTTTAATCTCTCCGCCGCTTGGGGGATGCGTCGTTGGGTTCGTCTTCTTTCATTGCTCCGTCCTTAATTTGTGAGGAACAAGCACGTTCGTGAAAGCCGTGTGTTTCGTCAACCGAAACATAGCGTCGACCAGCCAGAGCTTTTGCCGCCAACGCTGGAAGAGTTGGTTCCGACAGGTCATGTAGTCCGCTCGCTCAAGGCAATCATCGATCACCTTGATCTGAGCGCGGCGGAAGAGCTTTACGAAGATAAGGGTGGCTACGCCTACGATCCTAGAGCGATGCTGGCGGTGCTGCTTTACGCGCTCATCGACGGTGAGCGGAGTTCCCGCCGGATTCAAGAGCATTGTCGCTTCGATGTTCGCTATCGCTATCTGTGCGGAGCGCATGCTCCGGACGACCGCACCATCTGCCGTTTCCGTCGCAGGCTGGAGCCGGTTCTGCCCGGCATTTTCGCGCAGGTACTGACCCTGGCCCGGGGTCGCGGGATGGTGAAGGGGAACGTGGTGGCGGTGGATGGAACGCGGGTCGCTGGCAATGTTCAGCAATGGCGCAAGATTCTCTCGGAGGCTGAGAACGAGGACTGCGCGGACCCCGACTGCCGCACGATTCAGACCCGGCGGGGGTACATCAACGGCTACAACGCGCAAGCGGCGGTGGATGCCGAGACCGGAGTTGTGCTGGCTGCGAGCGTCAGCAATTCGGCTGCGGATTATAAGCAGCTTCCCAAGATGGTGGATTCTGTTCAGGAAGCGCTCGGGGAAGGCCCGGCTTCTGTCGTTGCGGACAAAGGCTACGAGAGTTCGGAAAACGCGGCCATGCTGGAGAGCAGGGCGATTGATTCCTACCTCGTTCCTCGCGGCGGCGAAGCTGAATTCTGGGATTTAGACGAAGCGGGACGGATCGTCTGCCCCGAAGGTCATGCGCTCCGGCATCACGGCCGTTTCCAGCGACGTGGCGTGAAGTCGCTCAAACTCTATATTAGGGAATGCGCGGCCTGCCCCAAGCGGGCGGGCTGCCATGGGGCGAAATACAAGGTTCTAAGTCACCCCGAGGGAGTCGATCCTGCGGCCAGGATACGCAATGCCAAGCGGTGCCGCTCGCCAGAGGGTCGCCGCATCCTTCGCATGCGCAGCTCAGGAATTGAAACCGTTTTTGGTCAGATGAAATGGAACAAGGGCCTTCGCCGGTTCAGGCTGCGGGGTCTGAATGCGGTTGGCGCCGAATTCATCCTAGAGTGCCTCGCCCATAACCTCCAAAAGGTCCTAAAGGACCTTTTGCAGCTGCTTTTCGGGTGTTTCCACGCTTCATCGCCTTGCCGCGCCTCGTATCTCAGCCCGGCCATGTAAGCCCTCTTCATCAAAAATCCCTCTCAATGATTCTGAATACACCGAACGACGCACCCCCCAAGCGGCGGAGCCATCAAACGCGGCTCGATTCACTCCTTCGACGTGACCTTGAGGCCGAAAATGCCGAGGGCGATGAGCCCGATGCAGAACAGCTTCGCAATATCCTTAGATTCGCCGAGAAACACGATGCCGGCGATTGCGGTTCCAATCGCTCCAATGCCCGTCCAGACGGCGTAGGCGGTGCCGATCGGCAGTTGCCTGAGAGCAAGTGAGAGAAGGCCAAAGCTTCCGAGCATGAACACGACAGTGACGACCGAAGGCAATAAGCGTGTGAAGCCCTCACTTTGCTTGAGGCCGAACGCCCAACAAACTTCGAGAAGGCCAGCTAAGGTGAGATAAAACCAGGACATACCGCGACTCGCTCCGTTCAAAGGGCCGAGTCGTCCCAGCGGGGAAGAGTCTCTTCAAAGGTCGTCCAATGAAGGAAGGGCCGATCGCCCTCGTGTACAGAATACCGCCAGCCATGACGGATTTTATTCAAAAAATGAGTGCGGCAACGAAGTCGCCGCACTCGGGAAACGATCAGAGCGCCTTACTTGGCGCCGTTGATCCAGTTGTAGAACACGTCCGGCCCGCCGTAACCTACGGTCTTGGAGACGACGCTGCCGTCGGCATTGAGCACCATCTGCGTGGGCATCGCGGTGATGCCGTAGTTCTTGGCAACCGCAGGCTGGGCATCGACATCGATGCGCGCGAAGACGAAGAACTTGCTCAGCTTTTTGAACTCGGGGGTCTGCAGAACGTCTCGATCGAGCATCTTGCAGGGGCCGCACCAGGTCGCCATAAAGTCAACAAAGATCTTCTTATTCGTCTTCTTGGCGATCGCCTTGGCCTCTTCCAGATCGGTGTACCAAGTGTCGGCGTTCATCTCATCAAGTGAGAGTTCGCGAGCGTTTTCAGGCGCTTTGAACGCGAACAGATCGGCGCCTTGGGTGCCGTTGATCGCGAGATCGTCGGCGGAAATGATCGTGGTCGTCGTGTTGTCGGTCATCTTGAGATTGACTTCGGCAACATGGGCGACTCCATCCTTCGGATCGAGGTAGAAGGAGATCATGCGCTTGCCCTTGCCGTCCATGTTGACATCGACGACGTTATAGGCGACGCCCTTGCGGTTCTTCGTTCCTGCGGTCTTGCTGGTGAGATTCGCGTAGGCCGAAGCATCGAAGAAGGGCGCGAGCATCTGGAGCTCGTCCGATTTAAAGAGTTCCTTCAGATCCTTGTCGGTTTCGTCCTTCTTAAAATAGGTGTTGTCGCTCTTGTCGAGGGTGGTGATCGTCTTGCCGTCGGCTACGATCAACTGAGTCGAGGTTTCGATGCGGGCCATATTGGGCTTCGCGAGATCGACCTTGATGGTAGACGACGTGCCATTGACGACTTGTGCCTTGACAGTCGCGCTGACCGATTTGGCCGAGTTGAGCGCCTTACTGAAATTGGCGAGCATGCTGGTACCGCTTACTTGTGCGTAAACGAACACGGCGAGCCCAGCCACCGCAGCCATTGAGATAAATTTATTCATCAAATTCTCCTGCTATGATTGAACGGATTACGGTTTTAGTTTAACGCTTTTGAACAACAGTTGCGCTAGACAGAACCATTTTAGAAGATGAAGAATATTCGCCCGACTTGGATTGCCCTCGGACTAGCGTTACTTCACCTCATCTTATCTCTAGTGTACGCCAAGATCACGCCATACCGTCAGGCGGGCACAATTCGGTACCTTCACAACCTGCAGGTTCCTGACATTGGCGCTCCCGACGAGCGGCAGCACGCGAACTACGTGCAGAGCCTTCTCGACGGACATCTTCCGGTCTTTCGGCCAAATTCTGCTGAGATGGGCGAGCACTACGAAGATCATCAGCCGCCTTTGTTCTACGCCTTGGACGCTGGGTGGGCTAAGTTGGTGGGAGTGTCGTCGGTCGAGCAGCCCGCCGGGGTGAGGCTCCGATACTTGAACTGTTTGGTCGGAGCTGGAACGGTGTTGGGCGTCTACTTCCTCGTGTGGTGGGGCTACCGGCGCAGCGATATCGCCCTGGCGGCGGCGGCGATCGCGGCGGTGCTTCCGATGAATTGTGCACTGAGCGGAGCGATCAGCAACGATCCGCTGCTCTTCTTGCTGTGCACCTGGACGCTCGCCCTACTTGCCCGTGCCCTAAACGAGACTTGGACGCTGCGCCGAGCCGTCGAGGTTGGACTTCTTACCGGCTTGGCGCTGCTCACGAAGACGACGGCAATCGCCCTGTTGCCCATATTGCTCCTCGCAGTGCTGATCAAGCGCGAGAATCGGCCGTCTGCGGCACAGATTGTTGGCGCAGCGATCCCGCTCGTCCTGCTCGCCCTGCCTTGGCTCATGCGTAATCAAGCGCTGTACGGCGATCCCCTCGCGATGGGTGCCTTCAAGAAGGCCTTCACCGGCACGGCCCAAGCAGATGCGTTCGTTCAAATTTCCGGCCCGCTTGGCTATTGGATCAGTTGGGTGGGCTGGTGGGCGGGCCGCTCGTTCATCGGTGTATTCGGATATATGGACATCTGGCTCAACAGCTCAGGGTTGCCATACGCAAATCCGGCGCACCCCGATCCCAACCTCCTGTACCGAATCTCTCTGGCGATCATGCTGATTACTGGACTAGCCTGGCTTTTCAGCTTCAGGCAGCAGGAATGGAAGCCTTCGTCCGCGGTGCAGTGGATGCTTCTGCTATTTGTGATTCTCATCAAGCTCTCGTTCCTCAGCTTCAACATGCAATATTTCCAGGGGCAGGGGCGCTACCTCTATCCCGCGATCGGGTCGATTACGGTGGCGATTGTGGTCGGAGCCCATGTGCTTCTGCGCGAGCGGGCAAAGTTCTTGACCTGGGGTTTTGCCATTCTCCTCTTTCTGGCAAACCTGTATGCGATTTCGATCTTGCCGCACGAGTTTGCGCTTAGAATGTAAGTCGACGCTCATGAAGTCAGTTCTGATTTGTCTGCTTATCGCGATTGCTGCTGTCGCGCCTTCGCAAGATTGGAATCAGCGCGTCACCGTAACCTATCGCGCGATGGCTGCCGACAATCTGATTTCCGCCCTTGCTGAAAAGACGAAGCTGCCCTTAACCGCGTCTCTAAAGATGCACAACGATATTGTGCTGGTGCGAGTGAAGGATCAGCCGGTAAAGACCGTTCTTGAGGAACTGGCACGAGCGGTGGATGGGGAATGGACAAAGAGTCCGGGCAAGTACGAGTTAGACCGCAGCCGCGCTCGAGAGCTCAAGCAGGAACGGGACGTGCTCGCTGCCAAGGTCGCGTTTTTGCGATCCACTTTCGAGGATGAACGCAAAGCTGTATCCGCCAAACCCCGTTTGACTCAAGCCGATGCAAACGCGCTTGTGGATGAGCTCACGCGTGAAGACAGGCAGGAACGGGAGAATCCTAGCTTGTACATTCAATTTTCCGAGTACTCGCCTTCCGATCGCCTGAACGCGCGACTCATCGATGCATTGAGCGACGGTGATTTACGCCAGCTCGCGGAGGATGGTTATCTAGAGCTGTCGAATGTCAAGACTGGCGACGCAGAAATCTACAACCAAAAAGTAGCGGCTGCATTTGACCTTTTCCTTCAGGAACAGGAACTCTGCGCACGAGCCGCCGACCGCCACCCGGAGTTGGCCGCTCCGGCTTCTGGACAGGCTCCGGAGAACGAGGCAGAAAGCTTTTCCTGGTACACGCGTCCGACGCGGAAGCCGGCGAAGATCGTGTTGAAGATTGGCTTTGATAAGAGGTCGCTTCAGAGTCTGGCGCTCGGCTATTCCGCGGAAGGCAAGAAGGTGATGTGGGTCGGGGGGTGGTCAGGTACAGATTTAGAAGACGAGGACGAACAAGGCGATCAGGATCCGCCGATCAAAATAAACCTGAGCGCTCGGTCTCGGCAGCTGATCGATTTAGTGACTAAGGTGACTGATCGTTCCCTTCCTTACAGTTACGACATCGAGTCTCCGGAGCCGCCGACCAACTTCAAGGCCTGGGCATTAGATCCTGAGCGGGTGGACCCACTAAGCTTGATCGCCAGCGACACCGCGCTGAGCCTTTATCCCGAAGACAATCTCGTATGCCTGTTTCCGGATTCGGCAGATTGGCAGCTTGGCTATGATAAATCGACGGCGGAGGCGGTTTCGAAAGAACGCTTTCTGCGGGTGAGCGGTTTAACGGAGGTCAAAAATGAGAGCTGGATCGAACTGGTTCCTTTGGATCCGGTTGGAGCGAGAGCAAACCGAACGCCGAGAAAGGCGTTGGCTAGGCTCTTGAAACTGACCCAAGACCCAACTTTCCCGACCCTCGAAAGTAAAGCCTCGCTTGCTGCTGAGTTTCCTCCGGCTGGAGATGACATGTTCGGGGTGAATATTGCGACCGTTCTTGATTGCCATCAGTCGGTTTGCGATTTCTTCGTCAGCAACAACCGTAGCTTGCGGATGTTCGGAATGCTCGCCCCAAACCAGCAGGCAAGCCTTCTCAAAGGCGAGCCACTTCTGGTCCGTCAGCTGCCGCCTGGTGCTCGCGATCTCCAACTTCCCACTGGCGCGGAACGGGTAAGTGCCGCTTTCTTCGGAACGCCCGACGCCGCTCCGGTGATCACGCATTTTTCCGACAGCGACCGCTTCTACTTGACAGTCTTGACGAAACCTGAGGTGAGGCTGAAGAATTCCGGAAACGTCTTCACAGAATTGATCAGGCCATCGGAAGTGGCGTCGCGTATGAAACCTGATATGCAGGGATCGCCAGAAGAATTTGTCCCACCGCCTCCCACGCTCCTCGCCCCGGGAGAAGTCAAGATTTACACTTGGACGCTGGTTCAGAGAGAAAGTAGGATTCCGCTGGGTTCATTCACAACCTATCGCCAAACTGGCGGCTTTGGCGTACTCTCATCACTTCCTGAACAGTTAAGGCTACTGATCCAAGCGGCCCTGGACAAAAGGAGCAAGCCGACGGCACCGCCGACCGGGGACAGCGATTCACCACCACCGCCGCGAGACCTATGAGAAGAAATGGAAAGGTAACGCGTCTACCACATTCGAGCGTCAAATGAGGTTGTGGTGTCAGCGGTAATCGAACAAACCCGGACTGCAGCAGCTTTCGATGAAGATATTGTCTTGATCGAGCGCTTTCTTGCTGGAGACCAGGATTCTTTCGAATCCCTTTACGCCAAGTATTACGAGAAGGTTTTTGCCCTTGCGCGCGGCGTCTTGATGGACGCGGAAGAAGCTGCCGACGCGGTTCAAGAGATCTTTACCCTTGTCTATAGGAATCTTCCGCGATTCGATCAACGCTCCAAATTCAGTACTTGGCTGTTCCGGGTGGCCGTTAACCGGAGCATTCAGGAAGCGAGAAAGAATCGTCACAAGTCGAGGATGGTTGAGCTGACCGAGACTTCGGCCACCGCCGAACCGACCGAGCTCGAAGTCGTCGATCCGAAGGTGCAAGCTGCGATGGCGATGATGGCTCCGGCAGATCGTGCGCTTCTCGTCCTCTTCTACTGGGATGAACTGAACCTCCAAGAAATCGCCGACAGCCTATCCTGCAACGTCAATGCCGCGAAGACCCGTCTCTACCGGGCTCGGGAGCGGTTCAAATGCTTTTATGAGGCGGACGGCGAATGAAGCGAATTGCTCCAGAGATTGAGCGGCTGATGTGGCTCGTTGCCGAGAATCGCGACCCAAAGGCGATTGCCGACTTCGAGCAGCGATTCCCCGAACTTCGATACGAGTTGGGCAAGCGGATTGCCATGATTTCGGGACTGAAGGTAGCCGGAAGATCAGTGGCAAAGCCGCCTGCCATTCCAAGGTTTGCTCCAAAATCGGTTCCGCAAGCACATCCTGCTCGGGGCTGGTACGTGTTAGCCGCGGCCGCCATGTGTGTTGTCGCGTTCGCGTCCTATTCCGTGGCCGTCCTCGGACGGCGTCCGTCAAACTCACTGCCGACGGTGACGCCTGTTAATACTGCACCTCCCGAAGCGCCACCGGAATCGCGAGTCGTGTACAAGGGACCCACGAGCGTTCAGCCCGATTCTTCTGTTCCGCCTTCCCAAAATGACTCTCTGCCGATTGTGGATCCCCTTGATCGGCCCATAGATGTTACGATCGAGGGAGCGCCCCTTGGGTCGGCTCTCACGCTGATCGGTGCCAAGGCGGGACTGCAGGTGGATGTGGCCCCCGGACTTGCCGAGGAGGTGGTGGACGTTCAATTTACCGGCGCTTCCGCGAAGGAAATATTCGCCCAACTTGGAAGTGAATACGGCTTTACCGCCTTTCCCCAGGAAAAAGGAAAGGTGCTGATCATTCCCGCTCGCGCAAACGGCTCTATCGAGGCGAGGGAAGAGGGCGAAGGCTCGCCTGCTCAAGATGGCGATAACTCGCCGGCCGGATCGGTGAAAACGAGCAAGACGCCAACGAGCAACTGAAAAGTTCGCCTGATCAGGTCAAATTCGCGCTAGAATTGACAACTTCTACTCCGTTGCAATCGAAAACTCTTGTTATAATGCCCTCAAAGTAGTCGAGGAGGATCACTTTGAGTACGGTCGAGCGAAGTTCAGATCAGATTGAGGAGCGTTCTACAACCGCGGTAATTTCCGGGTTTGTTGCCTTGGCCCTTCTTGGCATCGGCGGTCTTTTGTATGCTTTTCGAGGGGAAGGCGTTCTGGTGCCGCTTTCGCTGCTCCTCATGCTGTTTGGAATTGGCGCCTTAGCTTATGCCGTTTTCCAGGCGATGCAGATCCGAAAGGTTAAGCAGTTTGCCTATGACTGTCCTTACTGCAACGCGGTTAACCGGCTCGCCTCCGCTCCCGATGCCGACTTCACCTGTGTCGATTGCCACCGGCTGGTGCCTGTTCAAGAGGGAAAAATTCTCAGCGTCAGTCGCGTGAACTGCGGCTACTGCCGCGAACCGAACTGGTACAGCGACAAAACGATCGTCTTGCTCTGCGAACACTGCAACCACGAGATTCCGATTTCCCGAGGAGATGGAGAGGTGGCGCATTCCAGCTTTGCCGTCAGCGACGACACCCGATATTACGAACTTTCGCTGAGCGGCTATGAGCACGGCACCGAAGACTTGGTGAACTGCCTGCAGCACATGCTCGCGCTCAATCGGAATCAGGTGAAAGATCTCATGACTTCGCTGCCCACAGTCTTGCTAACCGGAATTCCGAAAAAGAAGGCCGAATTACTGGCCACTCAGCTGAAGATGCATGGCGCCGCCGCGGATATCCGCCCTCTCGATTAGTCACATCGAACTGCCCTTAGTCGCTGCAGTCCAAATGGATGATGAGCGAAGATATCAAAGATTTCCGTTTGTTCATGGATCGCCGCGCGCACATAGCAGGCGCTTACGTGGAAGGGGATTACTCACCGCTCGATGGCCTCGTCGCGCGTGCCTCCGCTGCTACATTCTTTGGCCCCGGAGGTGATTTCGTGCAGGGAGCAGACTCGGTGGCCGAGCGGTATGCAACCGACGCGGCTTCTTTCGAGCCAGGCGGAGAAACCGAACTTGAAGTTTTGCAAATGGGTGCGGGGGAAGATATTGCCTACTGGGTTGGCTTCCAAACCGCCCGAGCCAAACTGGCGGGAAAGGAAGAATTGGTGCCAATGAAGCTCCGAGTGACGGAAATCTTCCGCAGGGAGGGAGGAGAATGGAAGTTGGTCCATCGACATGCGGATATGGCCAAGACCGGCGAGTAATCACAGGGAGGACGCATCGAGATGTCAGCTCCCGCAAATGGTTCAGCCGCGACAGGCCGTTCTGAATTGGAGTCATAATGAGATGTGCCCGCAAGTACGGGCTTCTTTTATGTCTGAAACTCACATTCACCAGGGCTTTCGCGCTTTGGATTTATCGCCTAAGCTGCACGACCTGCTCGACCGCCTCGGCTTCGTCACCCCCACTCCGATTCAAGAGCAGGCCATCCCAGCCGCGCTTACCGGCCACGATCTTATCGGCCTCGCGCAAACCGGCACCGGGAAAACACTGGCTTTTACGCTTCCCATCATCCGCCGGCTGAAGGACCTCGACGGTCCAGCCCTGATTCTTGTCCCCACCCGAGAGCTTGCTCTGCAGGTTCACGAAACAGTCAAAAAAATTGCTGATCAATTTGGCATAAAATCCGCCGTACTCATTGGCGGAGCGCCTATGGGCAAGCAGATCAGTCAACTTCGGGCGAGGCCTTCGATCGTGATCGCCACGCCTGGACGCCTGATCGATCACATGCAGCAACGAACTCTGCACCTTGGCCGAACCCGGATTGTTGTGCTCGACGAAGCGGATCGAATGCTCGATATGGGCTTCCTCCCGGCCATCCAACGCATCCTCCGAGAAACGCCTGATGCCCGACAGACGATGCTCTTCTCGGCGACCATGCCTGACGACATCGCGCAGCTCGCGAGCGAATTTTTGGTCGATCCGGTTCGGATCGAGATCGAGCGAGCAGGCACCGTCGTGGATCTTGTGTCGCAGGAGCTATACATGGTCGAACACGAGGAAAAGGGCAGCCTGCTTAAGAGCCTGCTCGATTCAAATGACGGAACGGTGCTGGTGTTCTCCAGAACCCGTCATGGCGCTCGCAAAGTTGCAAAAGCGGTTCGAGATATGGGGCACACCGCCGCCGAAATTCATTCCGATCGAACTCTGGCCCAACGACGACTCACCCTCGAAGGTTTCAAGTCCGGACATCATCGAGTGCTCGTCGCGACCGATATCGCCGCACGGGGTATCGACGTGAAGGAAATCGCCCTGGTCATCAATTACGATCTGCCCGACAATCCGGAAGATTACGTGCACCGCATCGGCCGCACGGGTCGCGCTGGTGTGAAGGGAAGAGCCTTAACCTTTGCGATGCCGAAACAAGTTCGAGATGTAATGGGCATCGAGAAGATCACGGGATCGGAAATTCCGCTGGCCGACCTTTCGCCCATGGGCATTTCCCGACCGGTCATTCATCGGCCCAAGCCAAATTCTCGCAAGAAGCCTCAAATTGGTCGGACGAATCACGAGCGAACGCCTGTTCGCGCGGAGGACGAAAGGCCGATTTCCCCGCGCTATGCGAAGCCCGGACATCCAAAGCAAGAAGGAACTAGATGGGAGCGAGCTCCGAGAGCCGAATCATCTCCTGAGCCACGACGATTTCAGCGTGGTTCCGCTCCTTCGCCTTCGGATTCGAAGCCAGATTCTCGCAGCACGAAGTTCAAGTCGTCCAAATCCTTCGGCAAATCCAAGCCAAAACCTTCGGGTGACCGTCCGCAGAGTTTCAGCGATCGGGTGAGCAAGTCTGGTGCCAGCACTCCTAAGCCTCGTCCCTTCGGACAGGCCGGAAAGGGCAAGAGCTTTAAAAAGCGGTCATATCGATAGGTAGCCCGGCTCCTGTCTACTCAAGTGCTTTAAGGTGGGAGTGGTCTGCGGACATTTGGTGAGACACTAAGTGGTAGCTCTTCAAAGGAGAAGAAGTGAAACCACGCAGAAGACATTCAAGTGAATTCAAGCTCGATCTTTGTTCGCGGATCGATGCTGGGATT
>JAEVZK010000036.1 GCA_023392285.1 Armatimonadota bacterium | reverse complement strand
CTTTTGCAGGAGATATTGAGTTGGCAGTCGATACAAGTGATTTTAAGAACGGGATGCATTTCTACCTGGACGGTGATGTTTACACCATCATCGAGTTCCAACATGTAAAGCCTGGAAAGGGCGGTGCCTTTGTGCGTACGAAGCTGCGCAAGATCAAGACCGGCCAAACGTTAGAGAAGACCTTCCGGTCGGGCGAGCGCGTCGATCCCGCGTTCGTTGAAAAGGTCAAAATGCAATTCTTGGGACGCCAGCGTGGCAAGGCGCTCCTCATGGATCTGGACAGCTATGAGCAATTCGAGATCGATGAGAACGTTCTCGGTGACCAAGGCAAATACCTTAAGGAGGACGCCGAAATTGTGAGTCTGGTGTCTGACAACGAAACGCTTGGATACGAGCTGCCCAACTTTGTCGAACTGGAAGTGGTCGAGACGGACCCTGGCTATAAAGGCGATACCGTGAGCAGCGGCAGTACAAAACCGGCTAAGTTAGAGTCTGGCGCCTCCGTTCAGGTGCCCTTTCACATCAATATCGGCGACGTCGTGAAGGTCGATACCCGAACCGATACTTACTTGGAACGCGTCAAGAGATAAGTAACGCATGAGTATGCAGCGCGGGCCTGCCCCTAACCGAGAAGTAGCCGAGGCTTTCGTCGACTTCTTGTCGGGTGCGGCTAAGGTGCTCATGTGGTTTGGCGTAGCATTAGCGGTCATCGGTGCTGGTTTCCTATGTTTTACGGCCATTGCCTTCGGCGGTTCTAGCCCTCCCGCGAGCGAAACCGCTGCGCTCAGCAACATAGGCATCTACGACAAGCTCCTCATGGCTGGGGTACTGGCGCTTGGGGCGAGCACAACTTATCTCTGGTGGGGAGAAAGCCTGCTTGGGGCTCTGCAGTTGCTCGTGGGTGGATTGCTCTACTTTGCGCCCCTGATCCTCTCAAGCCTAGTCGTTTCTAACGCATCAGGGAAACCAGTCTCCGCCGCATTCGATAGCCTCAGTCGAAATGGCCTTATCCTCGGCGGCATCGGCTTGGCCGTGGTTCTGATCGACGTAGGCATCAAGAGCCAACAACGTCTTCGTCAAGGTTCGAAGGCCGATCAGTTGCGCTACGGAAAGGGTGTCAAAGAGGAAGTCGATCGGAATAATGTCTTCTTGGGCAAGTGTTGGCAGTTGCCCTTCTGCCGAAAATTTGTGCGAGAGCGATGCCCGATCTACCACGCTCGCCGTACCTGCTGGCGAGAGCTGACTGGCTGCATGTGCGAGGAAGAAGTCATTCGCAACGCCATGGAGAACAAGCCGATCCCCAAGGATCAGCTGATGGCGGCAAACTACATTCCCCGGAACAACCGCCTCAGCGTGGACCAAAAGCGCGACCGCTGCAAGTCCTGCGTCATCTACAACGAGCATCAAAAGCACAAATATAAGGCCGCAATGCCCTTGATGATCATTGGCTTTGCTGCCGTTTACATCCTTGCGCACCCAATCTTGATCGCGGGCGTCGCAGGACTGATTCAAACGCTGGACAAGTTAATTGGCCGGGCGACCTTCAATCCGGCAAGCGATAAGGCGGGAACCATGGTTACGAAGGCGACCTCTTTCCATGAACTGCTGCTCGCATGCTTGATGATCATTCTGCTGGCTTACGGCTTTAAGCTGCTGGAATTTTTGATATTCAAGCTGAAGGTTTAATGCCGCCACCCGGTTCCCCCATACTCATCGACGGCTCGCATGGCGAAGGCGGGGGCGCCTTGGTTCGAACTGCACTAACCATGTCGGCTCTGACTCAGCAAGCCGTTCGGATCGACCATGTACGAACCGGAACAAAGTTTCCCGGACTGGACTACGAAGACGTGGTGCTGGCAACCGCACTCGCAAAATCGTGCCAGGCGGAAACACGTGGACTGGAACCCGGGTCGCTTAGCGTCAGCTTCTTGCCCACAAAGAAGGCAGGCGCTCTCCAAGGCTCCCTCGACCTTCCGGACGAATCCGGAAGAAGATCGGCTAGTACCCCGGTTGTCCTTAATTCCCTCCTGCCCGTTCTTGCCAAGAGCGGTGCCTACAGCTCCGTCACGTTATCAGGCGAAACCTATGGCCATCGAAGCCTAGGGTTCGATTACCTCGCCAACGTAACTTTACCGGTGTTATCCAAGGCTGGACTGTACGCCTTCCCTGACCAAGAAGAGGCCGGTTTTGGCCGCGAGTCTGGTGGTCGAGTCAGCATCGATATCGAACCGAGTTCGATCAATGGACTCGCTTGGGGCGAGCGGGGCAAGCTGAAAAGTTGTCGGGCGGTGATCACCACCGCTGAACTGCCGCAGTCGGTGGCAGAGCGAGCAGCCTCACATTTGTCTCGACTCTCTCAATCGGCCAAGCTGAAGATGGAAATTGACCTCAATCCAGTGGACGCCCGGTCGGCAGGTGCATTCGTTACGCTTTGGACCGAATTCGAGCGGGGCTGGGGAGGGTCGACAAGCATGGGACAACGGGGAATCAAAATCGAATCGGTGGCGCAGAGCGCTTTCGAAGAGTTGTTGGATTGGCTTTCAACCGACGCTACCGTCGATCCTTTCTTAGCAGACCAAATTCTCATCCCACTCGTCGTCGGAGAATCCTCTTCTACCATCAAGACGAACCGCCTAACTCAGCGACTACTCACCATGATTTGGGTGGTGAAGCAATTCCTGCCAATTCACATCACGATCCTGGGAAAAGAAAATGAGGCCGGCACAATAACGATAAAGAAGTGACAATTTGAGCGGCTGTTTATCGTAACATAAGTTAGGCGTTCCCGTTTAATGAGTGGAGGTCAGGGAGAGATCGCCACGCGCTGGAGCCTTCTTTGCAATGTTTATTTCACGGACGAATTTGGTTATTTTTGGCTTCGCAGCTTTCGTTGCAGTGGGCTGTGATCCGCTGCCCCGAAAAGGACTAGGGGAGATGGATTTTGGACCGAAATTACTTTCCATGCCTGTCCAGGAAGTCGTTAAGCACGCCGCTCCGCCCAAGCCGGTGAAGGCCGTTAAGGCGAGGGTAACAACGCGAAAGGCAAACACAAACGGCAAGATTCTCGTGCTGGAGTATCACAAGCTAAGTGGCAAAAATACTCTGCTTGATCGCACCCCAGCAAGCTTTCGGAAAGATCTGGAGAAGCTGTACAAGCTAGGTTATCGCCCGGTCCTCGCCAGCGAATGGCTCGACGATAAGATGGACTTAGCCCCTGGCGCGTCTCCCGTCATCATGACCTTCGATGATGCTCACGAGAGCCAATTCATCTTGGACAAGAACGGAAAGATCAGCCGGAATTCCTTCGTGGGCATCTGGCAGCAATTTGCGGAGAAGCATCCCGATTTTCCGGTGCATGGCACGTTCTTCATCCTTCCTCCCTACCCCTTTGGCCAAGTCAAGTTGATTGACCACAAGATCAAGATGCTGCAGGCCATGGGAAGCGAAGTTGCCTCACATACGTGGCATCACAAGAATCTTAGCGTGCAGACGGATGAGACGGTAAAGAAGGAAATTGCCACTTCGCTTGATTGGCTGGAAAAGTTTGGAGTCACCAACCCGACCCTCGCTTTCCCCTATGGAAATCGCCCGCGCAACATGAAGCTGATGGAAGGGTTTACTTACAATGGCAAGCAGTACCATGTGAAGGGCTCGTTCCTTGCCGCTGGGGAGCCGTCCGACCCCATCAACGGTAAGAAGTTCAACCGCTATCAAATTCGCCGGGTTGTGGCTTGTGAGAACGAGGGCGGGAGCACGTATTGGCTAAACGTGATGAGCAAAGGTAAGAAGTTTGCGCCTTACGTCGCTCCGTAGACCATCACCGTTTCGCCGGTGGCAGCCCCCAACGACGAAACCGCTCTGCCTCCGCCGCCTCAGCCTTCCGCTCGGCCATCGTTCGCATGTGGAAATCCATAAAGCCTGCAATGACGATGAGCGATATGATGGCTAGGAACCACCCGAGGGATTGGCTGAAGACATGGTAATCAATCATGACAATTCACTTTAGGCGATTATTCTTCGTGACGAATCGGCCTGTGGTCGCAATTCTATAACCTCTGCAGTCCTACTTTTCTCCGCCCGCGATGCCGTGCTTCTGCGCCACCAAGGCCGCCTCAGTTCGGTCGTTCACGTGCAGCTTCCTCAGAATGCTGCCCACGTGCGTTTTCACGGTCTTCTCGCTGAGGCAAAGCTTGTCCGCGATCGCCGCATTCTTGGCTCCGCTTGCGATGAGTTCGAGTACCTCAACTTCCCGACGGCTTAATTCCGAGAACAGTTCGCGGTTTTTGGCGGCGACCTGAGTCAGACGATTGAATTCACCGAGCACCTTGGTGACGAGCACCGGACTGAGAAATCCCTCTCCATGGCAAGCCGCTTCGATCGCCGTCCGAATCTCGCTTAACCCAGCATCCTTCAGCACATAGCCCACCGCGCCCGCTTTGATCGCATTGAAGACGTTCGCATCATCACCAAACTTGGTGAGGATGATCACCTGAGTATCGGGCAGCGCCGCCTTGATCTTCCGGGTTGCATCGATTCCGTTCAGCTTGGGCATGTCGATGTCCATCAAGATCACGTCGGGACGGACGACGTGGGCCTCCGCCACACCCTGTTCTCCATTCGAAGCACTCGACACGAGGTCCAGATCAGCTTCTAAGCGAATCAACTCGCCAAGCGTCGCGCGGAGGAGAGCGTCATCTTCAACGATCATCACCTTCGTGTTGCCCATGGGTCATCTTGGCACGGTTAAGACCAATTTTGTACCCACTGTGGTGGGGAGCAGACTCACGTCTCCGCCAACGCTATGAAGACGCTCTTCCATACCTCGTCGCCCGACCCCAGAAGTGGCTTCGCCAAGGCCCCTGCCGTCGTCTTGGATCGTCATCTGGAGTTGATTAGGCGAGATCGTGAAGGTGATGGTTACGATCGTTGCCTCAGCATGCTTCGCGATATTGGTCAGGGCTTCTTGAGAGGCTCTAAAGAGTGCATGCTCACAGTCGGGAGACAAGGCAAACTCTTCTTTGGGAGACTCGAAGTGCAGGTTAAGGCCAGACCTTTCGCAGAAGTTGTGCGCGTAGTGCATAAATGCCGGCAGGAAGCTTTCGACCAGCGATTTCGCTCGCATACGGCCCACCACAAATCGCAGTTCATCCGTGGCATCGCGGACGCTCCCCTGGGTGGCACGTGCCAACTCGCTCGGCCTGCCCTCGGTGAGCCGTTGAAGCAGTTCAAGTTGTGCCGAAGCTGCCACGAGATGAGCCTGTACTCCATCATGCATTTCAAGGGCTAAGCGGTTACGATCCCGGGCGAGGTCGAGCTGGGCTTTCAGACGTGCTGCGATACGGGCCAAGAAGGTGAACAACGATGCGCTGATGAGGAGAAAGGATAGGCGAAACGCAATATTATAGGCGGGCTCGGCCGTAGCCCCGAAGGAGCCGATCATGCAACCGGCGACGCACATCACGCCAACTGTGCCCGCCCAAATAACGTTGAGCGTGCCTGCCGCTTCCGCGATTGGCAAAAAATACATGAGCGTAATGTTGCCGAGTGGATCCCGGTCGCCGATATAGAGCATCACTGAGACGAGGACTACATCGATGGGTGGGAACACGTATTCCCAATTCAGCCACTTGGGACTCTTCCATGCGAAATAGGTTCGGATCGAAATGTATGCGAGAATGCCAATGGCAAACCATCGCATTGCAGCCATATTGGCGGGTGCGAGCTGCCGCGCGACCGAGGGATTGCTTAGCCAAAGAAAGAGGAAGGGAGACAACAGCCAAAGGTGCGCCAAGTAGGTGAGGTGCCAGGTGCGACCGGAGCTCCGCATGCCGCTATATTATAGGGCGTCTTGCATGAGCGCCAGGCATTCATCTCCAACTTCGAGAGCCCCATGATTGCAAGCCGAAACGGGCAAAAACAACTTCTGATAGCTGACGCTATCAAAAAAGCCCCGCACAAGGGCGGGGCAAGCGTTGGACCAGTTTTCTCCCGAACTTCGCCGGGACTCTTATTGGGATGAAAGGCTATTGACCGCGTTGCTTGCGCAGGAACGCGGGGAGGTCGAGGTCGATCTCGTCGAGCTCCAGATTGGACTTGATGAACGTTGCCTGCTTCTGTTCAGGCTCGGACTTTGGCTGAACAGGAGGTGCTACCACCTCTTTCGGCAGCGATTTCGGTTCGGGTTGTGGAGACTGAGGCATGCGCGACGGAGCCTCCATCGAGTAAAAGATCTCGCTCTCCTTTATTGGAGCGGATGGGCGAAACGCATCCATGCCCGCCGCCAAGAGGGTGATCTGAACCGCATTTTCGGGGAGGTCCTTGAGCACGTGGCCCATGATGATGTCTGCCTCTTCGAGGTCGGCATGCTGAATAATGAATTCCATCGCCTCGTGAGCTTCACCGATGCTGAAATCCGGGCCAGCGGTGATGTTGACAAGCAGTTTCGTCGCTCCGTCGATGCTGGTTTCAAGGAGCGGGCTGGTCGCGGCAGCTTCGGCAGCCTCTCGCGCACGATTGATGCCGGTTCCTGTTCCGAGACCCATGAGCGCGACGCCGGCATTCGACATGATTGAACGCACATCCGCGAAGTCGACGTTGATCATTCCGGGCAGGGTAATGATTTCGCTGATGCCTTGCACGCCTTGGCGCAGAACATCGTCGGCGGCTCGAAATGCATTCGTGAGGGTGGTCGCTTTGTCAACGACTTCGACGAGCCGATTGTTCGGGATCGTGATCATCGTGTCGACGTTGTTGCGGAGCCTTTCGGCACCGGCGTTGGCAAGCCGTCCACGCTTTGGACCTTCGAAGAGGAACGGCTTGGTGACGACTCCGACGGTGAGAATGCCCATTCGACGGGCAATGTCGGCGATGACCGGCGCGGCTCCGGTTCCGGTTCCTCCGCCCATTCCCGCCGTAATGAAAACCATATCACAACCAGCGAGTTCGCCCATGATGGCCGTCTCGTTTTCCTTGGCAGCCCCTTCCCCGACGCCGGGATCGCCTCCGGCACCAAGACCGCGCGTGAGGGTTTCGCCAATCTGGAGAGTTTCAGCGTTGCGCACGCCCTTGAGAGCCTGGGAATCTGTGTTTACGATCAGGAAGCTGACCCCACTGAGTCCGGCGTCGATCATCCGTGCTACCGCGTTGCCACCGGCTCCGCCGACTCCAACAACCTTGATCTTGGCTCCGTTATCAAATAGGTTTTCTGGTCTCACTTGCTTCTCCATATCTTGCGCAGGTCGGAACAGCGGTCGTGCACGTCGACGACGAAGGCTGAATCCAAGCGACTCCTGTTGTTCAAGACGATGCTGAGTCCGAGAAAGCCGCAAGCGCTATCCCTTTCGTGCGAGTAGCGAAATGGATGAACCTTTCTGGGAGTCGTGTTCGCGCAAGTCGAGCCACACCCAATCGGGCAGAAGTTCGCGGAGAACGTCGGGATCAAAGCTCCTGCTGAGGGCAGGTTTGCCGGTCCGGTGCCGGTTTTCGGTCGTGAAGCCTTGGAAGAGGAGGGTCGAGCCGGATGATAGGCGCTGACCAATTTTGGCGAGACTTGAGCGATCTGCCGAAAACAGTGCCAGGACGAGATCGGCAGATCGGTGAAGGCTTTCCGCAATCG
>JAEVZK010000053.1 GCA_023392285.1 Armatimonadota bacterium | reverse complement strand
CGGTGGTGGCGGCGGCTTCGGTGGTCGCGGCTAAGATTGATAGTTAAGAGGGTTTAGGAGGATTATTAAAACAATGCGAGTTAGCTGGGCTAAAGTGGCGCTCGGGGCAGTGATGGCGGCGATGTTTATCGCCCCCATCTCAAGCGCCGTTGCGCAGCAGACCTCGGATCAGGTCCGAGTGTCGGTAAATCTGAAGGATGTCGATCTCCTGCGGGCAACGCAGGAGCTCACGAGACTTTCTGGATTGCAATTTGTCGTTATGCCGACGACGGATCCATTCAATAAAGTCACGCTGCAACTAACGGATATGCCAGCGGAAGATGTCATCCGCTACATGTGCCAGTCCGCGGGCGCCGAATTTCGCCGAGACGAAAATGGCGTTTACGTGATCGGTCACGTTGTAGCAAAGCCGTCAGAGGTGAACAACACCGCGGCTCCTTTGGTCAAGCCGAAATTGATCGTCAAGAAGATCAAGATCATGAAGGCCGATCCTAAGACGCTCTACTACGCATTGCTCGGCCAGCAGGTCGATCCGCTCGACGCTTATCGGAATCTGAATCGGGTTAAGGAGATCACCAACCCAGCAGCACCTACGGGGCTTTGGTACAACGCAAAAGAATCTCTTAAGCCGAAACTCAGTGTGCCGGTGCAACCGATTAGTGGCGAGCGGTTCAGCAATCCAAACGAAGCCAGCAACGGCATTAGCTTGCCCGGAGAAAGCGCCAATCAGCTCACCCCGGGTGGCTCGGGTGGTGGACTCCAAGGTGGCGGCAACCAGGGTGGACCCCAAGGTGGAACGGGCCAAGGCGGCGGAAACGTTTCGTTGGCGGGCGGCCAGGGTCTTATCCCCGCTGGAATCGACTTTATCAGCTATGATCCCACTGATAACAGCTTCATCGTGCAAGGCACGGATGAAGCAATTCAGGAGTTCATTCGCATCTTGAATGAGTTCGACGTGGCTCCGAAGCAGGTAACCATTAAGGTCGAATTCATCACGACAAGCTCGAGCTTGAGCAAATCGCTCGGCTTTGAGTTTCTTTATGCAAGAGGCGGCGTTTCCACAGGAACTGCGCCTGGAACCTTCATTCGCGCTACCGACCCGATTTTCCTCAACTACGGGCTGGGGAACGTCACGGCACGCCTCCGAGCCCAGCTCTTGCAAGGTGATGGAAAGGTAGTCAACTCGCCGATCATTCGGACGTTGAACAATCAACCTGCCATTATTAACACGCAGACGAGCACAACCATTTTCATCAACCAAGTGATTGGAAACGGTGCAGGATCGGTCATTATTTCTCCCCAGCCTTTCCCGCTGAACATTAACACGGGCTTGGCGGTTGATCCTCGTATCAACAACGATGGCACCATCACCATGGCGCTGAACCCGCAAATCGCGGATTTCGGCCAGCTGCGACGTGGTCCAGACGGCACTGAAATTCCGGACCAGCTGTATCAGCAGATCAGCGTCGTTGCCAGAGTCCGGAACGGAGAAACAATCGTGCTCGGCGGCTTGACTCGTAAATCTGACCAAGGTTCGGAAGCCCGCGTTCCGATTCTGGCAGACCTGCCGATCATTGGTCAGTTCTTCCGCTCCACAACGCGAGACCGGAACAACAGCGAGCTCTTGATCTTCGTGACACCCACCGTCGTGGAAGACGACGAAGGCAACGGAATCAATCCGTAATCCAGTTCATCTGGTATAGAAAAGTGGCAGGATTGTCTCCTGCCACTTCTGTTTTATGGCCAAGGCATGGATCCTCATAGGCATGATGGGTGCGGGGAAGTCTGCCGTAGGGCGATCTTTGGCCGCTCAGTCCGGCCGACCCTTCATCGACACCGACCTGCTGTTGCAGAACCGGCTCGGCCGCCCCATCCCCCAGCTCTTCCAAATTTACGGAGAAGAAGCGTTTCGCGATCATGAAAATGCGATTTTGCGAAACTTGGACGCAACCGAAAGTGTGATCTCGACCGGGGGCGGCATTGTCACCCACGCGGAAAACTGGAAGGAGCTCAGACGGCTCGGAACCACCATCTATCTTCGCGCCACTGAAGAGGCGCTGATCTCTCGTTTGGAGCAGAGCAAGAAGCGCCGTCCTTTGCTTGAAGTCGACGACTGGCAGCAACGGGTCAAAGATTTATTAGCCGCCAGGCGTCACCTCTACGAGACGGCAGATGTGATCGTTAATCTCACAGACGAAGATATCGACACGTCGGCGGCTGCGATTCTCAAACGTCTTGGGGAAGGGACCGATGCTGATTAACTCCTCACGAGGAACCTACGAGGTGATCTTTTCAGGGCTGAGGGAGTGCTTCTCGGCGATAGGTGAGTTGGACTTCGTGATCACCGATAGGAATGTTTTCGACCTCTACTCCGACCGATTACGAACTCCCCACGTGTTCGTGGTGGAACCCGGCGAGGCTTCCAAGTCCATTGAGATTTATGCGACCATTCAATCGTGGCTCCTCGCATCGGGAGCGGACCGTAAGAGTTCGGTGGTAGCTCTGGGCGGAGGAGTGGTCGGAGATTTGGCCGGATTTGTCGCAGCGACCTACCAACGGGGTGTGCGACTGGTGCAGGTGCCCACATCTCTTTTGGCACAGGTTGATTCATCGGTGGGAGGCAAGGTGGCGGTGAACCTGCCAAAGGGAAAGAATATGGTGGGGGCATTTTTCCCCCCCAACCAAGTTCTGATCAGCGCCCAATTTTTGGAAACCTTGCCGGAGCGCCAATGGAGAGCCGGTATGGCGGAAGTGTGGAAAGTCGCATTTGGGCTCAGCCAGGAACTGTACAGGAGTCTCCTGTCCAAGTCAGTCGATACGGAAACCATGGTGCGGACGTGCATCGACTTGAAGAGGCGCCTGGTCGAGGAGGATGAATTCGAACTTGGAAGCGCTCGAGCCAAGCTGAATATCGGCCATACCATTGGCCATGCCCTTGAAAACTTAGGCGGCTATCGAGAACTCCTCCACGGCGAAGCAGTGAGCATTGGCATCGTGCAGGAAACCAGGCTTGCGGAGAGCCTCGGTATCGCCGAGAAAGGCACGGCGGCGGAGGTATCTAGGGCTTTGGAAGCGGAAGGTCTGCCGATTACGTCACCATACATGAAGGATGTGGAAAAACTCATCCCGCTTATGAAGTCGGACAAGAAGTCCACCGAAAGACGTTTGGCCTTCTGCTTCATTACGCGCATAGGGGAATGCCGTCTGGTCCGCGATGTGGATGAACATGAAGTAAAGAAGGTGCTGAGTAGCGAGTGAAGGCGATTCGATACGGTTTTTCGGCTCTCGTTTGTCTGCTGCTGCTGATCGGCTATGCAGCAAGCCAGTACTTTGCGTTCTCTGGAAGAAATGGTGAATGGATGCGGCTGATCGATGGAGAGCCAGTTGTATGGCTAGCCCTTGTCGTGCTTCTCGCCAGCGTCGGACTTGGCATCTTCTTTCGCGAGGAGGGTGATTCAGAGTCTTGATTGGTGAATCACTGAGGGGCCGCTATGAGGTGCTCGAGAGCCTCGGCGGCGATGGCATGTTCGAGAACTACCTTTCTCGCGACCGGCAGACTGGGGACGAAGTCTCCGTTCGCATCTTGAATAATGACCTCTACGGCCAGGACTTCGAGTCAGCCGCGGGATCGGTGATCGCAAAATACCGAGACGTGGATCACCCCGGCATTGAAAAACTGCTGGATATTGAAGGTGATTCGGGCAAAGTTTTCCTTGTCTCCGAATATACGCCAGGCGTCCCCATTGGGGACCGCATACGAAAGCTAGCTCCTTTTTCCGTGCCGGTCGCGGTCTCAACTGGCATCAGCCTTTGTGAAGATTTAGAGGCGCTTCATCATCAAGGCTTAGTACATGGCGATCTCAATGCGGGAACCGTTTACGTACAGCCCGATGGGCAAGTTCGCCTTCAGCTCGCCGGCCTTTGGCAGGTTTACGCTTCCTCGCCAAAGCTTGCGGCGGCTGCGATACAGTCGATGGCACCCTATCTTGCGCCAGAGATCAGTTCGGGCGATTTCCCTTCGCCCGCAGCAGACCTGTATGCGGTGGGTGTCCTACTCTATCAGTTGCTCACCGGGCGATTGCCTTACAATGCAGATTCTGCCACCGCTATGGCGGTCAAACACGCAACGGTGGCCGTACCCACGACCAAGCTCTTCAATCAGGCCGTTCCGGGAGTTCTCGATGAGATTGTCAAGAAGTGCTTGGCAAAAGACCCGGCGGAAA
>JAEVZK010000001.1 GCA_023392285.1 Armatimonadota bacterium | reverse complement strand
GTGACCTGCTCCCCTGAAACGCCCCCGGTTTTGAGTTAGGGTTCTGTTCTCCACCGAGGAGACGGACGATGCGTAGAAGCAGGTTCACGGAAGAGCAGATCATCAAGGTACTGAAGGAACACGCTGCCGGGATGTCGGCGAGCGATCTGTGTCGTAAGCACGGCATCAGCGATGCGACGTTCTACAAGTGGCGTTCGCGCTATGGCGGGATGGAGATCTCCGAGGCTCGTAAGCTGAAGGCCCTGGAAGAAGAGAACCGCAAGCTCAAGAAGCTGCTGGCAGAGACGATGCTGGATGCATCGACGCTGAAAGAGATGCTCGGAAAAAACTTCTGACGCCCAGCTTGCGGAGACGAGCTGTGACCTGGGCGATCAGCGAGAAGGGCTATTCGCAACGGCGGGCCTGCAGGCTGGTTGGGCTGCAGCCGAAGACTTATCGATATGCCTCGACACGGCCGGACGATGGACCGTTGCGGACGCGATTGAAGGAATTGGCTTCGCAACGGCGCCGCTTCGGCTACCGTCGCCTGGGGCTGCTATTGGCTCGGCAAGGGGTCCGCCTCAACCGGAAGAAGCTGTACCGGCTCTACAAGGAGGAGCGATTGACCGTACGCAAACGTGGTGGCCGCAAACGGGCACTGGGCACGCGGGCGCCGATGACGATCCCGCAGGATGCGAACCTGCGCTGGTCGCTCGACTTCGTGATGGACACGCTCTCCAGCGGCCGGCGCTTCCGCATCCTGACTCTGGTCGATGACTTCACCCGCGAATGCCTGATCCTGGTCGCCGATACCTCGCTCACCAGCCTGCGTGTGGTGCGCGAACTCGATCGTGTCATCGAGACCCGCGGCTGCCCGCGCATGATCGTCAGCGACAATGGCACCGAGTTCACTTCAAATGCGATATTGGCCTGGCAGGAGGAACTCGGGATCGAGTGGCATTACATCGCGCCCGGCAAGCCGATGCAGAACGGCTTCGTCGAAAGCTTCAACGGCCGACTGCGCGACGAGTGCCTGAACGAGCAACTGTTCGCCAACCTCACCGAGGCTCGCCAGATCATCGAGGAATGGAGGATCGACTACAACACCAACCGACCGCAACGAGTCTCGACGGGCTCACACCGACCGAGTTTGCGACCCGCCCCAACAGGGGCCAAACCCAGAACAGACTCTCCTTATAAACGAGGGCAAATCCGGGAGCAGGTCAGCGATTTCCCGAGCGCTTCCGAGGCCTAAAGGTAGCCGAGGCAGTCACTGATGCAGATTTTCTGCCGACCAAAGGAATGGAGGTCTCTAAGCACAATCACACCTACCTGACGCACATAGGGCGTGGGGACCGTAAAGTTGTGCTAGCCGGCGACAGTGTCTTGTTCCACTACGGGCCCAGAATTCAACAGCTATCGGATGATGGACGGCTGGCAGCCAACGTTTGGTTTGTCTCGGGAGGAAGCTGTGCTCCGGTGCCAGGAATGATCCAGCGAGACTATTTCTCACATTGCGCCAATCTCCCGTCTCTCCTGACCGACCTGGTGCGCCGTGAGGGTATTCAATCGGTGGTGCTGGGCGCATCATGGTCCGGCTATCGAGGCGAAGGATTGTCGATTGAGCGAAACGGCAGGCAGCTGTCGCTGGGCACCCTTGAAGGGCAAGACGCTTATTTTTCCAACTTGGAGGATTATGTGCGCTCGCTGCAAAGCTTGGGCGTGCACGTTTACATAGTTCTAAGCACTCCTGTGCACGGAGCTCTTAGCCCGCGGGCGATGATTACACGCTCTTTGACTGGCTTCAGTGTCGCGCCGGATGCAGGGAAGTCAGTGCCGATCTCGGGGCTAAAGGGCCCCATCAATTCTGTGGATGACAAATTGAGAATTGTTTCCGTGCGGACGGGAGCGCCACTACTCGATCCGTTCCCGGATATATGCGGCCACTGGTGACGAATGCTCACCGTTCTTCGACGACAAAGATCCGAAATTTTCCGACGGGCAGCATCTGCGTCCCAAATTTGTGCAGCATCACATCAGATTTCTCGACTTTTTGTTGAAGTGATGAGGCGCACAGAAGCGCGCATCCACGGTCTTGGGTGGATAGGCGAGATTCCAACGGAGATCAGAGTCTGTGATCAGAGTCTGTGCTTCGGATGTACCGCGCATTGCGCGCAGGTCTTTCTTGGGAGCGTGACAGATTCTGACGACGAGCACCGCGTTTGGGAAGAGCGGAGTGAAAGCCGCTACATCGTGGGCGAATCAAACAAGCGGCAAGGCTACTGGCTTCGCTGCTCGCCATTTGGCAGCAGAGGGTAGTCGGCGGATGCCGAGCCATGTGCGGGACTTGTTCGCCACAACTCCTGGGCTGTCGCTAGCGGCTCCACTTGGAGATTAGCCCACCAACCTTTTTCGTTGCCATGTCGATGCAGATCGCTGTGATGAGAACGGCAAAGCGGGACCGTAAACTCGTCACTTACCTTACGTCCGAGGGCCCTAGATTGAGCAAACTTTATGTGGTGTGCGTCGCAAGGCGATCGTTTGCAAACAAGGCAGGGCTGTCCTCGCACGAACAGTAGATGGGCTTTGCTTCTCTTTCGCGCCGGCTCTTTCGGAATGGCAAGCGCTGGCTGCGCAACGGGCTCGCTAACAAATGATGGGTCAGTAGAGACAGCCTCCTGCGTGGACCCGCCAATTTCATCCAGGCGCTCTCGATATGCGATCTCGATCGTGTGAGCATCGGCCGCGGGAAGTGAATTCTTCTTCTTGATCCCTTCTTGAGCCCATTCGAGAAGCTCACCTTCGGTTTTGGTCGAGCTAATTTCTTTCAGCAATTGCATCCTCAAGTCTGCTGCTTCGTTCGCGCTGAGAGATGCGCGATGAGGCGTTATCTTTCCGGCCTTCGCAATCGCTGAATTCAAAGGTCGCATTGGCGGTCCTTGAACAGGGCTGGGCGCGTCCAAATCGTCTTCTCCGGCAATGCCCACGAGCGCAAAGAGTGAATAGCGTCTGGCATAGGTGAGAGCAGTGGACATGCGGTGTGGAGCGTCCGTATCCGTACCGGAAATTACTGGCCAATCAGATGCGATCCATTCCCCCGACGAGTGGGCAAGCGTCGTGGTAAGGTGAATTCTCCCCGTCGCCGGATCGGTCCGCGTGCTCTGGATAGTTGCAATCTCCTGTTGGCCCAGAGCTTTGCGTACGATGTCGAGACCACTGGCTAGAGAAGCATAGCGGAATTCCCGGCTCCCTTCGCGCGGGAAGGGAGAATAGATAGTTGCCGTCTGGGTCTTCTCCGGATTTGTAAGGTTTGCTTGTGCGCGGGCAAGGGCAGCGGCGATTGCGCCGATGGTTGCGCTAGACTGCTGCTGCATGATTGATCTCCTGGATAACATCGAAGCTAATTGCCCCCGATTTTGATCGCTTGGCTTTGATGCCGTGGCCGATCGCTTCTTTTGCGTCCTCCGGTATCAATTTCTTCAGCTCTGCTCGCGCCTCTTCGTGCGCTTTATGCGCCGTGCGTGTCTGAAGATAGGTATCAGCCAAGCTGGCCCAGGAATTCGACGAGCTCATATCGATGATCTTAACCGACGCTATCCGCGGGCGAGGGGCTTCAATTCCGAAGAGAGCGGGGCGCTCGCCCGACTGAACGCAGCTCCAAAACTTCTTTTCAGCAGTCAGCAGGAGATGCTGGTAGAGCGGGTCCGCATGCACCTGAATTTCAACCCACTTGCC
>JAEVZK010000160.1 GCA_023392285.1 Armatimonadota bacterium | reverse complement strand
CCCCCGGGGGGCGGTTAGTCTTATGAGACACGAGACAGTCAACTTGGGCAAGGTCTCTGGACTGAGTCTTGTGGAGATTCTGGTCTGCGTCCGTATATTCGCTCTTTTGACTGGGCTTTTGCTGCCTGTCTTAGCTCAAGGAAGACGTTCGGGAGATCGAGTTCATACGGTGGGCAATTTACATCAGTGTGCGGCATGGTTGGTGATGTATCAAACCGATGCTGATCAACCTGGTTCGCTGGCATCTCGTGATGTTGCGCTCCGGGAGCTTGGAACTGAGATTACCTGCGATAGAGCGGATCATTGGAGAAGTTCTTGCGATTCGGATTGGGGGCCGCCTATGGTGGGCTCCTTTGCCTATTTGGGGGCGATGGGATTCGGAGGAATGATCTCGAGGACCTCGGCGACCCCGATCCTATTTGCAGACATTTTTTATAACGACCCTCCTCTATCGCCTTTTCATGGTGATTCTCCCAAACTAACGACAGGTGCTCTGGATATCACAAAGAATTATCACATGCCCTCTCGTGTTCTTGTAGTCGGAAGCGATTTGGCGGTTAAGATTGAGAACCCGACCAGGTTAACCGGTATTTACCGAATCATGGGGTGGCAACAAATGTTCATGTATCTATCATGGCAGCACTAATTTGGAGGGGAATATTTTGAGATACCTTGAGGAATTGGAAAGGGAGGACAAGACGTTCGCCCAATTTTTAGGAACCTTGCCAAAGCCTGCGGCCTACCTGATAATGTTTGCTGCGAGCGCATTCGCAGCGTATTACCTCAGCATGCTGTTCATCATCTGCCTCGGCACTAAATTTGACACACTGCAGAATTTATGGATGGCGCTTATCACCGCGTGTCCTCTGATCCTTGCCAACGTGATCGGGAATTTCATCCGAAAGCCGCTGCTCGTCGCGTACATCCTTGTGGCGGTCGGGCTAGGCTTCTTCATTCCGGCTGCCTTAAGAGGAAGTGGAAGCTGGTTTGCATGGTTTGTACACGGAATTCCTTACATCACACTGCCAATTCTTAACGCCCTGTTCTTCACACAAATGAGAAGGCACTATCGGCCAGCAGCATAAAGGCTCGCGCAAAAACTTGACTAACCGTTATGAAAGTTGGGCAATGGTGTTACAGTACCGTGTGTAGAAACTCTCATGAACGCGTATAAACTGCTCATTTTCGCTGGTGCCGGGCTCTTGGCTGGCACCGCCCTCGCCTCTGAATGGCCAAGCGTGGCGGGTACTGTCGATCTCACCGCGCAAGGTCGCTACAAGATCGAGAGCGAGGTCATTCACACGGATGCGGCACCCGGCATCACGTCAATTAAACCGAAAGCCCGCATCTCGCATTCGCCTTCCTCTCTCTCTTCCAGCGGCCAATGGTTCAGTCAAGTGGGTCAGTTTTGGTCACGCTCTGACGCCAGTAGGGAGCGACCTCTCGAAAGAATCGATGTCTTCGAAGCGAACAAGCCGTACACGTATTTCACGCTCGACCCTAGCGGGCACGCTCAAATCAAACAGACGGGATGGATTTGGACCGATCCGACCTCAAGTCCAAAGGCGGCCGACGCGTTTGGCTGGACGTGCTTCGGTTTGCCGGGAGATAAGGGTGGACCGAGCTTGCGAGACGTTCTGAATCAGTTCGAACTTCAAGCTGTTTCCTCGAGCGCCGACGAAAAGATCTATTACGGCATTGGGAAGAGGACCTTTGGGGCTAATAAGGAGCGGTTTCAGGCGGAAGTTCGAACGTCGCTCGACGGGCAAAGGCTGAATTCCGCTCATGTTTATCTACATGCTCCGGCTTACTCGCAAGACCATGTCCTGAAGGTGAAGCGTTGGCAAAAGATCGAAGGCCGATCCATTCCCGTCGAATTGAACGTTCAGGATCGTATGAAGATGCCGGGTCAAGGAAGCGATGTCGTTGAAGCGACCTCTGCCAAGATTACGATTTCGGATATCAAGTTGCTGGAAGCGGCGAACCCAGTGCCTTGGCAGGAGGGCATGATTTTCCGACGGCAAGAAGGCGACAAACCGACGACAGCCTTCCGGATGGTGAAGGGAGCCTTTGTTCCGGTTTCGGACCCAGGGAACGAGTTGATCAGTCCGCCTGACGATCACCGCGTGGTTTTAATTGGTGCTGGCGTAATTGTCGCGCTCGGTGCGATCAGTCTCGTCCAGCGCCGTTGAAAGGCACTGCGTTAGCCTAGCCCGAAGGGCTGTAGCCTCAGCGATATGCCGAGCTGTCCGGCGCAACGTATCGTTGCGACTACAGGCGCTGCGCGCCTAGCCCGAAGGGCTGTAGCCTCGGCGACATGCCGAGTTCTCAGGCGCTCCGGCGCAACGTGTGGTTGCGACTACAGGCGCTTCGCGCCTAAATGGGGATTGGGCGTTCGGCGTAACGTGTCGTTGCGCACAGGCGCTTCGCGCCTAAATGGCACGGAGCTTGCTCGGTATGTGTTACACCCTCTTGCCGAGCGGTGGGTAATCTCGCTCCACTTCCTCTTATGACTGACAACCCTAACATGAAAGGCGTCGTGATCAAGAAGCTGGTCAACTTCGCAGATCATCGCGGCCACCTGACCGAGTTGTTCCGGCACGACGAGTTGCCCGAAGATTTTCGGCCAGTCATGTCGTACCTCAGCGTGACTCATCCGGGCATCGGACGTGGCCCGCATGAGCATGAGCATCAAACCGACGGCTTTGCCTTCATCGACGGACGCTATCGCCTTTATCTCTGGGAGAACCGCGAGGGACTCACAGCCGATCCATTCACCCTAGAAGTAGGAAGCGACAACCCAGTTCTCGTGATCGTCCCGCCGGGCGTGGTACACGCCTATAAAAACATCGGTGATCGGGACGCCTTTGTCTTGAACTTTCCTGACCAACTGTTTGCCGGATGGGGCAAGAAGGACCCGGTGGATGAGATTCGCCACGAGTCCGATCCGGAGAGCGCTTTTCAACTATGAGAGTGATTGTCACCGGCGCGGCCGGATTTATCGGGTCCCATTTCGTCCGTATTCTCAACGAGCGCTATCCGGAGTGGGATGTCGCCATTGTCGACGCCCTCACCTATGCCGGTCACCGCTCGACAATGGCCGATCTCAGGGCGAGCTTTCATCACGGGCAGATACAGGATGCTACGTTCGTCAAGTCGGTGCTCGAGAGCGAGAGGCCGGACGCCATCGTCAACTTTGCGGCCGAGTCTCATAATGATCGGTCCCTCTCGCACACGGGTGCCTTTATCGATTCCAACACGTTGGGGGTTTACGTACTGCTCGAAGCCGCTCGTAAGTATGGAATCGGCAAATTCGTGCAGGTCAGCACCGACGAGGTGTACGGAACCATTGCGGAGGGGCAATTCACAGAAAACAGCCCCCTTGAACCGAATACACCTTACAGTGCGGCCAAGGCCGGAGGGGACCTGCAGGTACGCGCCGCATTCACCTCTTACGGATATCCCGCATCTCTTACCCGGGGCGGCAACACATACGGTCCGTATCAGTATCCGGAAAAGCTGATTCCCTTCTTCGTCACTCGCCTAATCGACGGAAAGAAGGTGCCGATCTATGGCGAAGGGGCTCAGATTCGCGAATGGATTCATGCTCGTGACCACGCAAGCGGCGTCCTCGCCGTATTGGAGTCTGGCAAACCGGGCGAGGCTTACAATGTCGGAGACAACAATGAGCGGACCAATATGGAAGTCGTTCAGATTCTGCTGGAGGAGACTGGGCGCGACGAATCGCTGGTTAAGCGCATCCCCGATCCTCGCGCGGGGGCGCACGATCAGCGCTATAGCATGAGCACGGAGAAAATCCAATCCATGGGTTGGAAGCCGGAGATGAACTTCGAGCAAGAGCTACGTAACACGGTGCAGTGGTACATCGCCAATGAGCCTTGGTGGCGACCGATTGTTGCGGACCCGGAATATCAAACATTTATTCGCGGCTATTACGGTAAGTCTTTAGGGGAGGACTTGTAATGATCGTCCAATGGAGAGTCCTTCGATGAAGGCGCTCATTCTTGCGGGCGGAACGGGTTCACGGCTGCGTCCGATCACCTACTCGATGGCGAAGCAGCTGGTTCCGGTAGCGAATAAGCCGGTTATCGAATACGGAATCGAGGCGATCGCGGCGGCAGGAGTTCGTCAGTTCGGGATCATCACGGGCGACACCGGCCCGGCGGTTGAAGCGGCCTGCGGCCTTGGGGAGAGATGGGACATCGAAATCACCTACATCCCACAATCAGCGCCTCTCGGGCTGGCTCACGCGGTGTCCACCGCAAAAGACTTCCTGGGTGATGATGATTTCATCATGTATCTGGGCGATAACTTGATTAAATCTAGCGTGGCCGGTTTGGTGGAAGAGTTTCAGAAGCACCGTCCGGCGGCGACGATCCTGCTCACGCCGGTGCCAAACCCTTCGGATTTTGGCGTGGCCGAGATGGAATCTGGCGAAGTCACTCGCCTAGAAGAAAAGCCAAAGGAGCCGAGATCAAACCTTGCGCTGGTTGGGGTCTACCTGTTCGATCGACGGATCCACGACAGCATCGCCAGGCTCAAGCCGAGCGCCAGGGGCGAGTATGAGATCACCGACGCAATTCAGGGGTTGATCGATACGGGGCTGAAGGTTCGTTCGCACATCGTGGAGGGCTGGTGGAAAGATACGGGCACGGTCGACGCAATGCTCGACGCCAATCGCCTGATTCTGGAAGATATCCTTCCGAAGAACGAGGGAGAATGCAGCGAATGCAGGATCGAAGGTCGGGTGTCCATCGGTCGGGGTTCAAGGGTCATTGGCTCCACCATTCGGGGGCCGGTGATCATCGGGGAAAACTGCATCATCGAGAACACCTTTATCGGGCCGTTCACGTCGATCGACTCCGGGACGACGATTCGCAATTCGGAAATCGAGTACTCGATTATTCTTGCGGACTGTACGATCAACGATTTGGCCTATCGGATCGAAGGCTCGCTCCTCGGCAGAGCCGTGAAGGTGGGGCCGTCGACAGGGGTTTCGAGGACCCTCAACCTAGTGCTGGGCGACTCGAGTTCGGTAACGATTCCGCGCTAGAGGTTGTTGAGCAAAGCAAGTGATGCAATCTGAAGAAAATCGGGAGCCGATCTCCGGTCTGCGCGACCAACCACTCTGCACGATTGCGATTCCGGTCTACAATCGCGAGGAACTCGTGCGGGGGGCCATCGAATCTGCCCTTGCTCATCCTCAGCAAAACATCGAGATTCTGGTGATCGACAATTGCTCGACAGATAACACCTATGAGGTGGCAAAGAGCTACGACGATCCCCGCCTCTCCGTATATCGGAATGATCGGAATCTGGGGCTCTTTGGCAACTTCAACCGCTGCTTGGACTTGGCGACCGGCAAGTACGTCTGCATCCTGTGCTCCGACGACCGGCATATGCCAGGCTTTTTGGAAGCGGGCGTTCCGATCATGGAAGCGAACCCGGACGTCGGTATTTTGACTTCCTACCTCCACATGGTGGATTTGGAAGGGTGCTTCCTCCGCAATGAGGCGCACCACCTGCAGGAGGGCATTTACAGCGGG
>JAEVZK010000157.1 GCA_023392285.1 Armatimonadota bacterium | reverse complement strand
GTCCGCAACTGATAAGGTTGAGGAGGCGTCCTGCCGTCCCGACTTCGGCATTCTTTGCTACGCTGTGATCAGCATGGGGCCGCCGGGCCACGCCGGGTCGCGCGAGATGCTGCTCGGCAAAGAACCCTCTCCAGCACTCGTTGAAGAAACTTCTAGTGAAAAGCAGGTCACTGCGAAAACCCCGCCCTGTTTTATCTGGCATACGGAAGACGATCCGGTCGTGCCGGTGGCGAACAGCCAAGCCTTTGCCGACGCCCTGAAGGCTGCACACATCCCTTACGAACTGCATCTTTACCCCCACGGCGCTCATGTTCTCGGGCTAGGAGGGCAGCCAACTAGCGACAGCCTATTGCCTTGGACCCAGGAATTGGTTCGCTGGCTCTTTAGCCACGGATGGTCGCGCAAAATTTAGATCCGACACCTTCTTAAGCACCGATTAAGACCACGTCGAGGGTGTAAAAATTGCCAGTTCATGCATCGTTGAACAATACAATTTTTTCCTCATCACGAATTTCTCACAAGTTTATGGCGTCACTCATTTTGAGTCCGCTTGCTCTTGCGCCTGAAGGTGCATTCTTGGAGAAGGCGGCCCATGAGTCTCATGAATAACAAACTTTTAATTAGCTCAATCACGCTAACTATGGCGATGAGTTCTGTATTTGCCGGGGGCCATCAGGAGAGAACCAAACCGACCCAGCTCGTAGGGAGGGCGGAAGTTGCCGGCTCTCTGCTTCCTGCGCTGAAAACCAGTACGATGGTGAGTAAAGCTCAGCCGAATGAACCCGTATCCTTCACGGTTGGACTGGAGCCCCGATTCCCAGCGGAGCTCCAGGCTTTCGCCGATTCGGTGAGCGATCCGAAATCGCCCAACTATCGAAATTTCATGACTCCGCAACAAGTTGGAGAGGCGTTCGGAGCGGACGCTGCGGATGTCGCTGGCTTAGAGAACTTTTTCCGATCCAAGGGCATGCACATCGACCTTGTGTGTCCCAATCATATGGCGATCAGCGTCACGGGCACAGTGGCTCAGGTCGAGTCCGCTTTTGGCACGACCGTTAATTACTACACGGGAAAGGATCCGCTCGGCAAGACGATCACCTTCCGAGCGAGTTCTTCATCGCTCAAAGTCCCGAGCTCTTACGCCGCCAAAATTACGTCGATCGATGGTCTGGAAACTTACACTCGGCCGCAGCCTCGCCAGTGGCTTTATCCATCGTTAACTCGAGCTTTGTACAATACAGCCCCGATCTACAATTCCGGTTTGACCGGCGCTGGACGACGAATCGGCATCAGCAATTTTGATGGGTATCGACTTTCGAATGTCGCTCCTTACTACAGCCAATTTGGCTTGCCGGTGCCTCCCGGTGGCATTTTGTCGAACGTCCACGTGGTCGCAGTGGGCTCACCTGCCGGGCCAGGCTCTCCTGGTGGTGAAGGCGACCTCGACATTCAGATGGAACTTGGAATGGCACCGTGGGCTGACCTGTACATCTATGACAGCACATCGCTCCTGGGATTGTTAGCTCGCGAAGTCTCGGATAACATCGACATCATTTCGGAAAGCTGGGGCTGGAATCTCGATGCGGGATCGGCGAATTCGGCGCACAATCAGCATCTGTCGATGACTGCTCAGGGCATGACTTACATGGCAGCGAGCGGAGACAGTGGAACATCGGGTGTGAATGGCACTTATAGCTATCCAGATTTCGACCCAGAAGTCTTGATGGTGGGGGGAACGGTTGCGACCTGCAATTCTTCAACGGGCGCGCGAATTTCAGAGGTCGGCTGGGCTGGCAGTGGCGGCGGCTGGAAGAACAATTCGATTAGCTTCAACGTAAAGCCGAGTTGGCAGAACGGAACGAGCGGATACCTCGGAACGCTTTCGTCAGTGAACAAGCGGCTGGTTCCTGATATCGGACTGCACGCCGACGGCGGCAGCACCGGAGCCTTCTACTTCTACTATAACGGACAGTTGAATGGCGCATCGGGCACCAGCTTCTCTTCGCCGATCTTCGCCGGCATGCTCGCGCTGGTGGAGCAGAAACTGGCCGCTACGGGCCAGAATCCACGACTCGGAAGAGTGCAGGATCTGATTTACTCGATGAACGGGCGTCCGGATGTGTGGTACGACGTGACCTCGGGCCACAATGGAACGCTTCCAAACGGCGTATCCTCCAATGCGATCGCTGGATGGGACTGCGTTACCGGCTGGGGTGCTCCGAATATGGATGCGTTCTTCAATGCCATCGCAGTACAGGTCGTTGCTCCTGCCAGCTACAGCCTTTTCCGCGGGACGTACGTGAGCGGGAACATCGGCTCGGTGCAGAACAGTGACGACAGCTATCTGCGGTTCTCGCCCGGTCTTGTTCTCAATACGACCGAGTCGCCAGCAGACGTGATCTTCACCGGTTCAACAACCATCTCGAACCCATCGAATCTGGTGCTGCACGTGGAGTCACACTCCTCGGTAACGAATATCTCTCAGCGAACGCAGATGTACAACTACGTGACGAGCAGCTATGAGGATGTCGATACTCGAGCGACTTCGCTAACCGATAGTGCGTTCGACATCACGATCAATAGCAATGCCAGCCGATTCGTCAGCCCTAGCGGCGAGATGAAAGCGCGGGTCAGCTACAAGACTACTGGCCTCATCCTGTCCTACCCTTGGGTGATCTCTTGCGATCAGCTCAACTGGACGGTTCGCCCCTAGTCTCCCATCCAGGGAGTCTCGGTAGAAATACGTGTAATCGGTGCCGCCAACTTGTTTTTGGCGGCACGATTGCATAATGAACCTAATGCAATTTAGCAGAGCACAAAAATGAAGTTACTCGCCCGCCTTTTAATCCTTGCTGCCGTGACCTCCGCGTTAGGAGTCGCGTCCGCACAAGTCACCCAAGAGGTTGTTGGACAGCCATGGACCGGTGCCTCGGGCATCACGGAAAGTGTGGCTCAGATCATGAGCCGGAAAGCAGTTCCCCCTAAAGGAGTCAGAGAAGCGGCTGAAAATGAAGAGGCGGAAGAGGGAATGGATACTCTCCAGCCAAACCCCGATGCTCTTCAACTCTCAGCCTATCCTCCGCTGCTTAAGCGCGGTCCCGGCGGAGGTGGAAATCCGGGCGAGGGCCCCCTTTTCTCGATCGGAGCCAGTTGGCTGGGCGGCGGACTCAACCAGTCCGGTTACATCCCGCCCGACAGTGAAGGTGCGATCGGGCCGACGCAGTTCCTCATGTGCGTGAACGGCATCATCAAAGTCTTCGATCGCAATGGCAATGTCGGTCCTCTGAACACTACAACTTCTAATTTCTTTTCGAGCGTACGGAATAATTCGACCCCTTCTGATCCGAGGGTTCGCTTTGATCGATTAACTCAGAAGTTTTACGTGGTGATGATCAACACCAGCAACCCGAATCGCGTGATGATCGCGGTGAGCAGCGGTCCTGTGATCTCGTCGCAGTCGTCCTTCACCTTCTATCAATTCACGATCGATCAAGTTGCCCCGACTGGCGACAACGGAGGGCTTTTCGACTATCCCTCCTTCGGTATGGACCAGCGAGGCATCTATATCGGTGGCAACATTTTCAATACCGCGACGGCAGGTTCGACTCTTTTTGTCGTCCGCAAATCGAGTATTCAAAGCGGCGGTCCGATCGTTGTTTCAGTTTTCAGAAACATTAATGGTGGGGGAGAGCGATCGACTCCGATGGGAGTTGAAAACGATGATCCGAATGCCACATTTGGATATGTAGTTTCTACAACGAACTCGTCTGGCACTCTGCGCCTCTTCCGGATTTCTAATCCGGATACATCTCCAGTTTTGTCGGCTCCGGTGAACTTTAACGTGCTCTCGATGGCTGATCCGAATTCGATTCCGGCGCTTGGAAGCAGCGCAAACCTCGACTCGATCGACCGGCGTCTGATCGGTGCGCAGCTAAGGACGAATACCTTAACGGGTGTTCAGACCCTTTGGACTTCTCACCAAATCAGGATCAATTCGTCGGGCGTCGCTTCAGGTTCAGGCGACCGCGTCGGTGTTCGCTGGTACGAAATTGGGAATGTCACCGGCACTCCGACTCTGGTGCAGGCGGGAACGATTTTCGATCCGTCTGCGAACAAGGAGCGCCGCTGGTTTGGGAGTATTACGATGACTGGACAGGGCAACGCCCTTGTTGGCAGCAGCGCGTCAGGGCCGTCTCGACGAGCTTCGATCGCGGCCAACTACCGAAATGCTACGGATCCCCTTGGCACCATGGCAGAGCAGACGGTCATCGAATCGACTTCAAACTATAACGTACAGTCGAGCACCCAACGTTGGGGCGACTATTCGCACACGATGACGGACCCGACTGACAACATGACGATGTGGTCGGTTGTGGAATATTGCGATTCGACCAATTCGTGGGGCGTCAGAATTTTCTCGGTGCTCGCACCTCCACCCGCTACGATCACGACCGTGTCCCCGAACTCAGCAGGGCAGGGGAGTACGGTATCGCTGGTGGTCTCTGGAAGCTCGGTAAACGGTTCAGGCTTTTACGATCCAGACGGCACGTATCCGAAGCATCTGTCGGCGACGGTGAGCGGCACCGGAGTTTCTGTGAACAGCGTTTCCTTCGACTCGCCAACTAAGGTGACTCTGAACGTGACGGTAGCAGCGAATGCTCCAACCGGAGCTCGAGACATTACGATTACGAATCCGGATGGGCAATCGACGACGGCTTCGGGCGCACTACTGGTCACGGGTGGCGGGATTGTCGTTTCGCCATCTAGCTTTGTGGTTAACCGAGGCACGTACATCGGTGGCGACATCAGCAGTGTGTCGTCGAGCGATGACGTCTATCTGCGATTCCAGCCGGGGCCGGTGCTTAATAATTCGGAAGCTCCGATCGATTTGACCTTCTCGGGAACGTCTTCGACGACGACGCCGAGCAGTTTGATCTTGCGAGTCGAAGCGAAGTCCAGCGTGGCGAACGTCTCCCAGCGGGTTCAACTGTTCAACTACCAGACTTCGGCCTTTGAAGAAGTGGATGTTCGACCGGCTACCACCAGCGATAGTCCAATCGATATTACGATCTCATCGAATGCGGGACGATTTGTTGGACCAAGCGGACAGCTCCAGGCACGGGTCTCCTATAAGACGACGGGGCCGGTGCTTTCCTATCCTTACCAGATCTCCATCGATCAGATTCGGTGGACGATCGCGCCCTAGAAAACCCAGTCTCCGCGCCTCAAAGTCGAGCATTCTTGCTCGACTTTGTGGCTATGCTTGAGACATGATGCCAACGCAGACCAGCGTCGAAGAATTACGACGGAGATTCCCCGCTCTTGCCGGGCCTTGGGCCTTCATGGATAATGCTGGCGGGAGTCAGGTGCCGGCCGTGGTGGCAGATGCGGTCCGGGACTATATGCTAAGCCGGTATGTACAGGTTGGTGGATTGTATCCGGCTTCGGTCGCAGCTACCGACACGGTGGCCAGAGCGCACTCCATGGTGGAGACTTTGATGGGCGCAGACGATGCGGGACGGGTCATCATCGGCGCTTCCTCGTCCGCGCTCTGTCGCATGTTGAGCGACGTGTATGCGGAGGTCCTCGGGCCGGGCGACGAAGTCGTAGTCGCCGAAACCGGGCACGAGGCGAACGTTTTCCCGTGGCTCTCGTTGGCCAACCGGGGGGTCTCCGTAAGAGTATGGAAGGGGGAGATGGGCACTGGAAGGCTTCGTTCTGAGGATCTGAAGGCCCTATTGAGCGCGCGCACCCGGATTGTCGCATTTCCTCACGTGTCTAACATCCTCGGCGCAGTGGAAGACGTTCACACGTTCACCCAAGTGGCTCACGATGCAGGGGCAAGAGTCGTATTGGATAGTGTCGCCTACGCTCCGCACCGGATGATGTCGGTCTCAGATTGGGGGGTGGACTGGTGCGTCTTCTCCTGTTACAAGGTTTTCGCTCCGCACATGGCAGCGCTGTTCGGTCGGCACGAAGCACTTGCGGAGGTCACGGGCCGCAACCATCCGTTCATTCCAAAGGAGAAGATTCCCGGAAAGTTCGAACTTGGAGGCGTGCCTCATGAGAGCTGCGCCGGATTGGTCGCACTCGAAAGTTATTTTTGCGAGGTGGCGTCGCGATCTAGTTTTGATCGGCAGACGGTGGCGGCGGCATTCTCCGTTATGGAGGAGCTCGAACAACCCTTAACGGAACGGCTCATCGGCTTTCTTCAAGGAAGGGATGGCGCACGGATCGTCGGCCCGGCGACCGCGGGAAGGGAACGGGTGGCGACCGTCAGCTTTATCAAGGAAGGCGTGAAAAGCGAGGACATCGTGCGCCATCTGCTTAACCATCAAGTTGGAATAAAGCACGGCAATTTCTATTCGGTGCGACTGCTCGAGCATCTTGGAATCGACGTTGATGATGGCGTTGCAAGGGTGAGTTTCGCCCATTACAACACGCATGAGGAAGTGGATCGTCTGCTTGCCGGTCTTGGAGAGATCGTCTAGAACGCGGCGCGTGTCCCGACTCTCTTCGTTATTGGAGCTTGCTGACCACCTCCATCATCCTCGACCTGCGAGATCGGGTATGATCTGACGTTCGGAAATCGTTTCCGATGACAATCAAGCCACGAGTCAGGCAACGCCGCGTCAACGCCATTGGCGACGCTGAACCGACTCGATCACGGCGGGAGAAATATGGCAAAGAAAGCTCTTGTAAATAAGCAAAAGGAAAAGCCGAAGTTCGGAGTGCGTGCATACAATCGATGTTCGCTCTGCGGGCGGCGACACGGCTATTTTCGTTTCTTCGGCATCTGCCGAATCTGTCTGCGCGAAAAGGCTCACAAAGGCGAGCTGCCGGGCGTGAAGAAGTCGAGCTGGTAAAGCTCTGGAGGTTCAGAAACTATGCACAGCGATCCCATCGCGGACCTTCTGACGCGAATCCGAAATGGCTCTCGAGCCAACTTGGCCAGCGTGGATATTCCGCACAGCAAAATTAAAGTTGAAATCGTGAAGATTCTCGAGGCCGAGGGTTACGTGAAGAGCCACGAGATCACGACAGAATCCAAATTTCCCACGATCAAGGTTCACTTGCGATACGACGGCAAGCGAAAGCCTCTGATCAATCATATTGCTCGCGTCAGCAAGCCCGGCCTTCGTGTTTACAAAGGTGCGGACGACCTGAAGCCGGTTCGCAGTGGTCTGGCCACTCGAATTGTGAGCACGAGCTCCGGCCTGATGACTGACCGCGAAGCGCGCAGGCGCAAGATTGGCGGCGAAGTCCTCTGCGAGGTGTACTAAAATGTCTCGAATTGGAAGAGTTCCGATCACGATCCCATCTGGGGTTACTGTCACGGTCGACGAGAAGACCAATACGGTTCACGTCAAAGGACCGAAGGGCGAGTTAACGCAGCCGATCTCAAGGCTGCTCAAGGTCACTCAGGAAGATGGCAAGCTTCAGCTTGATCGGCCGAACAACCTTCGGGAGGCGAGAAGTCAGCACGGTCTGGCTCGCACGCTGATCAACAACATGATCGACGGAGTGACCAAGGGTCATTCCAAGACGCTCGAAGTGATTGGTGTTGGTTACCGTGTTCAACTCGAGGGCAAGAATCTGCTGCTCAACATGGGCTACTCGCACCCGGTTCGCGTGCAGGCGCCTGACGGAATTAACTTTGAAGTCAAGGCGGATGAGAAGTCTCGACAGCAGACGGTTGTGGTGAACGGCATCGACAAGCAGGCGGTGGGCCAGGTGGCGGCCGACGTGCGAAAGGTTCGAAAGCCGGAGCCCTACAAGGGTAAAGGTATTCGTTACCGTGGCGAAGTCATTAAGCTCAAAGCAGGTAAGCGAGCGGCGGCCAAGAAGTAAAGGGGTTATTGAAAAGTGTCAACTAAATCACGAGGTGAGCTCCGAGTTGCAAGGCATAACCGCCTTCGCAAGAAGCTGGAGGGGACCGCATCGCGGCCTCGGCTGGCGGTATTTCGCAGCCTGAAGCACATCTACGCACAAATTATCGACGATTCGACGGGCACCACGCTCGCCGCAGCCAGCAGTCAGGAGAAATCTCTTGATAGCAAGGGCAATGCGGAAGGCGCGAAGTCCGTCGGCACCAAACTCGCGGAGCGAGCGAAGGAGAAAGGAATTACCGCAGTGGTCTTCGATCGGGGCGGATTCCGCTACCACGGCCGCGTCGCCTCTCTAGCCGAGGGCGCTCGCGAAGGTGGGTTGGAGTTTTAAGCCATGAGAATGATGAACCGATTGAGCGGCAAACGAGAAAGCCGCAACACCGAAGGCCCACAGCTCGACGTCCGAGTCGTGCGAACCAACAAGGTGTTCAAAACTCACAAGGGTGGTAAGACCGCGTCTTGGTCTATCCTGGTCGTCGTTGGCGACAATAAGGGACAGGTCGGCGTCGGCTTAGGCAAAGCCCGAGGTATTCCGGATGCGATCCGTAAAGCCGAAGAGGCGGCGCGCAAGAGTATGTTTGCGGTGCCGATGATTGGATCGACCATTCCGCATGCCATCGTCGCCAAGTCTGGAACGGCTCAAATCATCCTGCGTCCGGCAGCAGCCGGAACGGGCGTAAAGGCGGGCGGCGCAGTGCGAGCTTGTCTGGAAGCGGCGGGCGTGCATGACGTTATTGCGAAGAGCCTCGGCTCCCGAAATGCGGTCAACATGGCCTACGCGACGATCGAGGCGTTCAAGAGCCTTTCGGTGCCGGAGCAGCTCGCTGAGCGACGCGGCGTCGAAGTCGGCGATCTGATTCCTTGGCTTGAGAGAGCCAGAAAGGAGGAGGCGGATAATGCTTCGTATTAAGCTGGTCAAAAGCCCCATTGGCAACAATTGGCGCAATCGTCAGACGGTGACTGCGCTAGGCTTAAGGAAGATTCATCAGGTCGTAGAGCAGCCAGACAACGGCAGCATCCGCGGCATGATTCACAAGGTTCAGCACATGGTGACCTTCGAAGTGGTCGAAGGGGAGCCATCTAAGAAGTCGTCGAAGCCCGCCGGGAAAGCGGCAGCGCCGAAGGCGAAGAAGGGCGCTGAAACTCCAATCGCCGAGAACGTCGAAGCGCCCGCTAAGCCGAAGCGCACAACCAAGAAGAAAGAGACAACAGAGGAAGCTTAACAATGGGTCTTCATAATTTTCAACCGACCCCCGGCAGCTCGCGCCCGAAGCGACGAGTTGGCCGAGGCATTGGCAGTGGCATGGGCAAGACCGCCACGCGAGGCGCAAAAGGTCAGAAAGCTCGACGTCAAGTCCACCCCAACTTCGAAGGTGGCCAGTCGCCCATTCAGCGACGGCTCCCAGTCAAGAAGGGCTTTCGAAACATCAACCACAAGGAATACGACATCGTAAACCTTGACGATTTGAGCAAGCTGTTCAACGACGGCGACGAGGTCACGGTGGAAGGTCTCAAGGCGACGGGCATCATTCCGGCGGACAAAGACGGCGTTAAGATCCTCGGCTTCGGCGAGTTGACGAAGAAGCTGACGGTGACCGCGCATAAGTTCAGCAAGAGCGCAGCGGAAGCGATCGAGAAGAAAGGAGGAAAGGTCGTAACCCTGTAAGGGTTCGTACCTAAAGTCAATGTTTGGCGGCGGAGGAATGGGCGGCGGTGGCGCCAAGGGCGACAAGTCGCTCAGCATGGGCCTGCTTGAAACTTTCAAGCAAGCCTGGGCCGATCCTGATCTACGACAACGGTTAACGTTTGTCCTGATCATGTTTGCGGTGTACGTGCTGGGCGTTCACGTCCCAGTTCCGGTGCCGGGTATCGCCTCTTCGACGATAGCCGACATCATCAACAAGACGCCTGGTCTTGCACTGATCAACGTGTTCGGTGGTGGCGCTCTCCGTCGCGTATCGGTTTTCGCTCTGTCGCTTGGTCCCTACATCACGGCGGCCATTATCATGCAAATCCTTCAGACTGCTTTCCCGCAGTGGAAGAAGGAGATGCAGGAAGGTGGCGAATATGCGCGGCAGCAGAATAACCGCCGAACCCGTTTGCTGACCCTGTTCCTGTGCGTCTTCCAAGGCTTCGGCCTTTACAAGATGATTGCGCAAGGCCTTGGCCCATCGGGCAATTCCTTCTTCATCATTGCCGTGGTCGTAACCTGCTGGACGGCGGGCGCGATGTTCGTGCTGTGGATCGGTGAGCAGATTAGCGAGAAGGGTATCGGCAACGGCGTGTCGCTGATGATCTTCGTGGGAATTATTCTTTCGCTGCCGTTCCAGTTTGAGCGCTTGTCCGACGCGGCAAGCAAGGGTCTGATCAGCTGGTTCCAGGTCGGCGCCATGCTCGTGATCCTCTTTGCGACGACTTGGCTGGTGGTCTACTTCACCGTGGCGCAGCGACGGCTACCCATCCAACATATGCGGCGGATGGTTGGAACAAAGGTGTTGGGCGGTCAGACGAGTTACCTTCCGCTCAGCGTGAACATGGTGGGCGTTATTCCGCTCATTTTTGCGTCATCGCTCCTGTATATTCCAAACCAACTCGCACTTGCATTGCAGAGCAACCTTCCGGCGGTCGCCGACGTGCTAAACACGTTCCAGCGATATATCGACCCATCACAGCGGGTCGTCTCGTGGCTGCCAATCAATCCGTTTGGTGTTCTGTTTTACACGGCGCTGAT
>JAEVZK010000150.1 GCA_023392285.1 Armatimonadota bacterium | reverse complement strand
GCACGGGGCGGAACTCGCCGGTGATCGTGCCCTTCTTGATGCACTTCTTCAGCGTCTCGATGGAGACGTCGCCCTTGTCGAAGTATTCCTCCATCGCCGCCTCGTCGATGCCGACGACGGTGTCGAGCAGCTTCTGGCGGTACTCGACGGCCTTCTCCTTCAGGTCGTCCGGGATCGGGGCGTCCTCGTACTGCGCGCCGAGCTCGTCGCCCTTCCAGACGATAGCCTTCATCTCGACCAGGTCGACCACGCCCTTGAAGGTGTCCTCGATGCCGATCGGCAGCTGCAACGTCACCCAGTTGATGCCGAGCTTCTCGGTCAGCGTCGCCGCGGCGCGGTAGAAGTCGGCGCCGGTGCGGTCGAGCTTGTTGATGAAGATCAGGCGCGGGACGTTGTAGCGGTCAGCGAGACGCCAGTTGGTCTCGGACTGCGGCTGCACGCCGGCCACGCCCTCGATGATGAACACCGCGCCGTCGAGCACGCGCAGCGAGCGGTTCACCTCGATGTTGAAGTCGATGTGACCGGGGGTGTCGATGACGTTGATGCGGTGGTCGTTCCACACGGCGGTCACGGCGGCGGAGGTGATGGTGATCCCCCGCTCGCGCTCCTGCTCCATGTAGTCCGTCGTGGTGTTGCCCTCGTGGACCTCACCGATCTTGTGCGACTTTCCAGTGTAAAACAGGATTCGCTCAGTGGTGGTCGTCTTGCCAGCGTCGATGTGAGCGGCAATACCGATGTTGCGGACGAGTTCTAGAGGGTGACTACGGGGCATTTTTTTCTCTTGTGTAGATTTCGGGACTTGGAGGAATTTAACAAACGACGAACGACCAACCCTATCGACTCCTCAACAAAAACCCCTCGCAATCGTGCGAAGGGCGAAATCGGGTGGATTCGATTTACGGGTTCGTTACGCTAGAGCCGTCTGTGCCTCCAATTGATTTACGCCTTAGCCGCGCAAAAAGTGCGACAGTCCTATTATGGAGGCGGAATTGCAACCAAGTCAAGGATATGTTAAAGTTTGCTAAGCACGAATCACACTCATGAGAGGCTCGGAATTCCCGAACTCCCTCCTTTGAAGGAGGGGCCGGGGGTGGTTGCCCGGTTGAGGCCGACTAGGAGCGAGATGCGGTTGCCGCTAGACGAGCCGCAGCTTCTCCACGTCCGCTAAATCCTGGTGCCGACCGCTCGCTAGCTTCGAAACAATCAGGTCTTCTTTGCTTATGACGCTCGCCATATAAGTGCCTAGGGGGAGCATATTTCTGCGCTCAAACGCTTTGCCGAAGTCAACACCTTGAATGGACGTCAAAATATCGATTCTCCAAGGCGGCAGTCCAAAGTGAAAGATGAAGTCGGAAGCGACGAACTCCTCCGCGGCAACGAGATGCACGGGAGCGCCGAATTCTCGAAGAACGCTGAAGAGTTTCAGGTGGTCTGGAGGCTGTACTGCCACCAGAATATCCAAATCCTTGGTAAATCTCGGTTCAGCATAGAAGCCAACGGCAATTCCACCAACGATTAAATACTTAATGTGAGAGGCGTCGAGTGCCGCCAACAGATCGGTCCAGTCTTGTAGCCCCGGTGCCAGGATGCATCACCCCGTAATAAAAATCTCGGATTTCAAAGATTGCCTGCACACGCTCTTCAGGTGTCCGGCTTTGCCAATAAGCAACCGAAAGTTCTGATGTTGAGCCTGAGATCTGGCCCTTTCCCCCTTCCTCGAATTTCCGTTGCATGATCCTAATTTACATCATCGACTCCGCCTTGCACGAAACTCCCCAACTCTCAGCCTCCGAACTCCAGCAAATTTGGCAAACTGATCGATATGTCTTACGCGCATCGGCTCAAGCAAGGGGAAAAGATCGACCTTTCAAAAATCGACTCATCGAAGAACGGCGGATTAACCAAGGAAGAAGGCTTGGCCCGGCTCGACAAGTTGGGTGCGCAGATCGGCGAGTTGGAGGAGCTGATGTTTGCCGCTCGGCAGAACAGCCTGCTCCTCGTGTTTCAAGGAAGAGACACTGCGGGGAAGGACGGGGCGATCAATCGGGTGATCAGCTACGTCAACGTGCAAAGTTGCCGCGTCGTCAATTTCAAAGTACCGACGGAGGAGGAACTCGCTCACGACTTTCTCTGGCGGGTCCACAAGGAAACCCCACGGCTGGGCGGCATCTCCATCTTCAACCGATCCCACTACGAAGATGTGCTGGTCGTGCGTGTTCACGAACTTGCACCGCGCGAGGTCTGGGAAAGCCGGTACGAACACATCAATGCATTTGAAAAGCTCCTCACCGACTCTGGAACGATCATCCTAAAGTTCTACTTGCACATCTCGAAAGAGGAGCAAAGAGAGCGCCTCCTCGCTCGTGAGGAGAAGGTGGAGAAGTATTGGAAGCTCAGCGCAGGAGATTGGAAGGAGCGCACTTTCTGGGATGACTACACCCGAGCCTACGAAGATGCCCTGAGCCGCTGCAATACCAAAGACGCACCCTGGTTCATCGTTCCTGCGGATCGAAAGTGGTTTCGCGATCTTGCCGTCGCAGAAGCGCTCGTCGAAGCCCTCACGCCGTATCGCGAAAAATGGTCGGCTGCGCTCGAAAAGATAGGAGAAGCGGCGAAAGCGGAACTCGCCGGAATCGACAAAACCTAGGGTTGATCTCCCCGTCCGTTCTTCCCTCGGAAGCGGCGCTCTTCGAAGGCAAGAAGGTATTCCACTTCAGGAGTCATCGCGACCTCTCTGCGCACCGTCTCAAGCGCATTCGTCAATCCCAGCTGAGACTTGAATAGCAGCTTGCAAGCCTTGTGGAGTGCCAGCCGACTTTGTGAAGTAACGCCATACCGGCGCAAGCCGACCGCATTGATATCGTGGACAGCCTGATCGACACCTTCCGCGAGCATGAATGGCGGGACGTCCTTCACGACTCGCGTAAGGCCGCCAACCATCGCCACTTTACCGATCCGAACCCATTGATGCACGGCCGTCATGCCTCCGATCGTCACCCTCTCCTCGATCGTGCAGTGGCCGCTGACTCCAACGCTGTTGGTGATCGTCACGTAGTCATGCACGACGCAGTTGTGGCCGAGATGGACGAACGCCATCAGATAGCAGTGGTTTCCGACGATCGTGGTCTCGCCCTCGCCGGTTGCGCGATGGATAGTGACGTATTCGCGAATGACATTGTCATCACCGATGCGCAGAAACGTGGGTTCTCCGGCAAACTTGCGGTCCTGTGGATCGCCTCCGATGATCGCTCCCTGAAAGATCTGGTTGCGCTCACCGATCTTTGTGCCGCTTTTTACCGTGACGTGCGAATCAAGACGGCAGCCAGCTCCGATCTGAACATCCGACTCGATGTAGCAAAACGGTCCGATTTCGACATCATCGGCGATGCGAGCGTCTGGATGAACCGAAGCCAAGGAGTGGATGTTGGACACGTTTAGTCTGTGATCTTGAAAGTCATTTCCATCGAGGCGACAAGCTGGCCATCGACCCTCGCTTCGCCGGTGAAGTGCCCGATCGAGCCGCGCAGCCAGTCGAGCTTCAGGTCGGTAATCAATTGATCGCCCGGAACGACCGGTCGCTTAAACTTAACCTTGTCGACGCCGCCGATCAGGGGCACCTTCCCCTTGAATTGTTCGGTAGTCAGAAGGAGCAGCGCACCCGCCTGCGCCATCGCCTCGACGATCAATACTCCAGGCATGATCGGCATGCCGGGATAATGCCCCTGGAAGAACGGCTCGTTGACGGTCACGTTCTTCAACCCGCGAATCGACTTGCCCTCTTCGATCTCAAGGATGCGATCCACGAGAAGGATGGGATACCGATGCGGTAGATGCTCTAGAATTCCTCCAATATCAATCAAACTGAGCCCCTCGATGCGTGGGTAAATCGTACCCGCTGGAAGGGAATGCCTCGACGTGTCTACAGACGACGACAGACATACATGGCCTCTATTTCGTCCAACCGCAGCGGCCTCCGCCCCCAATCGCCTGCAGTGCCCCCAAATACATACTCGCATCGGAAGCCCGTTTGATTGAGCAGCTTCACCATTTCAGGCGGAATAAAAAGTCGCTCCCGAATGACGATTTCTTTCTTTCCTTCAGGCAAATCCAGCTCGTCTTTGTAGTGCGCGACCATGGTGATGGGGTTGAACGCCCCAAGCTGGACCGCATTGTCATCCATTTGCCGAATGATCTGATAACCGTTGAGCGCGGTGAGCAGGAAGGGCGCACCCGGCTTGAGGTGTCGAGCGATATTCTGGAGGATGCTCCTGTCGTGCAATTCCGCATCTTCAGTCTCGCTCAAGAGGTTGAATGCGCCCTCGCAGAGGCTGAAGGCAGCGTCGAATACTTCATTCAATTCAAAATTGGTGGCGTCTGCCTTCACCAAACGAATGGGAAGGTTGCCCACCTTCTTCTGCGCCTCGTCTAGCATCCCCTGCGATAGGTCGAGGCCAGTCATCTGAAATCCGCGGCGGGCAAATTCCACACAGTGCCTTCCGGTCCCACATCCAACATCCAGAATTTTGGCGCCGCGCTCGATCGGAAACAGGCTCAGAAAGAAATCTGCTTCCTCCTTTGTGTGCCGAACGAAGTTGTTCTGATCGTAATGGGGAGCGTGGTTGTCGAAGAATTCCTGCCATTGGGAAGGCATGTTGCGGAGTTTACTTAGCGGGCTTCGGCGCGAGCCTGCAGATCATGAATTTCTGCTTCTACCGCGAGCCGGGTCTGCTCGACTTCCTCCGCCGTCGCATCAGGCTGGACGAAGTGCGGCTTGCCATACAGCATCGTAGCCTTCGAAAATAGCAGAGGGACCATGTAGCGATCCCACGATTTGAAACGAATACAGGGTTTTGCGCTGATGCCAATCGGTATGAGTGCGCATCCCGATTTCTTAGCCATCAGAAGAATGCCGGGCTGAACCACGCCGGCGGGTCCGCGCGGGCCATCTGGCGTGAGGCACATCGTGGCACCCTTCTTCAGCTCCCGTATGCTCTCGACGAGGGCTCTTTCTCCTCCGCGTCCGGTACTGCCGCGAATGCTGTTAAAGCCGAGCTTTCGGAACACATGATTTTGGATGTCGCCGTCTTTGGAGAGGCTAATAATGACCCAGAAGCCCCGATTGCGGAAACGCGCGCTTGCCGGCAGGGAAACGCCGTGCCATCCGCAGATGATTTTGCTGCCCGCCAGCGCGAGAGCCTCCTCTTCCCCCTCGGTTCGAAATCGCATCGTCATGCCGATCAGTCGCACGAGTGAGTAGGCGATGCCGCTAAGCACCCGCGGACGAACTCTTCGCCACCAAGCCTTCACGGTATCCACCCGCGCTTTTGAGCGACTTCGACCGCGCCATGAAGCGGATACTCGTAAGCCAGGTTGGCGAGAAGACGCTTGGCGCGGGCCGGGTCGACCTCGCGCAGTTGCCCAGCCAATGCCAACATGGCATCAGGCCTCTGCGTCTCCGATTCATCCTCTGCCACCACGCTTTCATAAAGCTTGATTTTGAGGTCCGGATCGGCGACTTTTTCGGCCAGCTTCATGCGCTGGAGCGGGGTGAGTAGATCGATTTGCCCGATTTCCAACAGGCGATCGAGAAGGGAAGGGTAATCGCTCTGAGGCAGTAACTGAATCATTTTCACGAGCGCCGCCCCCTCGCCTTCGTGATCGTTCATGAGGGCGTGCGCTTGGACAAGCTGCTGCAGCGCCTTCGGATCATTGGGATGAAACTTTAGGTGTTGAAGGGCGGCTGCCGCCGCAGCAGCCGGCCCCCGCTGGTTCATCTCCTCCAAGACGCGATGGCCGATCTTAAGGTGTCCCATGTCCGGGGCACGGAAGACGAAGCTCAAAATGATTCCCGCCAGCAGACCACCCACGTGCGCCCAATAGGCGGTTGACGCGGCACTCTCGCCGAAATTCTTCAGCCCCCCGGCCACTTGGAGCACAAACCAAAGCAGGATAATCGCCAAGACCGGAACACCGCGATGAGGAAGGATCGCCACTTTTAGCCGAGGATATCGAACTCCATAATAGGCGGCACAACCGGCAATACAGCCGCTCGCTCCAACGAGAGGGTGAGGCTCGATCCCCCTCGTGGCAAGCAGCGCGTGAAGTCCTATTCCCGCCAGGCCGCTTACGAAATAAACCACCACGAAACGAAGCGTTCCCGTCGAAAGCTCGACCGCGGCCCCAACCGCCGCCAAGAACAGCATGTTGCCGAGAAGGTGCAGCAGATTCGAGTGGAGAAAGAGACTGGTGAAGAGCGATTGAACCGAGAAGCGAGACGGATTAAAGCCGAAATCCAGGATCAAGTCAGGCTGAATGATCAGGAGGAAAGAAGCCGCGATATTCCCGGCGATGAGAATAAGCGTGGCGATCGGTAGCCGGCTTTGAGAGCTCAAGCGTCCTCGAGCATATCCTCCGAGATATCCACGTTGACGTACGTTTCCTGCACGTCATCCAGATCGTCGAGCGCATCGAGCAGCCTGAGTAGCTTGCCAACGTCATCCGGGGAGAGTTCTGCCTTGTTGGTGGGCATGTAGGTGAGATTTGCATCCGTTGATCGGTATCCCGCCGTCTCCAAGCTCTCATTAACCTTGTGCAGGTCTTCCATGGCCGTGATGACGGTGAAGCTTTCTTCATCCGGCTGAACGTCTTCCGCGCCCGCCTCCAGGGCGGCCATCGTCATCTCATCTTCGTCCTTGCCCGCAGGGTCGAGCGTAATGTTCCCAACTCGCTTGAATTGCCATGCCACCGAGCCATTTTCCGCCAGGTTGCCGCCATGCTTGGAGAACGCGTGCCGCACCTCGGCGACCGTTCGATTCTTGTTCTCACTGTAACATTCGAGAATAATGGCGGAGCCCCCCGGACCATAGCCTTCATAGACCAGCTCTTCGTAGTCAGCGCCCTCGATCTCGCCGGTGCCTCGCCCAATCGCCTTCTTGATGTTATCGGCGGGCATCGAGGCTTCTTTGGCTTTGTCGACCGCGACTCTCAAGCGAGGATTCATGCCGACATCGCCGCCCCCGGCCCGTGCCGCGACAATGATCTCGCGACTCAACTTCGTGAAGAGCTTCCCTCGAACCGCATCCTGCTTCCCCTTGCGAATGCGGATGTTCTTCCATTTGCTATGGCCTGCCATATGAGCTCTATTATGAAGGAACCGACCCCTGCTCTTTTCGACAGTTTCTCGGCGGCGGATTGCGGCATCCTTCAATCGTGCGACAATAAAGCATGCAAAAGCGGGGAAGGACGATCTTCATCATTTCCTTTCTCGCGCCCGCCGTGCTCATTTACGTAGGTCTCGTCGTTTGGCCCCTGCTCCAGGCGATTCAATTCTCAACCTATCGCTGGCGCGGTCTCTCGATGCGCAAAACATCTGTGGGTGGAGAAAATTTTCAGAAGCTTTTCCACGACAACATCTTTTGGCAAAGCCTTGCCCATAACCTATGGATCTTTGTCGTCTGTGGTGCGGTCATTATTGCCGCAGCCGTGCTGATTGCGCACCTCATGCGAGGCAACAGTCGCAGCCAGCGGTTACTCCGCAGCGTCTATCTTTTCCCTCAGATTGTCTCCATGGTGATCGTTGCCGTGATGTGGCAGTTCATTCTCAATCCCCAAGGCCTCCTGAACAGCGGCCTCCGGGCGGTCGGCCTCGAAAGCTGGACCCACACCTGGCTGGGAGAATCGGATTGGGCGCTCCGTGGCGTCGGAGCCGCGTTTATCTGGTTCGCCCTCGGCTTTTACATCATGCTCTTTGCCGCCGGCTTAGAGGGAATTCCCGCAGAGATCAACGAGGCGGCGGAGTTGGACGGCTCGCGAGGATGGCATCGCTTCCGGCAGGTTACATGGCCGCTGCTATGGTCGGTCAAGCGAGTCGCGATCACTTATCTGCTCATCAATGTCATGAACATTTTTGCCCTCGTGTTCCTGATGACCCGAGGCGGCCCTGACGAAAAGAGTGAGGTGATGCTCACCTACCTATATCAAAAAGGATTTACGAGCAGCCAATTCGGCTATGCAACCGCCATCGCAGTGCTCAACTTCGTGGTTGTGATGGCGATCTCGCTCGTGATTCTCTTCATTTATCGCCGTAATCCGACCGAGAGGCGAGCAGCATGAGCAAAGTCGCGAGAAGCGTCGCGCTCTGGATCGTCGCCTTGTCGATCCTGCTGCCGTTCCTATGGGTCCTGCTCTCCAGCTTCAAGACCGGCGCGAGCATCCTCGGCACGCCGTGGGCCCCGCCCGACAAGCTCCATTGGGAGAATTACGGTCACGCTTGGGGAGAGGCGGGAATTGGCCACGCGTTCCTCAATAGCCTCCTCGTCTGCATCGCCACCCTGGCCATCCTCCTGCCCATCGGATCGATGGCCGCCTACGTCTTGGCGAAATATATCTTCCCCGGATCGAAGGCTATCCTCGCCGCTTTCTTAGGCGGAATGATGTTCCCGCAGTTTCTTGTCATCGTCCCGCTCTTCTTTCTGTTGAAGCAGTTCCACCTGCTCGACACTCTCACCGGACTCGTGGCGGTGTACGTCGCCTACTCGCTCTCATTCACCGTATTCGTCCTTACCGGCTTCTTCCAGCAGCTTCCCGATGAGCTTGCGGAGGCCGCCCAACTCGACGGCTGCGGACATGCCACCACGTTTTGGAAGGTCATGCTTCCCCTCGCCCGGCCAGGCATCCTTGTGGTTGGAATTTTCAACGCGATCGGTCTTTGGAATGAGTACGGGCTGGCCCTCGTGCTTATCCCAAGCGAGGCAAATCGCACACTGCCTCTCGGCATTGCCAACCTCACCCAAACTCAGCAGTACCAGTCCGACTGGGGCGCGCTCTTCGCCGGCCTTGTGATCGTCATGACGCCACTGCTTATCGTCTACTGGATCTTCCGCGACCGAATCCACGAGACCATGCTCGCCGGGGCCATCAAAGGCTAGCGAGATACAATGGCACATGTGGACGCCCTCCTGATCTGCCGACTAGCCGTTTGCGCGTTCTTCTGTATATGCCTGCTGCAATCGGGATTTGACAAAATATTCGATTGGAAAGGCAACCTCGACTGGCTGACCGGGCATTTTTCGAAGACCATCTTTCGCTCGCAAGTTCCGCTCATGCTGGGAACGGTTGCGTTGATCGAGGTCGTCGCAGGCTTTGCTTGCGGAATCGCGGTGGTCACCTTACTCCTGCACCTCAGCCTGCTGATCCCACTGATCGCGCTTTCGCTGACCCTCCTCAACTTGTTGATGCTCTTTGCCGGCCAAAGGATTTCAAAGGATTATCCCGGAGCCGTGACCATCGCCAGCTACTTCATCGTGGCCCTCTTTGGCGTCTTTCTAATGCAATAGGCGTAAGATAGAACCATGATCGTCCTTGCCGCTGCGACCGCCTTACTCCTGCCTCATTTGAGTTCGATCGAAGCTCACTTTGAGACGGTGCAACGTTCTGGAGAACGGCTCCTGTCGGCAAGCGCGAAAGTTCCCGTATTCACCGGCGATTCACTCCTGGTGCCCGTCGCAAACGAAGACTTGAAGAAGCTGGTGACCGGGCGGCTCGACGAGTCACTCTCCGAAGCAGCCGAGCACGAAGAAGTCAAAGAAGTTAAGTTCCAGTCCGAATCGCACGTCGAAACCCTGCTTCCCACCTGCGTCGGAGTCTGGATGAAGTTCACTCGCCCCGCGAACGACGACCGACCAGCTTATGTCTTCGACACTCGCAACTACGGCATCGTCAAAGGCAAAGCCGTCGTGCTGAAGCTAAAAAATCTCTTCACAACCGATCCGTCGAAGGCCGTCGCAAAGCTCGTCATCAATCGGCTTGCGAAGATGAAGGGCTCGGAATACGTAACCGACGGCACCGTTACAGACCTGAGCGAGGTGCAGCTTGAGCAATTCGTCATCACTCGCACCGGACTCCGCTATATGTTCGAGCCTCAAACGTTCGGCCCCGCCGAGTCCGGCGAATTTCAAGTGCTCCTAAAATACGGCGAGCTGCCGAACCTGGACCGCAACGGCCCATTGAAAGATGTCCTGCTCCTCAAGCCGGACAAGTAAGATCGATCATTTGACGCTCCAGGTCACTCCGTCGGGCGTGTCGCGCAACTCGATGCCTTCAGACTCCAGCTGCTTCCGAATCTCATCAGCGCGAGCGTAGTTCTTCTCCTTCTTCGCTGCGTTTCGCTCCTCGATCAATCGTTCGATCCGAGCAGAGTCCACCGGGGGAAGTTGCGGCGGCGGCACGGGCAAACCGCCATAGCCGTTGTCGTGGCGCATGACTCCCAAGAGCGCGTTCATCTGGCTGAAGAACGCCTCCGCCGCCTCCCCGCTTGCGGCATTCAGCTTCTCCTCCCGCAGCACCATCTTTGTGCCCTCCAATGCCTTGGCAACCGCCACCGCCGTGTTCAGATCGTTCAGCATTGTGTCGAGCGCTTCTTCGTAGAGGTCGGCCAAGGTGTCACCGAACGCGTTCTCCCCATCGCCTTCCGCATCATCGGCCAATTTCCAGGCATCGGTGAAGCGCTTCACATTCCGCTCCGCATCAACCAAGCTCTGATCGGTAAAGTTGAGTGGCTTGCCGTAAACGCCCGAAATCAGCGCCAGTCGAATGGCCAGCGGCTCGACGCCGCGCTCCACGAGGTCGCGCACTCGATAGATATTTCCCGCACTTTTCGCCATCTTTTCCGCGTTTAGCTGGAGAAATCGGGTGTGGACCCAGTGATTCGAAAACGGCTTGCCGGTCAGCGATTCGCTCTGGGCAATTTCGCATTCATGGTGCGGGAAGATGTTGTCCTCACCGCCGCTGTGCAGATCGATCGTGTCGCCCAAGTATTCTCGCGCCATGACCGAGCACTCAATGTGCCAGCCTGGAAAGCCCCAGCCGTAAGGCGAGTACCACTGCATGAGGTGCTTGTCGTCAGTCTTCCAGATCGCAAAATCCGCCTGATCGCGCTTGTTCTCATCGAGCACCAGCTCCCGGGAAGCGTCCTTCAGCTTCTCTCGGGTGTTGCCGCTCAGCTTCCCGTACTCGGGAAAACTTGCGACGCTGAAATAAACCCCTGTCGGCGTTTCGTAGGCGTGCCCCTTCTCGATCAACGCTTCCGTCGCCTTGATTTGGCCAGTCACATGCTGAGTCGCCTTCGGCCGCACGTCTGGCTCGGATAAGTTCAATCTGCGCCAATCTTCCTTGTACGCATCGGTGTAGTACTCCGAGAGCTCCCAGATGTTGTGGAACTGCTCACCTTCCTTGCTGCGAAGTGCGCGCTCCATCTTGTCCTCGCCCTGACTATCCGCCACGTCGTCATCGGTCAGGTGGCCGACATCGGTGATATTCGTCACCCAGGTAACTCGCCAACCAATCGCGCGAGCGGTCCGCACGATCAAGTCAGCCGTGAGGAAGGCACGGAAATTGCCGATGTGCGCGTATGAATAGACAGTTGGCCCACAAGAGTAAAAGCGAAGATGGCCGGGTTCGATCGGCTCTAGCGCTTTAACCTTCCGCGTCAACGTATCATATAATCGGAACGACTTCGACATGCTTGGTGTTGAGGTTACCGCTCAGCGCTCGCAATATCGCGAGTCGGTCTTTGGAGGGCCACGACTCTTATGAAACTACGAAACATCATCATCCTCGTTCTCGCGCTCACCGTGGGATTCGCTCAAGCAGCGGAACTCAAATGGGCAAAAGACCTCCCGAGCGCCATGAAAACCGCGAAGGCAAGCAAGAAGATGATCATGGTGGACTTCACCGCCGCGTGGTGCGTGAATTGTCATAAGTTAGACCGAACGACCTACAAAGATGCAGGCGTCATCGCAAGCCTCAAAAATGTCGTTCCCGTGAAGATCGACTGGGACAAGAACCAGGCGCTCGCAAAAAAGTATAAAGTCGAAGCGCTGCCCGTCATCCTTTTCATCGATGCGAACGGAAAGGAAGTGGGGCGGATCAGTAAATACGTCGAAGCAAAGGAGTTCGTTAAAACCGCAACTCCAATCCTAAAGAAGGGGAAAAAATGAAGCTCAAGACATTTGGCGTCGCCGCCATGGTCCTCGCTACCGGTGCATTGGCTCACGCCGATGGCATCAAATGGCAAGGAGATCTGAACAAGGCGATGCTGCTCGCAAAGAAATTAAAGAAGCCGATCATGGTCGACTTCTATGCCGATTGGTGAGGCAGTTGCAAAATGCTCGATCAGCGCACTTATCCCGATAAGAGCGTGATCAAGTGGGCGGGGCAGGTTGTCCCGGTCAAAATTAACGCAGACAAGCAGCCAAAGGTGCTCCAGAAATACAAGATCGAAGCCCTGCCAACCATCATGTTTATTGATGCGAAGGGCAAGGTGATTGGTCAGTTCCTAGGCTTCTATCCACCCGCGGATTTCATCGCCCAGGCGGATAAAATACTCAAGAAGAAAAAATGAACAACACTCTTTCACGTCTGGCAATCGCCGCCGGCATCCTGATGGCCGGGGTGGCAGCTTTCGCTCAAAACATTAGCTGGGTCCCCAACTGGAGCTCCGCAATGTCCACCTCCGCCAAGTCTGGAAAGCTCATCATGGCGAGCTTTTACACCAAGTGGGACCAGTACGGCAAAATGCTCGACGCTGTCGTCTACACAAATCCCGAGGTAATCGCCGTCTCGAAGAAATTCGTGCCGGTGAGGCTGGACGTGGAAGGGAATGGCTCGGCTCAAGCCAAAAAATACAAGATTAAGAATTATCCGACGATCATGTTCATCGATCCCAAGGGGAATGTCGTCGGAACGATCGACGGCCTTGAAACCCCCGACGAGTTCGTAAAACATGCGAATACGTTCGTCAAGGATTACGCGGACTTTCCCAAAGCCACCGCCAAGCTCGCCGCCAACTCGAAGAACCTCGATGCGATTACCCGTCTTGGCGTCATCTATGCGAATCGATACGAAGTCGCAAAGGCCGAGCAATATCTAAAGAGGGCCACCGCCATCGATCCCCAGAATCGCACGGATAAGCTCAGCGATCTCTACAACGCGATCGGCGATCACTACCAGAACGCCAGCCAATTCTCCAAGGCCATCCAATATTTCGAAAAGTCCGCCGCCACGAGCAAGACAACCGACAAGCGCGCGTACGGCTACCTCAGCATCGCTACCTGCTACATGACGATGAATCCGCCCCAGTTCAGGAAGATGGAAGCCCCAATCAACGCCGCGCTGAAGCTCCCGAACCTCAAGCAAGAGGATAAGGACATCGCCGAAAGCCTCCGAGAGCAAATGCAAAAAGGCCTGAACGGCGGCTAACCGGCCGCCATCCCTCCTCCCCCGCCGAGATGATTGTTTCACACGCGGGAGAGGGGCAGGGGTGGGGACGGGAGGTTCTGTACACATGACGCACCCGGGGTAGCAGGGGATAGACTTTTCACGAGCCCAGCAGCCGCACCGCGAGCTAGCGGTACGAAATAGAACGGGAGTCGTACGGCCCGCAGCTTCAGGCGCTCAAGCACGCACAGCATCCTGTTAAATGAACGATTATGTTGGGACTTGTTGCGAAAGAGGTCGCAAACATTAAGCCACACGTCGCAATGCCAAGTGCTTGCCTTAAAATAAAAACGGTGAAAGATTACCGTGGTTCTTGGACAATGATTCTGGCTGCGCTGAGTGTGTTGTACTTAGCTGGCCTGGGATTTGCTGCCTAAACCGCTTTCGGTACGTAAACGAAATAGCAAGAACAAACTTCCATTTCAGCCCGTCGGACCTGAATTCATCGACGGAGTTGCGGCAGTTGATCGTTTCTTTCCACGGGTCGTTACGATCAACAGAGGACCATGACGCTCCTACAAGAGCCATCGGCCCAACCGGCGAGCGGACCGGTTTAGCGGCGGTCTCGGCGGCCGTTGAGACCGCCGCCGAAAAGCCCGAAAAATATACCGGCTCAGTTTGGGCCCTTTGCCTTCAGTTGCTCCTGCTCGCACCTCATATGTAAGTGAAAAGAATAGCCGTAAATAGTAGTGGTCTGACCATCGTCGAACTTCTAGTCGTAATTGTCGTGACTGCGGTTCTTACGGCTATACTTCTACCCGTTTTGGGGGCGGCCAAGCGGCGCTCCATGCAATCGGTATCGACGAGCAACCTCCGTCAGTGCTATGTCGCCCTGTCCCTCTATAGCTCGGATGACCTCAGCACGGAGGCCTTACCTCCGCAGCCCGTTGCCGACGCTTTATACCATTCCGACGTTAAGTTCGACCCTGGCGACTATTGGAGGAAGCCGGGCCAGCCAACCATGTTTCGCTCGATGGTTGGCTCCTACGGATACGCGAATGCGGAGCTTTGCACGACCCTCTCGGGGCAACCTGTCTCCTGCATTGAGGACGTGCTGGGCAAGCGTTACCCAATGTTGCTGAGCATCTTCTACTCGTCGGAACGGCTGCCCGCGAACAGCTATGTCCAAGCATTGCCGACCGTACATGTTCCCGATCAAGTGCTGGCGCTCTGGCTAGATGGTCACATCAAGTTGGAACACCCAAAATTCCGAAGTACTGAGTTGTTCTCTTGGGCCGTGCTGTTCGATAACTTGGCGTGGAAGCCATGAGAGAGGTCGTGAAGAAGCCATCGAAGTTTGCGATGTTTGGGGCTGCTTTGGCATGCGCGATCATATCCGGTATTGTTGGCCACTTCCTTTTGCAGCTCGTGATTTTTCTGATTTCCCGCGGGGGCAGCTTTGACAATTTAAGTTCCTTGCTAATCAACTCGGGCTACGCAGTGGTCATGCTGATGATTGGTTGGGCGTGTCGAAAAGTCTATCTCGTTACTGGCGTTTTCCTCATCATCAATCTGTTTTTCTTGGTGAGCTTCCTGCTGCATTTGAGAGGGACCCCCACCAGTTGGGCGGTCCGAGCTACCGTTTATATGGGCTTTCCGATCATGTGCGCTGTATTGTTCGAGCAAATTCGCAGGAGATCAGCAGTGCCTCTGCGCGGCGACACCTGAGCACACGATTCGTAGCGAGACAGCCTGTTTCGGCACGACCTCAGATGAAGAGTCCGAGGACAATCGCCCGCCCCTTGCGTCTCTCATCCTAGAGGATGCGAATGGGAAAGAACATCGTTCTTTGCTTCGATGGCACCGGCGATTGGGTGGCGAGCCACTCGACTAACGTTGCGAAAGCCTACATCGCAAGTGAAAAGTCAGATCGACAGCTCTGCTATTACGATGGCGGAGTGGGCACGCTCACCGACACCAAAGCGCTGGGCACTTTCCGCAGAACCTTCCTCAGGTTGCTTGATTCAGCGACCGCGACTGGGCTGCACGACAAGGTCCTGCAAGGCTACGATTTTCTTGTCGATCATTACGAGCCCGGAGATAAAATCTTCCTTTTTGGCTTTAGCCGCGGAGCATATACGGCGCGAGTTTTGGCAGGACTAGTTCATGAATATGGATTGCTCGCGGCAGAGTTAAAGCACCTCTCGCCTTACCTGTGGCAGAGCTACGCCAACTGGAACAACGTCGAGGCGGGAAGGGTGAAGCGGGTGCTGCGCCTGACGCAGAACGTGAAGATCGATTTCTTGGGCGTCTTCGACACCGTGAGTTCAGTCGGCGTGCTCAAGCGATTTATTACCTTTCCTCACACCGCCTACAATGAGTCGATTCTGCGCGTCTGCCATGCGGTTTCCATCGACGAGCAACGCAACGTCTTTCCGGAAGACTTGTTCAAGCCAACCCAACCCGGCTTGACTGAAGTTTGGTTTCCAGGAGTCCACCGCGATGTCGGCGGTGGCCTCAGCAAGGACAAATCACGCATCGCGGATGAAGCGATGGAATGGATCTTTGGCCAGGCTCGCGAGGCTGGGCTGATCGCCACCGATCCCCTCCCGTTCAAGAAATCCGACGCACCGCCAGTTCGCAATATCGGATTGTTTAACATCTTTGTCTTCGCGGGCTTCTACCCCTTAAAGCAATTCTCCAAGCGCGTCTCTGGTTACCGCTTCAACTGGCCAAGTTGGAAGCACATTCGCACCATCCCGGAGGAAGCACTGATCCATCCGATCGCTCGTCTCGCTTATGGGGATAAGACTCCGCGCAACTGGCCGATGAGCCCATGCTGGTTCGATACGCCACGAGTCCAATCGGAAGCGGTGCCTTACCGAGTGAAGAGGGTGCCGCTTAGCCTGGGGGACTTGGTGGGTACCAGCTTCGCTACCGCACTGCTTATCTCGTTTTGGAATGCTTCCGTCGGAGCGCCCTTTGGTTCGAGTTGGCCATTCGAGGGAGCTCTGCCAATCTGGATCGCGGTGGCGTTAACCTTGGCTTTTCTGCTTTTCCAAGGCTTGTCACAATCGCTCGAGATGAGGCTCAAGCCACCCGCACGCAAGATCTTCGATCTCGTTCCTTCTCTCGTCGGTCTGGCGCTCGTGCCCCTGCTGATCCGAAGCTTCTTTCCCCTTGCTTTGCTTGCCGGAGTCGGCCTGTGGGTACTTGGTCAGGTGCCGAACCGTTCAGTGCTGCGATCGGTGCGACTCCTTCCATATCCACTGATCATCGGAAGCTTATCAGCGACCGCATTTAATCTGCCCACCAACTGGTTTAGTCCGCTGCTCGTGCAGATCACCCTCTACATGGCAGGCCTCGTCTTTATGGTGACGAGTATCGCCGGAAGGTGGCGTGCCGCCGTACCTCTCGCGGCAGTTGTCGGCCTCTTGATAGCCTTCATCTTGCGATCAGAAATATCGACCGAACTCTTGAGTGTCGCACCAACTCTTTGGTCAGCGGTGATGATTGCCTTCTGCGTGTTGAAGGACCGTCTCTGGTTTATGCGTCGGAGCACCACCACCGAGCTAGCCCCTCGCTGAGCCGCAACGGTCGAGACTTGGCGAGCGTCTGCTTTCCGAGAGTGGCGAACATCGATCCATTTGCTTTCCAAGGCCGAGTCGAGCCCGAAGATCTCCAAGAACCGGTGGTCTTCAAAGGCGGCCGCTTCCTGTTGCATCTTGCTTATTTGGGGGGAATCGGGGGCTTCTTACTTGCCTCTATCGTGCTTCTCACGGTGCGCCTGCTCACTGACCCGTTGGCGCCTCTTACGATGCGTCTTCCGGTGAGTATTGGAATCGCCTGCGGGGTAACCGCCGGAATCTTCTATTGGCGACGGAACGGAGGTCGTCAAGTCCGCGTGGATCGAGAAGGAATCACCGTGACACGGCGAGGAACGGTGGTTCAACAGTGTCGATGGAAAGACATGACGCTCCGAAGTTCCCGCCGAATTCGACCACTGCAGATGTTGTGTGATGAAACCGGAAGAGCGTTTCCAGTCGACGACTTATGGTCGGAGCATCCAGGCCAAGCCCAAGCGAAGCTTGCCATCTCCACTCGAATGAGAGACCTTGCCAATGAACGAGCGCCTGCGAAGAAGAATGTCCTAAGCTGGTGGCTCGTTCCAGTTTGTGCTTCCGTTGGAAGCTTGGGGCTGCTACTGGTTCGAACTTGCACGGCCCAAATGAGTACGACGTTTGCGGACCTATCGAGTAGTCAAATGGATCGTGCGGTCGCTTTGCTGAAAGTACTTGGCAGCGGCTTATTGTTTGTTCCGCTTTTCGCCAGCATTTTGATGTTGCAGATGTTGCTTATTGAGGCGGTAAGTCAGCGAACGAGAAAGAAAAATCGCATCCTTCAGGAGTTTATCGATGAGCGAAAGGGACGTCTCGCGACAGTCGACCTGCAGCCGGGTATCTGGTACGGCTACGTCGCTCCCGATCAGCTTCGCGCAAACGAGCAAAGAATGGCGGGTGCGGTCACTTTACTGATTTTTGTCGCTCTTTTTGTGGGTTTCATGATCTACTCGATCGAAAAGACTCCGTCGGGAAAACCGTTGATCGCAACGGTTTGCACCCTCTTCGCGGCGCTTGGTTTAACCGTCGGTGTTTCTTCCTTCCATCGCACCTTATCGTTGCGGCGAGCCATGTTTGCTCAAATTCGCCGAACGGCATTTGGCTATCAGATAAGGCGGATTGAAAGAAGAGCCAACGGGTTCGATGGTCAACCGCTTGGAGCGGACTTAATCAAGACCTCGAGGAAAGCGGAAACGGCTACCACCCAGTTCGGCCAAGTCTGGTGGCGCCTTCGGACTGAGGCCGGAGCCGTCCTCGAAATCGATCCCCGATATCTGGTTCCCCAACACCATGCTTAGTGGCAAGTCGGATAACCGCATACCTATTGAACCTGCCTCCTGGAGCGCTCCTATGCCATAATAGGGTCACAACCAGATCGCGATGCCGGTGCTGCCGGGTGGGCGTTTGGAGTGCGGTGATTCATCACCGCTTTCACCGGCGAAGCTTGCTTCGCCCTCTCTGGCAGCGCTGCGCCTCACGAGCGTAGGAAAAAGCAGATGCCAGAAACCGTAGACCAGTCCACCGCCCTCCTAGAACAGTTCGCCAGCCGCGAGTACGAGCATGGCTGGAGCGTCGATCTCGATGTCGACCAGTTCCCCCCCGGACTCACGGAGGAGACCGTCCGAGCCCTCTCCGCCAAAAAGGAGGAGCCCCAATGGCTGCTCGACTGGCGTCTCAAGGCATTCCGCCACTTCCTCACGATGAAGGAGCCGGAATGGCCGAACGTCCACTACACCAAGCCCGACCTCCAAGCGATCAGCTACTACTCTGCGCCGAAGCAGAAGCCGGTTCTGAACAGCCTCGAAGACGCCGATCCCGAGATTCTGCGCACCTTCCAAAAGCTCGGCATTCCGATCGAGGAGCAGAAGGTGCTGCTCAACGTCCAAAGCCCCATCCCGCAAAGTGGTTCGTCTTTGAGGGAGGGGGTTGGGGGTGGGAGCTCCGTCGAAGGTCAAGCCGGCTCAGATTTGATCACCAGCCTCGACGATTCGACACTCAACAAACCGAACAACCCAAACAACCCGAACCACCCGAACAGCGCAGCGCCGAACCACCCGAACACCCAGAACAACGTACCTAACCGCATCGCCGTCGACGCCGTCTTCGATTCCGTCTCCGTCGTCACCACTTTCAAAGCGGAGCTCGCCAAGCACGGCATCATCTTCTGCTCCATCTCCGAAGCCGTCAAAGAGCACCCAGAACTCGTGCAGAAGCACCTCGGCTCCGTCGTCCCCTACAGCGACAACTATTACGCCACCCTTAACAGCGCCGTCTTCTCCGATGGCAGCTTCGTCTACATCCCCAAGGGCGTCCGCTGCCCGATGGAGCTCAGCACCTACTTCCGCATCAACGCGATGAACACCGGTCAGTTCGAGCGCACCCTCATCATCTGCGAGGAAGGCGGCTACGTCAGCTATCTGGAAGGCTGCACCGCCCCCATGCGAGATGAGAACCAGCTCCACGCCGCCGTTGTCGAGCTCGTCGCCGCTGGAGACGACGCCACCATCAAGTACAGCACCGTCCAAAACTGGTACCCCGGCGACCCGAAGACCGGCAAAGGCGGCATCTTCAACTTCGTCACCAAGCGCGCCCGCGCCATCGGCAAGCGCAGCAAGGTCACCTGGACCCAAGTCGAAACCGGCAGCGCCATCACCTGGAAGTACCCCAGCGTCAACCTCCAAGGCGACGACAGCGTCGGCGAATTCTACAGCGTCGCCCTCACCGCCAACAAGCAGCAGGCCGACACCGGCACCAAGATGATCCACATTGGCAAGCGCACGAAATCGACCATCGTCTCAAAAGGCATCTCCGCCGGCAACGGACAAAACACCTACCGCGGCCTCGTGCGCATCAATCCCGGAGCCGAAGGCGCCCGCAACTATAGCCAGTGCGACTCGATGCTGATGGGAGACCGCTGCGGCGCCCACACCTTCCCCTACATCGAAGTCAAAAACCCCACCGCCACCGTCGAGCACGAAGCCTCAACCTCAAAGATCGGCGAAGACCAGATCTTCTACTGCAACCAACGCGGCATCCCCACCGAAGACGCCGTCAACATGATCGTCTCCGGCTTCTGCAAGGATGTGTTCAGGGAATTACCGATGGAATTTGCAGTAGAAGCCCAAAAACTGTTGGGCGTCTCACTTGAGGGATCGGTCGGCTAATGGCGAACGGCAAGCCTGGCGACCATCCCCTGACCGATTACCTATCGTACGGCAAGCCGACCTTACCCGCGCCCGTCGCAGCGCTCGTCGACCAGATCGTCGCAATTGACTCAGCGGCGTTCCACGAACGCTACGAGCCTGACACTTTCGCCGATGGAACATGGGACAAATACATTGAGCGAAACGGGGACTGGTTTGCGTGGGAGCGCGGGGAAAAACTCGACGAAGCTGTCGCCTTCCTTCAACAGAGGCTTGCGGAAGTCAAAGCGCGTAGAGCGCCCGGTTCTTGAGACGCGGGGTTACCACGAGTCTGGTGCATCGTCGGACTTAGAGCCAAGCGTCCGATAAATCGCCTCGTGGACTTGCTGAGCACGTGTTACCGCGGGTCCGACGATTACTTGAGGCCACCATCCCTCGTATTCCGGATGATTAATTTGGCCGACACTGAGCGGCAGTTGGTCATTAAAATCGATCGAGGAAAAGAAGATGTTTTGTGCCCGGGCTTCGAATTGATTCAGATCCTCAGGGTGGGATAGTGCTTGACGGAAGAAATTTGTGCGAATCTCTTCATCTTTGGCAAGAACCTTAAAGGCGTTCTCCGGAAGGTCTAGGCAGATAATGTGTTCGAAGTTCTGAGAAGGGTCTTCAGTCAGGAGCTGCGTTCGCGCGTAGTCTGCTTGCGATCTAGCCCATAGCGCCATCTTCGATATATCTTCGTTGTAGCCGCTCATGCCCTGACTGTCCTTGCATTCCACCAGTAGTGCTGCGTCAGGAAAAACCAAATCGGGTCGCTTCCCATTTCCGGCATCTAGAAATGCGCCGTAGAAACCTGCCTGCGTCATTCTCATGAGCACGACGCATTCATAAGCTGCGCTCAGAACTTCGGAAGTAGCCCCAGGTGGAACGGCATCGCGTTGCCGGTCCATAGCCAGTGCTATTCGGCGCACTACAGCATCGGTACAAACCGGTACGGCCTTGACTCTTCTCTCGAGGAAGCGAAAAGCTGCGGTAAGGCCAAACAGTTCACGCCGGATCCGGACCCGAACCGGTGCGTCCGGAGCCGCTGCCTCCAACTGGCGCTCAGGATCAGCCACATGCGGAAAAATCTTTGCGCTCGTAAGGCCTGGGTTAACATCCAGCAGGCGCGCGCAGAAGTCATTGCACTGTTGAAGCCATTCTGCCTCGCTCTCAACTGTCATGTAGCTATGGTATGGAACTTCAGTAGTTGTACTCATAGATCTATTATCCGACACATTTCGTTTTTTAAAACTTTTCTGCCTTCGCTACTTACGAGGATGGCGCCTCCCTAGCCTTGGACCGGCCGATGCGAGACTTGCACGGATGCGATGAGTTGGAGTCGCTTCAGAGTTTTTTTATGCCTCCGCCGCTTGGGGGATGCGTCGTTGGGTTCGTCTTCTTTCATTGCTCCGTCCTTAATTTGTGAGGAACAAGCACGTTCGTGAAAG
>JAEVZK010000089.1 GCA_023392285.1 Armatimonadota bacterium | reverse complement strand
CGGCGTGGGCAGCCACAACTTGTGCAAGCTGGTCGGAGTTGTGCTCCAAACTTTCAAGAGCGTATGGAGCACCGGCCTTAGCATCGTTGGCTAAACCCTTTGCGAGCTTTGCAATCATTGCCTGCGGCGACGGCGCTCGGTAGAGACGGCTGACAATGCTAGGTTCATCCTCGCACTGAAAAAGTTCAAGCACCTGTTTCGCAAGGGAGGGAGAGGTGGAGGTTCGATCTCGGAAATAGTGGAGAAGCGCGTCGCGACCATATTGGAAGGCAGCGCCTTCATCTCCAAGAATGTATCCCCGCCCGCCACTCTTAACGATCCGAGATCCGTTCCAAGAGCAGACTAGCGAGCCAGTACCGCCAATGACGCAGAGATCGGTGCCCGGTTCTGACGCCCAGAAAGCCGCAGCGTAGTCGGGATATGCTTGAATCCTCGCCCGGGGAAAAATATCTTGGATTAAGTGTACGGCTCGGGCATTGTCGTCTTCAGTGAGAAGGCCAGCAAAACAGCCGCTTATGAAATCCACATCGGGCGCTCCTCGCAGCGCTTGAACCAAGTTCTGCTTAAGACGGAACGTAGGAGTTGAGACGAGGTTTGCCGAGCCAGATTGGCCCTGGAAGACTATTTCGCCTGCCTCATTCATCGCAACTGCTCGAGAAGAGGAGCCGCCGCAATCCAATCCGAGATAGATGGCGCTCAAGACGGTCTGTTTTACCCGGAAATCCGGCGCGTCCAAGGTCTAAACCAGCTATAATTTTCCACTGTGCGGCCTGAGCGATGCATTGTCCTCCTTAAGCAATTCCTCGGGGATGGCGTGATGAGTGAACCGCTGATTTCTTCACTCGTCGATGAGTATTCGCATGTGGACGTGCTGGCTCTCCCCAGTGTTCACGACGTGTTGCGGCACCTTGAAGGCCGAGTCAACTTCGTACACAGTGAGCGAATTAAGTCTCTGCGCGAAACGATGAATCAGGCTCGCAGATTGCGCCGGAAGAGTTACGATGTCGCATTTTTGGTGAACCGTAGCTTTCGGTCCGCGGTTCTAGCTCGCCTCGCCAAAATACCGATCAGGGTGGGTCACGGGACCGAGGGACGTTCCTTTCTCCTCACCAAATCCGTGACCTACAATGAAACTGACTTTGAGGCAAGCTCCTATGCCGATTTGGGTCGGGCTATGGGGATTCCGATCAGCCGAGTCGAACCGCATCTCGCTGTGACGGACATCGAGGCGAAGCGGGGAAGAGATCTCGCCGCCGGGGCAAAAGTGGCGATCCAGCCCGGCGCTCGGTGGAACTATAAGCAGGTTCCAACCAAGATTCTAGTAGAAGCGGCCAAGGCGGCAAGGGAACGTGGCCACCATATCGTCCTCGTTGGCGGAGAAGAGGAAAAGCAGGCTGCGGAAGATCTGCTGAAGGCGATCGGCGACTGTGCCATCGACCTCGTGGGACGCACAAATCTAAGGGAAACGATTGCAGTCCTCAGCACCGTCCAAGTTGCCGTTGGAGGCGACACTGGCGTCATGCATCTCGCTGCCGGACTTGGCCGACCGACGGTGACTGTGTTTGGACCCACTCCGATCGCCAAATGGGGACATCATTATGCGCCCCATATCGCACTCCAGGCTCCCGACCAAGATCTTGAGAAAATGAGCCCAGACATCGTAGTGGGAGAAATGCTGAAACGATTAGGACAGCCGTGAGGCGCTGGCTCATCTGCTTTCTTTTGCTCTTCGCAGGAATGGCAAGAGGCGCCGATGTGCTGGTTCTCATCTCTCCCGAAAGGGCTGGCCCAGGCGCTTTCATCGACGGCACTCCACACGGCTTGTGGGTCCTCTGGCCACAAAAATCAGATAAGCCGGCGTTGTCTCCCCTTTTATCCCTACTATCAGGAATTGATTGGAACGTCCAAGGCGCGAACCTCCGATTCGAGAAGAGGGACGGTTTTTGGATTTCTTCGGGGTACGAGTGGTTTCAACGTTCAGGCTATCTCCATAGCGGCTCCGCAAGGGACCGGCCACTCTACGTACTTAAAGAAGGAGTTTCCGCCCGTTCCCTTTTGCTCTCCCTCACATCGGCTGGCCCAGCGCCCGCAACAATAAGCCTAGAAGATTCGTGGCCAAAGGGAGCCGTGATCTGCGCTGAAGCCAATGATTGGGATCTGGTGGCACAGATTTCCACGAAAGCCGCTGGTAGAGTGCTCGTCATCGAGTACCCGCCGCTTGGAGCAGTGAATTGGTCTAAGTTCTATCTTCGCGGGACCGGCTGGCAGGGCGGCTTGCCAGTTTCCAACGTGTGTCACTTACCAGGCTTAATCGCGGCCAGCGAGGCAGGCCGTCTCCTGACGGCTCCTCGCAGCTTCACTTGGGAAGAAGACACATCCGCTAATTGGGGTGGAGCGGGCAGATGGCTGGAGTTCGATCGATATTACTCCCCATTGATCCTCACCGCCTGCACTTCCTTCGCAGCCTTCTTCATCGGATCTACGATCTACCTGTTCTCGCGTCAGGAGAAGGCGAAGTTTGCACTTTTTGGGGTCAGATTTGTCGCTCTGATTCCGGCCTGTATTCTCTTGTCTGGATCATTGTCCCCGATTTTTGGTCGAACACTCTTTCCGACCGTCTTCGGAATTGTCCTCTTATTGTTGGCGTTGCTGGCGAGCATCACCCAAGGGTTTGCGCTTTTGGCAAACCAGGACGTACACCCGCTTTATGGATATGCCTTGATCGGCTTGGTCGCATCCCTAAGCGGCTCACCGACTTGGTCGATGTTTAGCGAAACTCTCGGACGCCATTTGGAACCTTTCAGTCCGCAAGCTTGCGGTATCGTCGCTTCCTATCTTGCTGGAGTGATTTGCCTCGGACGTGGCAATTTCTTTACGGCTTGGCTATCGAGGGTTGTGGCCATCGCAGCCGTTGCCGCAGCTGTCTTTCATCCTTGGTGGAGTCCCACTTGGGCGCTTACCGTCCTTCCCGGAGTTTTCCTCCTGATTTCAGAAGGATGGTTTCGCCTGCCGTGGCTGATCGCTATGCCCTTTGTGGGCCTAATGGATGCGACGTGGATCCGCTCAGGTGTAGTTTGGGCACCGGCCGATCTGTTTGCCCACTCCGGCGACGTCGCCAAGCTGAATCTAGCGCGCTATGCAGAGTTCTTTCAGTCTCCCGGATTGGTCGTCACTGCGGTGATCTGCCTCACCTTGGCGTTCCTCCTTGAAGGTTATTTCGTAAAGAGACTGCGAACCATCTTGACAGCAGAATTCAGAACAAGGCGGTTATTTCAATGCGCCCTAGCCTTTGCAGCGGCAGGAGTTACCGAGCCGGCGCTTCTGTACGGAGCGCTGACACTCTTTATCGGAGCCGTCCTAGCCGCCTTGACTGACCGTCGCTGGGCGATTTAGCCAAGCTTTACGTAAGGCAAGCGCATCAGGAGAGGCTTCGGGAGAAAACTGCACTCTCCATGATCCAGGGATGACCTGCAGCCCGAGGAAGCCAACGAGGTCGTATGGTAGATCTTCAGTCGAATTCACCATGAGGTTGTACAGCTTCGTTTGATCCGTGCCACAAACCTCGTTGATCGTCTTCAATATCTCGTCTTCCTCGAAGCCCGGTTTAGGCAGCGCGTGACGCTGGTAGAGGAGCCGCATGACGTCGTCCAAGGACTTCGTGCCCGCCGTCTGGTGGCGAATGACCGCATCAAAAAGCCAGCCTACGAGGAAGCCCTTGGTGTAATAGCTAAGATCGTTCACTCCAAAACCTCCGCTTTCCCAAGCACGCTGTGAGGTCTCGGCGAGGGTCGTCTTGAGTCGCTCTCGGCTTCGCTGCAATTCTGCAATCTTGCCGCCGATGTTCTGGAGGAGGAAATCGCTGTTCTGAAGTCCACTGCGATAAGTCGTCACGTAGGCGTAATAATCCGTCACGCCCTCAGAGAACCACAGGTTGGAGGTTCGAACCTCCTTTGTGTAATCGAACGGGCCAAGAACCTTCGGACGAATCTGTTTTACATTCCATGCGTGGAAGTATTCATGTGCGGCAAGAGCGTCGATATCGAGTTTCTTGCTGTTTGGTATGGCCTGCACGTTGCAGGCTCTATGTTCGAGCCCTCCGGAAAAATTTCCGATCGCCAAATGGAGGATGTAGATGTATTTCTTGAATTGTGCGCCGCCAAAAAGGGTGATTGCAGGCAATGAGACTTTTTTAAGTCGTTCCGTTTCAGCGTCCAGATCGCAGTTGTACTTTCCATCTTTCGAGACAAACACTACTTCAAAGGGAATTCCTGCCTGAGTGAACTTCCGCCGCGCGAAGACGCCCATCTGAATGGGATGATCGATGAGTTCGTCGTAGTCTCCCGCTCGGTATCCGCCCGCCTCGTCCGTGTTTGCTGCCGTGGCGGTATCCCATCCCTCAGGCACGATGACCTTCAGGGTAGTAGGCTCTTCTTTGCGGTTCTCTCCGTACATAAAGGCGGAGGCTCCATTCACGAAGGCCGTGGTTGGCAAGACACTGGTTGCAAAGAAGCCCAGACCCGGATCATCGCCCAGTACTCGGTAACTCACGGTAAAGCTCTTTGAGTCAGGATTTTTGACCGTCCATGCGCGTGGATCGGCGGCGTGATCGATGGTAAGAGGAGTTCCTGCTGAGTCGACCGCTTTAAAGTCACTGATCTTCTTTTGGTAATCCTGAAGGAAGTAAAAGCCTGGACACCACGCTGGAATGCGAAAAGTCTCCGATGTTCCCGGCTGATCCACCTCGATGGTGACTCTGACGGTCTTGTTTGCAGGCTCCGGAGTCAACGTGTAGTGGACATCCGCCATCACTGCGGCGGAAGTCAAAGCGAATAGGATGGCGGCATAAACACGCATGAGCTTTCATTTTAACGCTCGGCGCCACCCTTAGTTGCGCCAACTAGTAAATTCTTGCTACCAAGGCGTCACCTCAACCAAGTGTCCCTGAATGTTCAGGGTGACCGAGTTCTGACCGACGGAGATCAGCCGAATGCCGTCGGCGACCATTTCCCCGGAAGCGAGGTGCTTCTTTTCATCGCCGACTTGGAACACTGCCATCCCGTGGTGAGAACCCCTCGATAGCCCAATCAGCCGCCAATCCTGAACTGGGGCAACTGCTCGCGGTGGAGCCGCCTCTAACTCTGGGACGGAAACTTTTCTTTTCACATCCCGACTGATCATCGGCTTAAAAGGTTTGCCACGCGGCAGCTCGACCTCGGGCATGGGAACGGCTGGCGCGACTACTTTCATGGCGCTTTCTCGCGCGTGCCGAATCTGATTTGCGCTGATCTGCACGGCGGTGGCGAAAGCCGTAAAGAGGGAGAGGGAAATCCAGATCGACTTCATATTGGAGGATTTCCACCTCTGCGAGAGCGTTGAAACTGCCAATCTTGACAGATAATTTTTACTCGGAGCTCTGCCGAGTAAAGGTCACCTCGGCAACCGCCCATCCGAAGACGTTCCTTAATGCGAATCGACCGCCTAATGCTCGGGTCAGGCTTTCGACAATTTGAAGCCCCAGATGACTATCCCTCTCGATTTCAAAATGATTTGGAAGGGAGTCGCCGCTATTGGAAATCCATACAGAAACCTCGCTGTCCTTCTCTTCAACATTCACGTGAATCTCTCCCGAATCCACGTCCGCAAAGCCATGCTCCACGGCATTGCTGATCAATTCATTGAGGATGAGAGCAACCTGCGTGGCCTGGTGCATGGCTAGGTGCGTGTCCGAGCCCCGCACTTCAAAAATAATGCGACGGTCTGGGCGAATGAGAGAGCCTTGCTGATGCTGGACCAGAGAATCCGCAATCGAACGGATGCCAACATGGTCCAAATCCTCCCGACTGAGAAGATCGTGAACGGAAGCGATGGCCAGAATTCTTGAAAGGACGTCGTTAAGTGCCTCCTCAAGTGACTTGTATCCGACGTTCCGCAGTTGGAGCCGCAGCAGACTTGCGATCTGCTGAAGATTATTTTTAACTCGATGATGCATCTCTTGCATCAGCGTGTGCCGCACCGCCATTTTGGCGTGCTCGATGCTAACCGCAGCTTGCTTGGCAAGGGTTTCGAGCGCCTGAACTTCATCTGGCGCGAAGGTGTGAGGCTGGCTCGTGTAACAGCTTAGAACTCCTACCACTCGATCCTGAATCGTGAGCGGAACACAAATCATCGAGCGGAGCCCCTGCTCCGCAGCCAGATCGTGCCCAATGTAATCGGCTTCCTCTTGAACATCGTGAACGATGATCGGCCGGTTCTCGGAGATGGCCCGCCCGGCAATCGATTCTCCGAGCTTGATCGCGCGCTTTCGCTGATAAGCTTTCGCTGGCGCTTGCGTGGCTCGGAGCACAAGTTCGCCACGACTCTCGTCGAGGAGTCGCACCGTACAAACTCGAAAATTAAACTGCTGCGCCGTGAAGTTCACCAGCAACTGAAGAATTTCTTCGACGTACGGACTTGTGGAGATAATCTTGGACACTTCGCTCAGTGCTCCCAAGCTATTCACCTGATGACTGGCATAAAACGCCGCACGAAACGCGAGGAAGCAATCGCCAAAGTCTTGAGTCAGCTGTTCGAGATGCTTCTTCTCAGAAGGCTCTAATGCCATCGGCATTGTGGAGCCATATTCGATGACTCCGATCGGCAAATCGTCATCGAAAAATGGTATCACCGCGGTCGCTTGGCTGACACCCACAGCCGTTCCGGGAACGTCTGCGAAACGCGGATCAAGACTCGCATCTCTCAAAATGTAAATCGGCTTCTTGCTAGCGATGGCATCGCCACAGACCCCAATACCTTTCCCGAGTTGAACGTGGTGCGGAGTGACCGGAGCAGACGTACCCGCGCGCAGACGGAGCGAACTGTTGGCCTCAAGCGTAAGCACATTCACCCATTCGAAACGCGTTCCTTCCCCGACGAGTACGGCACCCTCTGCGAGAAACTCCTCCTCGTCCGCCGCTCGCTTCATCAACTCGACGAGGCGACGGAGCACTGAATCCGAACTGCTGCTAGGTACCAATTTGAGCGGGACCGATCGCCGTCGTGCTGACCTTGGCCGGATCGAGAATTTTACGTGCGAATTCGATGATCTGTTCGTTCGTGACTTTATCGATCTTTTCGAGCGTCTCTTCAATCGGGATTTCACGGCGATGAAAAAGCTCGTTCTTGCTCATCCGCATCATCCTGCCGCTCATGCCTTCGAGTGCAAGCACGATATTGCCCGAGATATGTCGCTTCGTCCTTTCCAATTCAATCGAATCGAAGCCATCTTTCATCACCTTGTCGAATTCATCCCCGACGACCTGTTGCAGTTCTTCCCATTTGTCTGGTGAGGTTCCACCGTAAACCGTGTATGTGCCTCCGGCAGTGTAATTGAGCGAATATGAACCAATCGCGTAGACGAGTCCTCGGCGCTCTCTAATTTCTTGGAACAAGCGGCTGCTCATGCTGCCCCCGAGAGCTGCGTCCATCACAACCTGAACATAAAGCGAGTCGTCGTATAAGGACGAACCATCCGTGCCGATGCAGAAATGGACCTGCTCCACCTCCTTGGTCTGAATCGTAACCTTGCCAGATCCGGACGGGCGGGGAAGATCACTATCTTCGCCGCCTTGCTGAATTTTCGCGAGGGTCTTCTCTGCCGCTTGCAGAACTTTCTGGGGATCGACTTTGCCCGCCACGGACAGCAGAACGTTATCGCCACGGTAGCGGCGGTCCATATATCGAATCAGATCCTCTTGGTCAAAGCCAGCAACCGACTCGCGGGTTCCAATGATCGGCTTGCCTAGAGGGTGATCGCCCCAACGTGTCTCCAGGTGGACTTCATGGACGTGGTCACCCGGCTCGTCTTCACCTCGTTTAATCTCTTCGATGACCACACTCTCCTCGCGCTTCAGTTCGGTTTGGTCGATGAGCGAGTGCAGCATCATGTCCGTGAGCACGTCGATGCCATTCTCCACGTCATCACTTAGCACACGGCAGTAATAGCAAGTCGATTCTTTGTCGGTGAATGCGTTAAGCGATCCCCCTCTCCCTTCAATGGATTCAGCGATCTGCTTTGCTGTGCGATTCTCCGTCCCCTTGAAGAGCATGTGCTCAATGAGGTGGGTAATTCCGGCCTCGTTGTCATGTTCGTGACGGCTCCCAGTTTTGCACCAAAGCCCAATGCTGGCGGAGCGAACATAGTCGACCGGTTCGACCAAGATCCTGACGCCATTAGATAGAGTAAATTTTTCGATGCCCATAATTAGTTGATCTTCAAGGTAATTGCGCCCAATAATTCAATCGCGACCGTTACTTCGTCGCCGCTCGTAAGATTTTCCGGAAGCCCAATCGCCAGGGGACCCATCGCAATCAAATCTCCCACTCGAATCGGGCAAGTCTCGCTAGCCGTTGAAATCGCCTGAGCGAATGTGAAGGGAAGTTCTGCAACATTTCCGCGTCGTCGGTCCACACCGTTCACCCGCACGACCACTTCGAGCGCGAATCGCCGCCCGAATTCAGCATCCTGCACCATGTCTTCGATTTCCTCAGGTGTGGTGAGAACCGGCCCCACTCCGATTCCGATGTCGAACGAACGCCCCGGACCGGACCCGACTCGTTTCTCGAAACGCTCGGCCTCGCGGCTGACCAGAGCAAGGACGATGGTGTACCCAAGGATGATGTCGTCCGAAGTTTCCACGCCGATGGACGCGGCATCACTGCCCAAGACCGCTCCGATATACGCTTCGCAGTCGATTTCGCCCATCATCTCCGGAATGTCGATCACCGAACTTGCCCCAACCATCGCCGTCGGGGAGGCATAGAAATAAGATGGCGGTTCGTCGGCGTCGATGAGCCTGGGTAATGCTCTTACCACACGGAATGCAGGCGGCTGTCCCACGGGCGTAAGCGGACGAATTTGATCGGCTTCGTACACGGCAATTGCCTCGCTGCCGTTTGTCTCATACACCTTGCCGTTATAAACGATGCCAGATCGAATTTGACTCGGATCGCTTTTCAGCTCGAAACGGCACAGCTTCACCCCGATAGGTTACCTATTCCAATAGCCGGCCGCATTTCATATTCGCACCGGCTCAAAAGCGCCGGGACCGCCGAAACCGTCGAAGTCACTTTTGAGCCGCGCTAAGAAGACGTACTTGATTTCCGAACAGCGTGGCGAAACAAGTTGAAGGGACTGTTGCAGTGAGTTCCGCGAAATACCCGCATTCTGGAGGTCAGCCAGGATCACGGATGGAATCTCGTCCCGCACTCCCTCCACGCACTCTGCTAGATTCTTTGCGATCCTTACTTTAACCTCGTTCTTGACGAAGTCACGTAAAGCAGCCTCTCAAGTTCTTTGCGGCACCCGAATAGTATCACGCCATCTTTGTATCGTTGCGAACGGCGTCTGAACATCGCTTTGATGATCTGATTATCTGATGTCCGCAGCGGAAGACAGTCGTGCTTGCCGACGAGTTCCAGTGCGTAGCAGGATTCGATATATGGCTCGGTTAAGGTGGAGGATGCTCGGCCCCTCACAATGTTCCAGGATATTAACTTCGGCGCAAAAGACGTTCCGCGAGGTGGTTTCTGATTAAGCGGCATAGACTTACATCTTGGATTGCGAATGCTCCCAGTAAGGTTGTCAGCAGGTGGCGCAACTCACCAACCAACCCCTCCCTGCACGAGAATAACCATCTCGGCAGGGATTGATGTGACTAAGCGAGGGCCATAGGCATGATGACGCAGAAGTAGCCTTCTCCATCATCGGCAGGGCGGAAGACGGCAGCCCGAGAAGACTCGGTCATCTCAATGCGAACCCCATCACCATGAACGGCTTTCAGGGCATCCACCACGTAGCGGCCGTTGAAGGCAATTTCGATTTCGCCATCGCTTCCGACCATCGGCACTTCTTCCTTGGCCTCGCCCTTTTCTTCTGACCGTGCAGCGATCACGATCTGATCGTCTGCGCCTTTGAAGCGGATTCGGTTGGCGTTATCCCGCGCCAGAATCATCGTGCGCTCGACCCGCTCCATAAGCTGATCGCGTTCTACGGACCAAGAGCGGGTGGTCTCGTTCGGGACGACACGCTCCCAGTTCGGATAAGCGCCGGAAAGCAACTGGGTAATGACCTTGGCACCTCCCGCTTCCACGCCCATGCGTCCGTCGCCAAAGCGAAGGACAATTTCCGAATCATCTGCGACGGGGAGTGATTTGATCGCCTTAAGGGCTTTCTCTGGCACCACAGCCGTTACATTTGACCCGATTCCTTCCTGATCCACCCGTCTTACTGCAAGCCGGTGGGTGTCGGTCGCAACCAAGGTTAAAACAGAGCCATCATACGTGAAGAGCACTCCGGTGAGGATCTGCCGATGGGTATCGGTGGAAACCGCGTAGAGCACCGAATCCACGGCGGCCTTGAAAGTCGACATTTTCAACGTAAGCTCGCTTTCACCTTCGACGTTCGGCGGATTCGGAAAGTCCTCGGCGTCGAGAGTTTGAAGGCGGTATTCGATGGCACCTTCTTTGAGCATCGCTCCGTTGCCATCGAGCGAGAACAGGGTGACGTCGCCAGGAGGCAACTTGCTGACCAGGTCTCGAATAAGACCAGCCTGGAGGCACATAGCACCAGGCTCGCTTACCATGCATGCGACGTTTCTCTCGACCCACATTTCGCCGTCGCAGCCGGTGACACGCATTCCCGAATCGGTTGCTTCAACCTTGACATTCTGGAGGATATTGACTGAGGTGCGGACGCTAGCCGCCGAGGCAGCCATAGCAATGGCATCTGCGAAATCCTTCTGTGGACAATCGAGCTTCATCTTCTTTCTCTGTTAGCCCTGCATGGGCAGTTGGTATTGAATGTGTTCGGGGTCGGCGGATTGTCGTTCCATTTCGACTCCGCTTCGGGCGAGAATCTTCATCAGGATTCTCTGATTCGATTCTTCGGTAAATGCCGGCACTTGCTCCGCTTTCAACACATCGACGGTTTTTCGGAGTGTGCTCATATCATGAGACAAGGCGGGATTGTTAAAAGCCGCCATCTCCATCTCGTCTTCTAGTTCTGCTGGCAATTCGCGCCCAGCGTACATATCGATTAGCTTTTTGTAAAAATCACCGTTCATGACATCCTCTCTAGGGTTCCACCTAGCTTGTCGCGTAAGGCTTTACGTCCTCTGTAGAGCCTGCTTTTGAGAGCGGGAACGCTAATTTTAAGCACTTCCGCTGCCTCTCGAGCCGCCATGTCTTCTAAATCGCACAGTACAAGCGGCTCCCTATATTCAGGTTGGAGCTCCGACAGTGCTTGCTGCACCGTGATACGGAGGGTTGCTTTCTCCTCTCCGCCGGAGTAAATGGTGTCGGAGGGCAGCTCCATAAGCTTGTGCTGCCGCATTTTGTCGATGCACAAATTGCGAGCGATGCGAAAGAGCCAAGTTCGAAAGGCGCCATCTGCGCGGAGTTCGCTGGCCCTGCGGAGTACGCGCAGAAAGGTTTCTGCGGTGGCGTCCTCGGCGTCGCTGCGATTGCCCAACATGCGATAGGTGTATCGGAAGATCCGCTCACCGTAGAGCTCGTAAATTCCACCAAGCGCACTCCGATCGCCCTTCGCGAGGGCGTTGAGATACTTCTTCTCGGTGAACGAGTCTTGCAGTGCGTCATTAGGCATAGACATGACGGGGCCGCGCCGCAAAATGATGCGCGAGGCAACAGTTTAACACCGTTTGCAGGCTGAATTCCCAGATTTCCAGGACTGTTCTTTCCACAATTGAAATGGGGAAAAGTGCCGTACACTGGATTCATGGAATCTGCGCGCGAGAAGTTTGCGCTTTATCCGAGATCCAATTCAGAATCTTACGGAAGCTTTGCTGAATTGGAAGCTCTCGGAAACGCATATCTGCGGCTGAATGGAGCAATGGCGATCAACACGGCGCTTGGTCTTCTTCTGCTTTATCTTTGCACGCAGATTGCCTTAGATTTGCGTCCTTACGCGTACTTATTCGGGACTCTGCTCACGGGGTGTTCGACGGCGGTGATGGTCGAGCGGAACGCTAAAAAGATAGCGGCGATTCTTGGCAAACCTGAGACGTGGGCAAGAAGGTCGACCATTCTCACCGTAGCCACTTCACCAGTGTTCTTCGGTAGCATCGGCATCATTCTCATCCAAAATGCGGCTGCTACTGAACTGCGAAATTACTGTGGAAAGCCGAGGGGCGGGTTCGGAAGTGGCTACACTGAAAACCAGATTAAGGGCAAGCTCATGGAAATGTCCGAAACGAAGAGACCCGATCCGAGAGAAATAGATTATTCGCAGCCTCCAAGCATCTCGCTCCGGTGAGCGGGAATTCAGTTGGGTTTTGGATATATGAAGTGCCACACTTTCCTGGCACCGACGGTTACCCTACGTTGACCGAGTGGTAGTACTTGTCAGGCGAAGGGAAATACTTTAGTATAAGGCCATGGAACAACCACCGCTTCCTCAGCAGGGAGGGTATGCGGCTTACCCGAGGAATTGGGCCACCCAGTACGGTTCGGCGGAAAGGCTGGAGGCGGTGGCGGACGGCTACTTTGGATTGAACAAAGTTTTCGGCATTAACATTGTGTTGGTGCTGGGAACCAACGTCGCGCTTAGAACCTCGTTCACATGGCCGCTCTACTTCGGGGCCGTTTTGCTCATTGGGCTCGTTATTGGCTTTGCAACTTATCCTCAGAACAAGAAGATCGGCTTTGGATGCAACTGGAACCCCGCCACAGTGATCATCGCGTCTGTTCTGATGGGGCTGAATTCTGCCCTTTGCTGCGGGATCATCGGCTATGTAGTAGTCCAGCAGGTCGCCGCTAATGAGATGAAGAAGTACGGGATAAAGGGCGGCTTCGGGGGCATAAAGAAGTCCCTCGTGCAGGCGAAGGTTCAGCAGATGCAGATGGAATCTGCTCCACCTCCAATCAGCAGCCCTCCCCCTCTGTAGTCTTGAGAATCTTAAAGCCGAGGATTGCGACCGGCTCTAGACCACCCGAGAGGATCGTCGAGATCGATAGGTCTGAGTAAGACGAAATCAGCTCCAGCTTCGAGAGCAGCAGCTTCAGCAACTGCGAAGGTGATTACGACGATCGTAAGCTCACCCACTGGGGCGCTTCTTACTTCCGGGATTTCAGAGATGGAGTCGGTCAGTAGGAGGTGCGGCTCGTTGGCAAAAACATCCATCATCAGCATGTCGTAGTCGCTCTCAGAGACTTGCCATCCTAAATCGGCGAAGGCTCGGCTGAAGCTCTGTCTCTCGTGTTCATCTAAGAGGCAGAGCAACACCTTGAACGCATCTCCGCCCCCTTGCACAACCTTTAGCAGCGGTGGCGACCCGCTCCGCCGCCCGTGCGTTTGTGGCTCTCTCATCTTTTCTTCGGATAACGAAAGTGAGCGACGATGGGCCAAGCTTGCAGGACGTCGTCTTCGGCGGCGCGTGAAATGTTGTGAATCACAAGAGGCACGCCTCGGCTGTTTTTGCGGTCCGAAATGATGCCGGTATGGTCCAGCCGACCGCCGATCTTCCACTGCACAACATCGCCAGGATGCCAGGTCGCAAGAGTCGAGTCGTTCACCTGCGTGGGAAGAGAAAGCCCGTAAGTTCGGAAATATATCGCCTGGTTGGGGACGCGCCGATGATCGATATTGGCGTCGAGTTTCTTCACTCGTGGATAACGTTTCGGATGAGCGGTGATATCCTCGTGGATGAGCTTTTGAAGATCGATTCCGTCATTCCGCATCGCGCGAATGACGACATCCGTGCAAGAGCCCTGCTCCGGCGGCACGTCACCGCCGGGGTAGGGAAGCGACACGTACGACGCGTCGTAAGAAGCCGGATGATCGAGCTGCGCGACCGCGCCGCGCAGAACTGGATCGGCGACTCGCTCCCGCGGCGGAATAATCGGAGCGGGCCGCCAGTAATGGCGATAACCCGCATAGCCCGCTCCGGTTAGAAGAATCAACCCGCAGCCGCCGATTTTTGCCAAAGACCGAACCCTCATCGCGATTTACAACCAATTTCTGGTAGCTTGCGTCTCAGGATGAGCCGCACTAATCATCAAGATATCCGAATTGGCACCATGGCCGAGCTTAAGCACGGCGCGAACTATCTCCGTCAGATTCTCCCCTATGGATTCGAATCGTTTCAACTCACCAACTGGCAGAACTTGCCGAAGGATATGAACATAGCGGAAACAGCGAAGGAGGTTCGCGAAGTTCTCGGGGAAGAGGCGAAGATTAGCTGCCTTGGCATGTATGGAAATCCGCTCACTAACGAGAGTACGGCCGCGGATTTCGCGACGGCCATTCGCTCCGCAAAGCTTTTTGGAGCTGACATGGTTTGCGGGTTTGCCGGAGCGTTAGAAGATCGTCCCGTCGACGAGAGTATTCCAAGGTTCAAGAAAGTCTTTGGCGAGCTGGCCAAGATCGCTGAAGGGGAAGGTGTGAAGATCGGATTCGAGAACTGTGATATGGGCGGCTCATGGCAGCGTCCCGCATGGAATATCGCTCACTCTCCTCGCGCCTGGGAACTGATGTTTGATGCCGTCCCAAGCGAGGCGCTCGGCTTAGAGTGGGAGCCCTGCCATCAGATGGGATCGCTCATCGATCCTCTGCCTCAGCTGAGAAAGTGGGTAGGGAAGGTGGTTCACCTGCACGGCAAAGATGCCACGGTCGCTCACGATATCCTGGAGACGCAAGGAACGAGAGGCGGCGTGCAGTGGATTTGGCATCGGACACCTGGTTTCGGTGATACCAGTTGGAGCGACATCATTACGATCCTACGACAGCATGGATACAAGGGTTCGATTGACATCGAGGGCTGGCACGATCCGATCTATCGCGATGAACTTGAGATGACGGGTCAAGTTTATGGACTCGAATATCTCAAGTCTTGCCGTGGTGGCGAATACGTTCCCAATCCAACAACCTAACGAGTTCGATGTTCGGCGCGCCAATCGTCGATGAATAAATCGACGAGTTGTGCAACTTCACCATCGATATAGGAAGTCGCGTTCCCGGATTTGCGGCCCACGGTTGTCCGAGTATAGAAGGTGGCTTGATACGTTCCACGGTTGTTGGGAACCATGGCCTTTGAACTGCCAATGACACTGATCGCAAAAATCACATCGCCGGTTTCTGCGCTTCGGAACGCATTGAGCTCGGCGGATAGCACGAGCGTCGATTCGGGTACGCGCCCGGCTGGATTTTCGGTATCTGAGTTCAATTTTTTGTAGCTGAATCGCTTCTGGTCGAGCCGCGATATCAGTCGGTCGGTTAGGTGCGGCAGGTCTGGAATGCCAGACGCATTCTTGAGATTGATGACCTTACATTCTCCGATGGCCACGGAATCAAACGCCTTGAGAGCGGATGGGGAGACCCCGACCAGATGCTGAGTTTGATCTCCCACGGTTTTTACCTGCGGAGAAAAAGCGAGAGAAAGGACGAGCGATCCAGCTGCGAGCATCGAATGCATCTCCATATGATAGCGGCTCAATCGCAATATCAGCATAGAACTTAGATCAAATTAGAGAAAGTTGATATAGTGAAGGGAGCGCTCATCCATTCGCGAGCGTTAGAACGCCCATGATTAAGCTACTTTGCTACTTCGCACTCTTGTGCTCCATCACCATCTGTGCGTCTTGCTCCAGTTCAGGAAATCAGGAGTCCGCAGCGGCCCCGTCATCCACTTCGGGAGGAAATCAGGCATCGTCCTCATCCGGTCCAACCGCCCCCACGTTGGAACTCGTCAGCATGAGCGATCCGGTGGAGAACATGTTCTCGATCGACATGCCGAAAGGCTGGACGAATCGGGTGTATTCAGTCCGAGTTTATGATGTCAACACGATGGTAGCCACCTCGATCAGTCCGGACAATAGCGTGATCCTCTTCAGCGGCGATCCGAGCATGCCGCAGTATTGGAAGCCTGGAAATGAAATCGGCCAGCAGATCGCCCAATACAACAAAATGGTGAAGATCGAAGAGTTCGTCCCCGCCGAACAGTTTTTCAAAGACTACGTGGATCGCAAGTTTGGAAAGCTACCAGGCTTCAAAATCGCATCCGTCGCGTCCGACGAGGAAACTCGTGCAAAAGTGCAACAAATGGCCAATGACAAGGGCGTGAATATGATGTTCACAGCGGCAAAGGTCGAGTTCTCATTTGACGAGAAGGGCAAATCCATCCACGCGCAGATCACCGGAACAACGGGAGACTGCGGGCCGTTCTGGATTGCAACCGTGTCGGGAATCGCAACTACGGGCGATCCGAACGATTACAAAGAAATGATGGACGCAATCGGAAAGTCGCACAAGATGAATCCCGAGTGGCAAGCCCAGCAGCAGCAGCGGCACGAGCAGACGATGGCCGAAATCGCGCGCAACACTCAACTGATGACCGAGCGGCATAATGCCAACATGCAGTGGATCCAGGACAGCGCGCAAAGGCATCAGCAGCGCATGCAGGCAATCTGGTCTTCGAACGAGGCGCAAAATCAGGCGTTTCAACAACGGATGAATTCAATGGACAACTCCCAGCGCAACTTCTTGAATTACATCAATGACGAGAACACAGTAGTGAGCTCCAGCGGCCAATCCTTCCAAGTGGACAACAGCTACCAGCGCTATTACATGAATAAGTCAGATCGCACTTATGTCGGCGGTGACAGCACCATGGATATCGACCAACTCCGAAAGCTCGGCCTTAATCCGGATGATTACGAGGAAGTCAAGGTCCGCCAATAATCGATGCACTCAATCCTCCTGCGCGACACCGAAATGACTCGCCAAGGGGGATAACTGCGAATAGTTCGTCCAGTCGAGCGTCATGGGGGTGATCGACACGAATCCCTCGCTGACCGCCTTCACGTCGGTTCCAGGCTGATCCGGCTTCAGAACGGCGGTTCCACCTTGCCAATAGTAGGGCCTGCCCCAAGGGTCCTCTCTTTTTTCAACTCGATCCTGGTAGACCCGCCTTCCCATGGAGCAGATGCGACTGCCTCGAAGTTCTACAAAGTCGATCGCGGGCACATTGATGTTGAGGAAGTTGATTGGCTGTCGCGGAACGCTGACGACCTTTGCCCAGTTCTCCTCAAGCCATCTTGCGCCGGTTTCATAGTGAAAAGGAGCGCCGGAGGCGAAGATCGCCATGCTGATTGCGATGGACCGAATATCGTTGATCGTGCCTTCCATGGCTCCAGCTACGGTCCCCGAGTAGGTGATGTCGAAACCGAGGTTTGGGCCGTTATTGAAGCCGCTCAACACGAGATCACACCCCTCGGGGAAGCCTTCGGTCAGCGCGACATTGACGCAATCTGCCGGCAAGCCATCCACTTCAAATGCTTCGCACCCGTCCCACTCGAAACTTCGCACCCTTAACGGATTCTGTAAAGTCATCGCGTGACCGCAGCAAGAGCGTTCACGATCAGGCGCGACGACTTTGACGGTTCCAAACTTCTTGGCTACGTCGACCAAGTAGCGCAGGCCAGGTGCACGAATGCCATCGTCGTTCGTGACGAGAATGTTCATTCACGATAGTCTACAGTCGGAGCGCTCCTACTTCATGTAGCGGCTGTTCTGGTTGGTCACCTGAGTCGCGCCGTACTTGTCCAGAATCGAGCGAACGGTCTGCTCGTCGACGTTGCCAGATGGAACTTGGACGGCCACGAGGGCGCCACCCTCTCCAACTGCTGCTTCATACTCACGTGCGACAGGTTCATCCATTCCCTGGTCTTTGAGGAACCCAGTCACCGCTCCGGTGATCGCTCCGGCTCCGGCCGTCGCGGCGACTCCGCCCAAGGCAGCTGCGAGCGCTCCTCCGCCGGCAAGCAAACCAAACCCGGGAACGAAAATGGAAACCAGTGCCGCGGCAATGCCTACGCCAACGCCGATTTCGGTTCCGACCACGGCTCCTTTGCCAGCATCTGCCGCAGTGGTCGTAGTGATGCCGGATTTGGCGGCGTCCGCCGCATCGCCTGAAGATTCGGCGGTGTTGAGGGTGTCGTAATCATCATCATTGACACGCGCTGTTTCCTCATGCACTCCCACTGCATCTGCTCCAAAACGGTCGCTTCCGGTAACCGGCCGATCGCCATAAGCGGCATTGCTCACTCCCGTCGAAGGAACCGCACCCAGGCTTCCTTGGGTTGCGGCCGCGTCTGGTCTTGTCCAATGAGCTGGCACTTCGCCTTCATGTTTGCGAACGATGCTGAGATCCTCAGGTTTCACCCCGTAATCGAGCAGTGCGCCTCCTGCTCGCTCGGCATTGTTGATATCTTGGAAGACGGAATACAACGTTGTCGTCATAGGAAGTTTGGCGATTTAACCGGGCTGGATGTTCGATTCAGAGGGCTAGGCTCGTCAATTGAAGATGGTTGCGGCTAAAATAACCTATGCATCTTCGTCGTCTCGTTACAATCTTGCTCCTCGTAGCAATGAGTGTTTTCCTGCAAGCACATCAGGGAGCGGGGAAGCGGTGGGCAATCCTCATCGGGATCGACAGCTACGAGGATAAAGCTCTTGCGCCTCTTCAGTTCGCAGTGGCCGATGCGAAGCTGATGGAGAAAGCCTTAACTGAAGCAGGGTTTGATCGCGTCGTGACACTGACCTCGGACTCGTCCGATCCGGCTCAGCAGCCTAAACGCGCTACGATTCTGGCTCGTTTGGCTCAGATGTCCGAGTTAATTCAGCCGGACGACACTTTCTTGTTCTACTTCGCTGGCCACGGGTTCAGCGATGACAAGACCAAGCAGAGCTATCTCACGACTTCTGACTGCCAGAGTTCACTTTTGAAGGAGACTGGACTCCCAATGGAGTTGCTTCAGGACAGAATGGAGCAGGTAAAAGCACTCCATCGTGTTTTCATGATTGATGCGTGTCGTAATGATCCGTTCAAAGGAGGACGCGGCGCGTCGAACGTTCGCAACAAAGATCTCTCCCGTGATCTGATCCAGGCTGCCGCTGCCGCTCCGGTGGACAGTAAGTCCGATGCTCAGCTCGGCACGGCGGTTCTTTGGGCTTGTTCTCTTGGCGAGCGCTCGTGGGAAGTCGAGGACAAGGGCCACGGGGCGTTTACCTACTTCTTGGCGCAGGGCCTTGAGAGCGGGGCGGCGGCGGAGAAAGACGGCTCAGTTTCCCCGTATTCACTCATCTCTTACGTTCAAGATCAAATGGAGCAGTGGTCCCTGAAGAAAGGGAAGAAGCAGCGCCCTGATTGGCAAAGCGAAGGCAAAGCTAAGTTTCCGCTTGCTCTCGCCCGCTCCAGCAAGCCCGTATCCGAACCTCCAGTGAAACCGACTAACACAAAGGTGCCCCTGACGGCTTCGCTATCTGTCGTCAGTACGCCAAGTGGGGCGACTGTGTACATCGATGACAAGGAAGTGGGCACGACGCCTTTTAGCAAGGAGATCGACCTCTCATCTCAATCGAGCAGGAAGTTGACGATCGTTGTGAAAAAGGATGGCTTTAAAGCCGACGCCGTTGAGACGACCATGCAACGCGGGGTGACGAACCCAGTGAGTTTTACGCTCGTCGCTCTGCCAAAGCCCGAGCCCACGAAAGCGGTTGGGATGAAGCTGCGTCGTGTACCTACAGTTGGCCAAAAAACCAAATATCAGATCCGTACGACGTTCGAGATTCCTGATCTTGGAACGGCTGAGATGAAGGCAGATGCGGTGGAGGAGATTGTCGGGTTAACCGATTCAGGTGATTACACGACCATGATGACAACGACTAACGGCCGGTTAATCGCTCCCGGAGGGGAAGTCTCGCAAGTCCCGATGGAGGGTCCGAGCTACACGGACTTCAACTCGCTTGGCCGTCCGATTGCCGCTTCGGACAATGAGGATCCAAATGCGATGCGCTATGCCATGCTGCAGGCCATTGTGATGTCGGAAGGGCCGGTGAAGCCGGGTGACTCCTGGAAGCATACGTTTCCAAGCGGAGGCGGCGCGGTCGCTGGCACAGGTTCGTACAAATTCGAGGGTGAAGAAAAGGTGGGCGGGTATGCGTGTCTCAAGTTCACGGCCAACTACCGCGAAACGTCCGGGGCAGCCCCAGCGTCCATGACTGGCACCTTCTGGATCAATTCAAAAGACTTTACGCTGGTCAAATTTGTTGGGTCTATGAAAAATGCACCAGTTCCGGAGGTGGGGCCGCTCGATCTGAAACTTTGGATCACGCGTGATGGCCTGAAATAGCGGTAGATTCCAGCGCGCGGCGCGCGCGTCCATAGAGAGTTCCGTGGACGGTCATGAAGATTCCCAGCGCGAAGTAGGCGAATCCGGCCCAACCGATGAGTCGTGCCGGAAGAACGTGAGCTAGAACGATCGACACGAGCGCCACGCTGAGTTGGCCGCAGAACGCATAAATTTGCCAACGAGAATCGAAGATTTCACGTGGACTGAGATGCAATTCTCCTTTTCGAGAGATTGCGTACCCGTATAGGAGCATATACACGAGGAAGATAGCGGCAAATCCGATGCCGTAAATGGTGAACAGCATCGGAAGTTGTGAGTCCTGAATGGCATTCGTTCGCTGGCCCATGAATCCGCCGATGAAGATGGTGAATAGAAACTTGAGGGGATATACGTAAAGCAGAACGACAAAGAGAAGCACACAGGTCAGGCCGCGAACGGGCCCATCGTCTAATCCGAATCTTCGGCAAAAGACATAATGGTGGTTCCAGATGTTTGCGAGGATCGCGAAGCATATGCCAAAGGCAACGAAGCCGCGCATGGTCTCCAACAGCATGTCAAAACTCTTTGGAACTTCGAGGGAAACCACAAGCAGCGTGAGCGCAAAGGCAAAAACTGCATCAGAGAAACATTCGAGTCGCGAGACTTCTTTGCCCCTGATCAAGTTTTCCTGATCAGCGGAATCTTTCTTCAGGCGAAAAGAACGCAACATCTAATTTCTATATTAAGAGATTCGCATGATTCGAGGCAATTTAGAAGAAGGAGACCGGTGCTGCAAGAAAATACTCATTTACGGCGTCACCGGTGCAGGGAAGACTTCGCTGGCAACGCGCCTGAGCAGGCTGACAGGAATTCCTTGCCACCTTGTCGACGACATGGCCTTTGGGCCGAATTGGGTTCCGACAGATGACGAGGACCAGGTGAGGGCAATTGAAGTTATCGTGACCCAAGATGAGTGGATTCTCGACACTGCCTACGGGAAATGGATCGACGTGCCGCTCAGCCGTGTTGATTTGGTGATCGGCCTCGACTACTCGCGATTCTTTACTTTTCAACGACTCTTTCGCCGCACATTCAGGCGCATTTTTACGGGTGAACCATGCTGCGGTGGAAACCGTGAATCCCTACGGCTCGCCCTGTCGCGGAAGTCAATTCTTCTTTGGCACTTTCAATCCTATTCGAGGAAACGCCAGAGAATGCGCGATTGGTATGAGCAGGGAAGTCCGCGAACTCTCCTCTTCAGGTCGCCGCGCGAACTCGATCAATGGATTGTTCACGAGTTTCCGAGCAGATCATAAAGGTATGATTTCCCACGATTTGAGTTCGTTCGGCTTCTATGGGTGCGAAAGGCTTGGGAGGGGCAACTGATTCCCCTGCGCTCGCTTCCGCGCGTCTTCGTCCCAGGCGCTGATCCAAGCGGCGCCATTGAGCTTCCGAAAGAGGAGGTCGACAAGCTGAGGAAAGTACTTCGATTGACGTCCGGGGCTCAGATCGGAGTGCTGCCAAACGATGGCCGCCTCATCCGATGCGTCTTCGACGGACATGCGGCGCTTCCGATTGAGGTGGTGACGCCAAACACGGAGCCCGCCTTGGAGCTTACGATTGCTCAGGCCCTGCCCAAGGGTGACAAGCTCGACGAAATCGTACGAGCATGCACCGAGTTGGGAGTTTCCCATTTCGTGCTCTTTCCCTCAGATCGCACGGTGGTTAAGTGGGACGAGCGCAAGAAAGCTGATCGCGTGCATCGATTGGAAACGATTGCAAGAGAAGCAGCTGAGGTTTCGTTCCGAACGAAACTGCCGACGTGCCGATTGGAAAAAGACTTGCGCTCGGTGTTAGATAAGAGTCCATCCGCCATCGTTTTGAGCGAAGTCGAAGAGCTTTCAGCTTCGCTGGCGTCCGCAGTGGGAGATCAGACGTGCACAACGCTGGTGGTTGGGCCGGAAGGCGGCTGGGCGAGGGGAGAACTCGAACTCATCGGTTCCCGCGGAGTCTCACTGGGGCCTCGCGTCCTGAGGGTGGATCATGCGGCGGCCGCTGCCGCCGCGATTCTGCTGCTCAATCGGTAGGAAG
>JAEVZK010000080.1 GCA_023392285.1 Armatimonadota bacterium | reverse complement strand
TCAAAGCCTTTCAAGCTAAACCACAGCCCGGCAAATCCCCGCACTTTGCCCTCCCTGAGCAGCTTTTCGAAGGCTGTTCCCAAGGTCTGCTGAGATTTGCCCAGCGCACGGCAAATCTCCTCTGTCGGCAATCCCGCGGCGTCTGAATTCTGAAGAAGTTCGAAGATCGCCGCCTCGTCCCCGCCTTTTGATGCTCGGACGAATGGCTCGCCTTTCGTCCTTCTCTTGGCCTGAGGCACCAGCACCCGCGCGCCGCAGATCAGGTCAGGCGGGCTATACCGTCGAACGATGATAGGCTGATCGAGGGCGGCCGCAACCTTCTTTTCCAGCCGCAGCTGGATGAGCGATTGATCCAAGTCATTCAGGAAGATGCGTCCGATTGCCTCGTCCGCGCCAATTGAAACTCGGATCCGAGTTCCATGCTTGGGCAGTTCAACCCAAATAGCGACCGCGTCGAACTGATCGGTCTGGAACAGCACGCCGGGTGCTCCGATAGACATCCCGCGATGGAGTTCCTCAGCCTTAACTCCGCTCAAGTTCAAAGCAGTACGTTGTCCAGCTTCACTGGTTTCCACGGGCTCGTTGTGCCAGTGAATCGCGCGTATGCGCACTTCCTGGTTGCCAGGCTGGATATACGCGCGATCTCCCACTTTGACCGTTCCCTGCGCGAGGGTGCCGGTCACCACCGCTCCATGACCTTTGACGGTAAAGACTCGATCGATGGGCAGATACCAGGCCTTGCCCGTTGTCGATCCTTTGCTCTGTTTCAGAGCGGCGGCAAGTTCTTGCTTGAGGAGAGAGAGGTTTTCGCCACTCTCTGCGGACACTGGAATAATGTTCGCCTGAGCGAATCGGGTCGGCTCCAGCAGTTCCCGCACATCGGCAGCGGCCAATTCGCGCATGTCTTTATCTGCGAGATCGGCTCGTGTGAGTACGACAATGAGCTGTTCCACGGGAAGGACCGACAAAATTTGAAGGTGTTCCTTGGTCTGGGGCTTTACCGACTCGTCGGCGGCAACGCAAAGCAGGGCGACATCGATTCCGAGCGCTCCGACGAGCATGTTCGAGAGAAACTTCTCGTGTCCAGGAACGTCGACGATGGAGACTCGGCCGATTTGCGGCAGGTCGAGGAATGCAAAGCCGACGTCGATGGTCAGCCCGCGCCGCTTCTCGTCCGGCAGCCGATCCGCATCGATTCCTGTGAGCGCTCGAATTAACGTCGTCTTCCCATGATCGACGTGTCCGGCAGTTCCGATAAGCTTGGCCATTATTTCAGCGCTTGAAACATGCGGAGTTCGTATGCTCCGTCCTTGCAAATCCAAAGCGGAAACTCACCCAGAGTTGTAGCCGCTCCAAACTCACCCTTGTTGTTCATGCAGAAGACCACGCAGGGCAGGTCGGTCGAATGCTGCTGCCGACGCAACATCTGGCGAATCGTGTCTTCTGCAGCCTCCTGGGGCGATAGTCCGGCGCGCATCCTTTCCACGGTTCGGAACGACGCGACACCTTTCCAAAGCTCCTCGCCATAGCCGGTAGCCCCGGCACATCCGACTTCATTGTCTGCATAGATCCCTGCACCGACGATTGGAGAATCACCTACTCGCCCGGGCATTTTCCATTCAAGTCCACTGGTGGAGCTCGCCGCGACGACGTGGCCCGTGTCGTCCCAGCCGAGCATCGTCACAGTATCACCGTGATGAGCCTCGTCCGCACTGTGCACATACTCAGATGTAAAGCTCGTGCGGTCTTTCCGCCACTCTTCGTAGCGCCGCAAGTTTTCCGCGGTCATCAGAGATCGTGGTTCAATTCCGTGCTCGATGGCGAGCCGCCGTGCTTGCTCTCCGGCGATCATCACGTGGGGGGTTTTGTCCTTTACGATACGGGCAAGGCGGATTGCGGGCACGATGTTTCGCACGGCACAGACAGCTCCTGCCGAGAGGTCTGCACCATCCATCATCGAAGCATCGAGTTCCAACTCACCGTCGGTGTTTGGGAGCGCCCCACGGCCGATTGCAAGAAATTTTGGATCCAGTTCGCAGGCGCTTAGGCCGTCCTCGATCGACTCCAGCAGGTCGCGGCCAGCAACATGGGCTTTCCAAGCCTCTTCGACGGCGGTTTGGCCGGGTTCACGCCACGTAGCGAGAAAGGTGGTCATCTGGGAAGAGTTTACATTCAGGAGTCTGACTTCTGGAGCAGGAAGCTATTGACTTCAGATGGACTGAGGATCACCACGTTTGGGCTGCTGAGCTGAAGGAATTCTTCGAAGGTGATGTGCTCCATCTCGCCCGTCTCTCGGAACTCATCGAACATGGCTCGAAGCACCGTCATCTGGCTTGGTAGGGATGGGTAAGCATCCACCCACAATCCCGGGCGATCTTCGGCGCTGCGATAAGCTACCGCCGCAATGAACGCGGCGGTCGATCGCTCCAGCGGCTGCAGATCTGGTGAACAAGTCCAGCTTCCGCCGAAGACGGCAAAGCCGTCGCCTTTGAGCCTATCCTTAACTTGATCCGGAGCCTCGGGTGCGAACGCCACAATTACCAGATCGGCCTGCTGATCGGCAGCAGTGATCAACGAACCTGCCTCATTGGGGGCGACGAAAACATCGGTCGTCTTCAACATTCGCTTCACCGTCTCTGCGAACTGAGCAGGAGTAACTTGAAGCGTCATCGCCATATCGTAGCATGAACAGGGAGCGATTTCCGATGTAGACTCGAAGAAGGACCATGTCAGCGCAGACGATTAACACGCTTCTTTCTGAAACCCGCTCGTTTCCCCCATCGGCTGAATTCATCGAACAGGCCAACATCAACGATCCGGAAATCTATGCCAAAGCTGCGGCCGATCCCATCCGTTTCTGGGAAGGCTGGGCTGAACAACTCGACTGGTATGAAAAGTGGGAGACGACGTGCGAATTCAACGCTCCCGACACCAAATGGTTTGTCGGTGGCAAGCTAAACGCCTGCTACAACTGTGTAGATCGACACGCTGAGGGAGAGCGTGCTGACAAGATCGCGCTGATCAGCGAAGACGAGCCGGGGAATGTCCGGACGTACACATTTAAGGAACTCAAGGCAGAGGTAAGCCGAGTAGCCAATGCCTTGAAAGCGTTGGGCGTTCGCAAAGGGGATCGGGTTTCGGTTTACATGCCCATGACCGCCGAGCTGCCTATTGTGATGTTAGCCTGTGCACGGATTGGTGCCGCTCATTCGGTGGTATTCGGCGGCTTTAGCGCTGAATCGCTCCAAGAGAGAACAAATGACGCTCAGGCGAAGATTATCGTCACCGCTGACGGCTGTTTCCGCAGGGGCAATGTCATTCCTCTCGGGCTCATCACTCAAAAAGCTCTCGAACTCGGCTGCCCGAGCGTTCAGCACGTCCTGATGCTGGAGCAAGTCAGAGGAGAATTCGAGGCTCCCCAGGACTGGAAGAGGTGGTCTGAATTGGTGCCAAGGCAGAGCGACGAATGCCCATGCGAGCCCATGGATAGCGAGGATCTACTCTTCATCCTATACACCAGCGGTTCGACAGGGAAACCGAAGGGAATCGTCCACACGACGGGCGGGTATCTCACCGGCACGATGGCCACATCCAAGTGGGTGTTCGACCTGAAGGAAGACGACATTTACTGGTGCACGGCCGATTGCGGTTGGGTCACCGGGCACAGCTACATCGTTTACGGTCCGCTTGCGACCGGCGCGACGTGCGTGATCTACGGCGGAGCTCCAGATACACCTGAGAAAGACCGATTCTGGCGCTTGATCGAAAAGCATCGCGTCACCATCCTCTACACGGCGCCGACGGCGATCCGGGCGTTTATGAAGTGGGGCACAGACTTTCCGAACCGGTGCGATCTTTCGTCGCTTCGCCTGCTGGGTTCGGTGGGAGAGCCAATCAACCCGGAGGCTTGGATTTGGTATCACGATGTGATCGGAGGCAAGCGTTGTCCGGTTGTGGACACCTACTGGCAAACCGAAACCGGGGCCATTATGATCACCCCACTGCCGGGGATTACCTCGACCAAACCGGGCTCAGCGACTCAGCCATTTCCCGGCATTCGCGCCGCAATCTTCAATGAAGCGGGCGAAGATATCACCCCGTCTCATGGGGCTCTTCGCTACCTTGGAGGAGACGGGAGCGCCGGTAAGGAGGTCGGAGGATTTCTCGTGATCACCCAGCCCTGGCCGTCGATGGCACGAGGCATTTACGGCGATCCGGCGCGATTCCGCGATGTCTATTGGTCCAAGTTCCCTGGCAACTACTTCGCCGGAGATGGCGCGAAAGTCGATCAAGATGGTTATTTTTGGCTCCTGGGTCGGGTCGATGACATCATGCTTGTCGCCGGCCACAACATCTCCACCATGGAAGTTGAAAGCGCTCTCGTCGACCACACAGCCGTTGCCGAAGCGGCAGTCATTGGCAAGACTCACGATGTGAAGGGACAGGCGATCGCCGCATTCGTCACGTTGAAATCTGGATCGGAAGCAAGCGTGGATGAACTCAAGAAGCATGTTGCTCAGAAGATTGGGCCCATCGCTCGCCCGGATGACATCATCTTCACCGCCGAGTTGCCCAAGACGCGATCGGGCAAGATCATGCGACGTCTGCTCAGGGACGTGGCGGAAGGTCGGGCTTTAGGAGATACGACGACTCTTGCCGACCCGGCTGTCGTGAGTGCCCTGAAAACGAAGTACGAAGACACCGAAGGATAAATTTTCTCAAAAAAAATCCGAACTTTTCAATCGATTGCCTACATCTGTAGTATAGTGGCTACAGACGTAGGCAAATGAAGAAAAATCGAATCGCCCCAAGTGAACGCGAAGTCCTGAACTACGCCATCCACCACGCTCCCGTGTCGTCTCGGGAAGTGGCGGATGCGATGGCGGAGTCGAAGGGCTTCGCTCGTACAACCACTCAGACGCTGCTGGAACGGTTGCGCGCCAAAGGCTATCTCAACCGTACGTCGGAGCATGGCGTTAACCTCTATTCGCCAAGCGAAAGCGGTGAGGAAATTCTCAAGGGCTTGGTCGGCGAATTTGTTCAAGAATCGCTTGGCGGATCGATCTCACCCTTCTTTGCCTTTTTGAGCGAGAAGAGGCTCACCCCATCAGAGGCCGAAATGCTCCAGAAGCTGCTGCAAGATTCGGAGAAGCAGGAGAAATAGTGATGCAAGACTTCGCGAACGGTTGGACGGAGGCTCTGACGAGGGCTAGCCTGCAGGGAGGATTGGCAATCGCTGCATTCCTTCTGCTCTTCAAGCTTATGCCGAGGATCTCGCCTCAGGTGCAGGTGTGGTGTTGGCGAATTCTTCTCCTCAAGATGCCCCTTTCGCTGCTACTGAGCATCCGAATCGAGGAGGGGCGAACCGTTGCAGGTGCCGGCCGAACGGCTCAACCCCTCTTCGAGCTCATCGTTTTATTCCTGTCGGCACTCTGCGTCCTGGTTGTGCTCGTCGACATCGGCACACAAGTCGCATGGTCTCGCCGACTGAGAACACTCAACGCTGTGGCAGAAGAGTGGGTGAGCGGCGGTAGAAAGCTTGTCCAGGTGCGCTATTCCAACCAAATCACCGGTCCCATGTTGGTTGGAATCAGGAAGCCCGTGATTCTCCTGCCATCGTTCCTGCTCGATTCCGTAAGTGAAAAGAACGCGGTCATTCAGCACGAACTGGCCCACATCGGGCGAAGGGATTTGGTTTGGAACTGGCTAACCGTCTTCTCAACGGCGCTCTTCTCGTTCCATCCTCTTGTTTGGCTGGCTAATCGTGAGCTCTCGATTGCAACTGAGCGATGTTGCGACGAGGCTGCCATCCGGCAAGCCCAGATTTCCCCTGGCGAATACGGACGTCTTCTCATCTCGCTTGCTCAAGAGACCCCGACGTTCACATACGTTCGAGCAGCCGCCAGCGCTACGTCGACCCTCTCTCGTCGGATCACGGCGCTCGCCAAGCCTTCCCGTCACGCATCGAGATTGGCTCAAGCTTTTTGTTTCCTCGCGGCTGGCTTGTTACTGCCGACGTTTCGTCTCCAGTCGACGCCAATCGCCTCGACTCCAACTACAATCGCCTGGCCACCAGCGGCAATGGTGGCCAGCCCAATCGTCTTCGAGCGCCGGACTTTCGCTCAAGTAACTCCCTCAGGAGGGGAAAATGACACGAAAACCATTAGTCATCGCAAGTAGCGCTCTGTTTTTGGCCCTGACAAGTCTCGGCATTACGCAGGCGCTCGCATCGAAACAGGGCCAAGGCGGCACATCGGCCAGCAACCCTTACACCTACGAACTGCGTGTGATCGATTCGCTGCACTTAACGGCGAGCCAAAGGGCGGCATACGACAAGCTCGCAAATTGGCTCGACGAAGAAACCAAGGTGATGTACACCAAGGGGTCGGGAATGAAAGAGTATGGCGCGGAGATCAACGTCAAGTGGCGGGCCGGACTCCAGAAGATCTTCACGCCAGCGCAGTGGAAATCTTACTGCGAGCAGTGGGGCCAAGGGGAAGGCAGCCGTCCGTCGGGACAAGGTGCCGGGGCTTCTTCAACGGATTGGGAAGGGTTGGAGAAGAAGATTCTTGCTTCACTTCACCTGAGCCCGGCGCAGCATAAGGAGATCGATGCTCTGACCTTGAATATCCAGGCGGAAAATCAGAAGCTCCGAGAGCTATGGGAGGGAACCGATCCGCACGCGATCACCGTTCAGAGCAACCGGATCAATAAGATGCAGAACGAGGGCATGAAGCGCATCCTGACTCCGTCGCAGTGGTCGGCCTATCGAGCGGCTTGGGACAAAGCATTGCCCAAGAGCAACATCATCAAGGCGGGTGGGGCAAACCAACCTATTCCGCGCGGAAGCAACCAAACGCCTCCACCTAGATAAGCACACGTCCGGGCCGCCTAGAGCGGCCTGGCTATTTCCGAATCGACGCAACGTCAAGCACATGGCTCCGACGCTCTCCCGCGTCATCAGATTCGAACCCTTCAGTGGTCGGCGCGGTTGTGGACGATGTGGGTGTCGGCCATCACGTCGATACCGACCAATGGGTCTTGCCAATATCCGACGCGGCCGTTCTCGGTCAGTTCAAAAGGTTCTGAGTAGAGCGGGAGGCGCGTGTCTATCGTCGAAAAGGAAGTCACCAAAGGAAATTCCGGCGTGTTGGCTTCCGTGTAGTTCTTAGGCAGTGCCCAGTACATGTAGCTGCTATACAGGTGGTTGATCCGGCCCCAGCCGCTGGGCTTGTGAGCATAGGGGTCGCTCATGCAGAACCAGATTGCATTGCTCTTGGCATAGACTCCCACCGCCTCCACCAGCTTCTTCGGCTGCTGCGAGTTCGTCGGCATGGTGGGCATCGTCACCTCGGGATCGTTTGATCGCAAAAACAGTTCGTCGTTGCGGTAGAAGCACAGCACGTCATCATAGTCGTGGGCATATAGAGTGGAGGCGATGGCGATCTGCCGTAACCTTTCCGCGCTGTCACTTTGTTTTGCCCGGTCCTTGGCGGAAGCCAGGACCGGCAACAGAAGGGCGGCGAGAGTCAGGATAATGGCCAACACGACGATTATCTCGACGAGCGTAAAGGCTGATTCACCCCTCTTGGCGTTCTTCATGGATTTTCTCCAAAATAAGGATTCAGGACAAGGAAATTCTTCTTCGTCGCCTCGGATAGGCTCCGTAGCTCACCGGGATGCAAGCGGGTAACGTGCGGGGAATAGGAGAGGGTCGAGGAGGCGGCAAATACATCTGGAATTCGGCTAACGCCGCACACTTTAGCCAACTTTGCGTCCTCTTCGAGGACCTGCAGACTCCCGCTGTCCGGATGACGAAGCCACTCCTCGACTTGGCTCTTTATAAATCCCGCGGCTAGCCCACTTTTGACAATGTCCGCGTCCGACGGCTTCTGAGGTCCGGCCATCACTCGGTGCTGGAACGCCAACCCTTTCTGGTAGTCGAGGGTCAACGCGGACTCGATCGCCGCAGCGAGCACTACGGAGCGTTGGCCGTTCTGCGGCAAGAGATACCATCGGTAAAAGATCGGCACGGGCGAAGCATCAGCTGCCACTTTGCGGGCGGCCGCTTGACAATGTTCACACAGAGGGTCGGCGAACACGATGATCGCGTGTGGCTCGTTCTTCGCATAAGCTTCGCCATTACGAATTTCGAAGGGAACGTCTGCCACAAGGTGGCCGCTGAAAGTGCTCGTCAAGCTGTAGACCACGTAGGCGGGGATGACGAGGGCCAAGGCACCCGCCCACCTATTGAGCCGAAAGAGCTGCAAAGTGCCAAGTAGGAACCAGGCGGCTTGTCCGGCAATGCAGAGGGCAAATAGATGGTGTGAAGCGACCATCGCCATGAATCCTCCGATCGAAGCGGCTCCCATGCATAGAAAGAGGGCGGACCTGAGCGCTTCACCCTTCTGAAATTCGGCGACGACGGCGACGCAGCTTCCCACCACGTAAACGATGCTAATCCACCTTGCAAAAGTTGAGCTGTTCGCAGCCACGCACCCCGCGCCACAGGCAAGGTCACTCGCGCCAAGCAGGCGCAGGAGCACGAGGGCCGCGACCACGACGGATCCTCCAAGAACGGTGCGGCGGATGATGGCGAAAGCGTTCATATTACTTCCAGGAAGAGCATCTGAGGCTGATAGCTCGTCTCGCAAATTGGGCTTTTAGAGTGAGCTTGTCACGTCTGGGGGCGTAGCACCATCACTTAAAATTCTGTACGACAGAATGGTCGCGCGGTGCAAGATTTTCTTTTTGACTCGGGGCAGTAAAATAGGATCGAGTTGGCCGGGTGGCGGCCTCGGCTTGCCGGGGAGGAAAGTCCGGACTTCACAGGGCAAGATGCCCAGTCGAGCGGCTTCGGCTGCAAGCTGGGGCGGAGTGATCCGACGGAAAGTGCAACAGAAA
>JAEVZK010000066.1 GCA_023392285.1 Armatimonadota bacterium | reverse complement strand
GTGAAGCCTTGGAAGAGGAGGGTCGAGCCGGATGATAGGCGCTGACCAATTTTGGCGAGACTTGAGCGATCTGCCGAAAACAGTGCCAGGACGAGATCGGCAGATCGGTGAAGGCTTTCCGCAATCGTGGCTGTTTCAAAGGTGATTCTGGCTCTGCATTCGAGTTCCAAATACCGATCCGCAAGGCTTTCCCCTCGAACGATCGCGTCGGGCAGATGGTCAATGCCCCAAACATCCAATCCGTAGCCGGCAAGGTAGACCGCATCTCGACCCGCACCGCATCCGAGATCGAGAACTGATCCGAACTGCCGTAAATCGAGCTCTTCCAAAAGCGGATTCGCGCGCCAGAGGCGGGCTGGCGTCGCCGGTCCGTACTCGGGAACCGTCGCATCGGCAGTCCGGCGCAACGAGTGCAGCACGGTGATCGCCTCTTCGAGCAGATCTCCCTTTGCAGCGACGAGCACCGCCTGGTCCGGGGGAGGAAGCTCGTGAGTGCGCGAGCGGATTTGCGAGAGTGGAATGTTAACCGCGTTCGCAATTGGCCGAGCGGCCGCTTCAATCCCCCATCTTGGATCCAGCTTCCGCGTGAGCTCTGGAAACATCCCCCCAGTCTAGCTGGTTAAATGATGTTATGGAGAGTCGAGAATTCGTCTCTGACGTGCGGGAAAAGCTGGAGCAGCTGGTCGCGCGAATGCACATAGTTCAGGCTGAGGTTACGCAGGACGCCCTCAACACGCAAACATCCTACTCCGCTTGGACTTTGGCTCAAATCGTCGAACACATGATCCTCGCGAATGAGGGGTACGTGAAGCGGTTTCAATCCATTCTCGACGGTGCGGTGCGAGGCGAGGATGAGGTCAAACTCTCCTTCTTCGGCAAAATGCTCTTAAAGGGATCAACCCCGTCAAGCAATGTCCCTGCGCCCAAAGCGTTGCATCCCGCTGCAGGCCCGTATGACCAATCGATCTTCGATCGTTGGCTTGCCCAGCATCAGCTCATCCTGCAGTTCGTCGACGGACTAGAAGGCATCGACCTGACCCGCACCAAGTTTAGGAACGCACTCTTCCCCGTGATTCGGATGAATCTGGCTGACCTGCTGGAGCTCTTCTGCACCCACGACGAACGCCACGTTCTGCAAATTGAGCAAATCGCCAAGAGCTTGCGTGAAGGTTCCTAGCCGAGAACGGTGAAGGGAGTGAGATCTTTGACGATTTCATTGTTCTCGCCGAGTGCTAGCATCTTCGGAACGATCGGTTCGTCGCTCAGATCGAATGCAGCAATCACGACGCGATCTCCTGGCTTGAAGAAGTGCGCGGCACCGCCATTCAGGCCGATGGCACCCTTGGGCCCGCCAAAAGCATACGTCGTAATTCTGGAAGTATGGTCTACCGCCCAGACGTGGACCAGTTCCCCATCTTCCATTCCGACGGCAGCCATCAATGAAGCGTCGATCTCAATGGAGCCGACATATTCGGGATTAGCGTAGGTCACCCGAGCGTGATGGAGTTTGGCTTTAAGCAGTTGCGACAGGCGCATGTTCATCCTCTTCTACGTGGACCGGTGGCACAACGGATGCAGGCTCCTCGATGGTTGGGCGACGCCGCCGGTACAGGGCTGAGAGCAAGCCGCCGAGGGTTAAGATAGCCGTGCCAAGCCAAACCAGGATGGTCATGGGCTTATAGAAGAGCTCGATCGGGTACAGAATGCGCGTGAATGGCAGCTGCAGCGCAATGGACTTGTCGGCGGCATTGATTTGAGAAAACGTCGCATAGAAGTTGTCGGTTGCCCGCACGAGGTCCGGCTCCAGCGAAGTGCTCAATGTGGGTTCGCAATAATAGGTCTTGCCATTCTCCACGATTTTCAGCTTGGCTCCAAAGCGGGTACCAGGTTGTCCTGGCTCCCCATGCATGACGAACTTCTCGTAGGTAATGGATAAGCTGGGGCCTTCAGATGGATCGCCCTCAAACTTCTCGACATGAGTTTCGCCCGGCTTGATCATGATCGGATCTTCCCACAGCGTGAATTGAGGTGGACCGAGCGAAAGATAGACATCGTGCGTAAGCGTGTGCTCGATGTGAGGCCACGTGAACTCTCCCGGCTTTCCGTCTTGACCCGGCACGAGAAAGAAGCCAGGACGCGCTTCGAACGTGGTTTGCCGCTGATCGGTCATCGAGGTGACGTCAAACAGGACCTTGTTGTCCCGATCTCCGTCCGGCGTTGAAGTCATGGATTTATAGGTGATGAGATAGCCCAGCCCTTGCGCGGGTGAGCCCTGCATCACGTTCATGCTGACCTTGCGCTCCAGCCCTCTCGACAGAATTAAGCCGGCGAGCGCCATCGCAAGCCCGATGTGGGCGACGAACCCACCGATCCCCATCTTCGACTTCTTGAACGTCTCGATGATGCGCCAGATGTTCGAAACCGCCGCGAGCGTGCAGACCAGGAGAAGGCAAATCACCCAATAAAATCGGTTCACGCGAATCCCAAGCGGGAAATCGATGAGCTGAGAAGTGTCAGCGTGTTGTCCCCAATCGGAAAATTTGAATCCGAGTACTGCGATTCCGCTGATGAAGAGGGTCGCGCCAAGGATGGTAAAGAATCTATTCCAAAAATCGACGCTGCGATTCTTTTTCCAAGACAGGAAAGGCCCTGCGGCAACCAGCAGCATAATCGGAATGAAGAACCAGACCACCACATTGTGATAGAGCGGCTCTTCAACGACCTTGCCTTCATGGTTCATCAAGCCCATGAAGAAGGGAATGCTCATGCCGATCGCGATCGTGGCGGCAAGTCCGCACAGCAACATCACGCCCGTCTGGTAGGCGGCTTCCCGATTAAAGCCGAGGCTTTGCGGCGGCACATCCGCTTCTTTGCCAATGCGTCTTCCCTTCGTGATCCAAAGCGTCATGAACGCGATGATCGCAGCAACGAGGAGACCGAGTAGGATCCAAAGCGCCACCCGGTTCATCTCGGCAAAGCTATGGTTGCTGAACTTGCTCAGGAACCCCGACCGCGTGAGGAAGGTGCCGTACACGAACAGGAGGAACGGCAACCCGGCCATCAGCAGGTTCGTTCCATTCCACCGCTTTCGCGTCGTCTGCACGATAATGCCGTGAACCAAAGCGGCCGTGAATTTCCAAGGAACGAAGCTGACGTTCTCGACCGGATCCCCGGCCCAGAATCCTCCCCACCCCTGGGTTTCGTATGCCCAGAAGCCGCCCATGCAGAGACCAAGTCCAAGCACTGCAAGCGAAATGAGAGACCACGGACGGACCCGAGCCGCCCAATCGGTCGGCTTGCCCGCCATCATCGCGGCGACGGCGAAGGCGAACATGACCGACAAAGAGCCAAAACCAAGAAAGATGGTTGGAGGGTGAATAACCACCCAGTAGTTCTGGAGAGATGCTGTTAAACCCGCTCCATTCGTGGGGACGCGCACGACCCCGTTTAACGGCGCGTCCGCCAAAATATTGAACGGAGTTTCGTAAGCGAGAATCCCGCACAGGCAGGCGAGAAAAACTGAGAAGGTCGTAGTAAACCAGCGCTTAAGGGGGCCGGTGCTTCTCAGTGCCAGTAGCCCGAAAAGCGCCGAGGTGCAGGCCCACAAGAGGAAGCTGCCCTGCTGTCCAGACCAGACTGCCGCGATCTTGTACTTCAGATCCAAGTCTCGCCAAGAGTGCGAGCTGATGTATTGAAACTGGAATTGATCGGTGACGAAGAGCGTGACAAGCGACGCGAAGGCAGCAAACAGGCTAAGGCTGCCCAACACAAAACATGTGGTGGCAACCTTCTCCCGCTTCATCATCGGCAGCACCGCGCAAAGGAGGAAGAATAGGACTCCGAAAATAATGAAGGCCTTGCCAGCGTTGCCGAGAATAAGCGACCAACCAGGGGCCGCTAGGAAGTCATGCGCTTCGTGGCCTTCCACTTAGCTCTTTTTCTCTGACTCGTACTTGGACGGACACTTGATGAGCAACTGCTGACTCTCAAAAGCCGAACCTTTAACGCCGCCAATCGCTACCACTTCTTTGGCTTCGCGAATATTCGTCGGAATCGGCCCTGTATAGTTGACTCGAATGACCGCGCCTTGATCGTCACGAAGGTCAAAGGACATCTTGTTCGCTCGGGCGTTCGTGCTGAGCGTTTTCGGAACGATATTCCCGGCCAGATGCAGTCGCTCCGCCTGGATTGTTTTGGCCTGCGCGATGGTCACGTAGGGGCTGGAGTTCAGCACGAAGGCCATGATAACCCCCGCCATCGCTAGAACTGCAACGACAATAGTGACTACTGCGCCTCGATTCATATCTTCTATTGTAGAACGTTCTGAGGGGCGGCTCCATTCCCGCACGGCCAAATTGGCTGATTTGTAGCGAATTTGGAACCGAATTCAGAAGAGATGGAGTTGAGATAAACTGAACCGATGATTCGCTTTGCCGCCTTAACTGTGCTGATGAGTGGTTTGAGCTTGGCATATGCTCAGGCACCATCCTCTCCTGCGGGAGCGATTCCTGCCAGCGCGTTAGCGATGGTCCCCGCTCCAAAGCTGGATGACACCCTGCGAATCCAATCGAACGTAGGCAGCTTCAAGATGGTTCCACTCGGGACGCGCTTCGCTTCCGGCAAGCTTGATTTCACCTTCGCGGGCACCGTCCTGATTACCAATCTAAAGCCAGGCAGTTATTTGAAGATTTCGGGCAACGTGCGCAAGGAATATGAGAACGCCGCGCACCACAAGCAAGTTTTCTTCGGCAAGGGCAGAATCGTTATGGTAGGGACTTGGGAAAACTGCCAGTGGTTTGGCCGCGATCTCGATCTCACTTTTAAGGGCGTCGGGTTTTTGCGGATGATCGCCGAATTCGATAAAAATCTGAGTACCGGCACCTTCTGGTTCAACGATTCGAAGGACAAGCAGCCCTTGCCGAACACGCTGTTGCCTATCGAAATTCCTCGCGTCATTCGTGGTGGCGCAGTCAAGGCGATCACGCGAGACGAATACAACAAAGAAAAGGCAAAAGTTAAGAGCGAAAACAAAGACAAAGGCAAAGGATAAGTGCTCGAACGAACCTTCGTTCACATTCCCGGAGTTGGACGATGCACCGAGCAAGCGCTGTGGGACCGTGGAATTCACGACTGGGGCTCATTCCTAAGCAGCAAAACGCGCATGCCTACTGGAAAAGTGGACCAGGGTGTTTTTCGCGATTATGTCGAACAATCCTGCCACTGCCTCGATCGCCGAGAACATCAGTTTTTCAGCCGCCATCTTGGTCAGAAGAATGCTTGGCGAAGTTTTAGCTCATTCCGTGATTCCTGCGTCTACTTGGACATTGAGACTGACGGTCGCGCCATCACCACGATTGGACTGTTTGACGGAGATTCGTACACTTGCCTGGTTCGTGGGGAGAGCCTGGAAAATTTCCGGGACATTATTTCGCGATACGCGATGATCGTCACCTTCTGCGGCACGGGATTTGACCTGCCGACGATCGTGAAGAGCTTTCCTGGGCTGGAGCTAGATCAGATTCATCTCGATCTTTGCCCCGTGCTCCGCAAGTTGGGTTTACGGGGAGGGCTCAAGAGCATCGAACGGCAGCTTGGAATTGGCCGGGCAGAGGAGATCGACGGACTTACCGGATTCGACGCGGTCATTTTGTGGAGGCGGTACATTGGGCTCGGCGACAGCGGAGCCCTCGAACGCTTAATCGAATATAACAAGGCGGATGTCGTGAATCTGAAGCCGCTCGCCGAATTCGCTTACACCAGGATGCGCGAAGCAGTCCTCGCCAGCTAGGCCAAGCGCTTGTACTGCTCTTTGGAAATCGATCGGAAACCTTCGATTGCCCTCTCCAGCTTTTCATCATTGATGTCTGCGTGAAAGACGAATCGCATCCGATTAGGAGCAACCGGCAACGCCAAAATGCCTTTGCTTCTGAGTTCATCTTGCCACAGGAGGGCTGGTTGATCCAGTTCAGCGATCACCATATTGGTGTGAACTGTCGACATATCGACGGAGACTCCAGGGAGGTCGCAGATCGCCTCCGCCATAGCTCGGGCGCGCGCATGGTCCTCCACCAGGCGGTCGACCATTCGCGTCAAACTGATGATCCCGCAGGCGGCAAGTATTCCTGCTTGGCGCATGCCTCCGCCCAATCGCTTGCGCCAAATTCGCGCCTTCTGTATGAATTCGGACGTGCCGCACAGGACGGAACCCACCGGCGAGCGAAGACCCTTGCTCAAGCAGATTGAGACAGAATCGACCTTTTCCGTGATTTCGTGAACCTCGACACCTAGCGCAACTGCAGCATTGCACACTCTCGCTCCGTCCAGGTGCAGCTTCATGCCGTGCCGAATCGAAAGTTCTCGATAAGCAGACATCATGTTCAGGGGAATGACCGTCCCTCCCGCTCGATTGTGCGTGTTCTCGACGCAGAGCAGTGTTGTCCCAGGCGTGTGAAGATTCCGGGTTAAGACTCGCTTTTCGATCGCCTGCGGGTCCATAACTCCACGGTCGGACGGAATCGTCCAACTCACCACATTCGAGATGATGCCCGGACCCCCCACCTCATAATAAAGGATATGTGCCTCTTCTTCGATCAGTATCGCATCGCCAGGCTGAGTGTGGGTAGCCACTGCGATCTGGTTGCCCATCGTTCCGCTCGGGACGAATAAGGCCTCTTCCTTTCCTGCTACCGCCGCGGCAAGTTCCTCCAACCGCATAACGGTGGGATCGTCTCCCAAGACGTCGTCACCCAGCGGCGCATTGCGCATCGCTTCAAACATAGCCTCGGTCGGCCGAGTGACGGTGTCGCTGCGTAAATCGACCAGGTCGAGCGTTGCATTGGGAAATGAAGTTTTCGAGGTCATCAGCGCGATAGTTGTTCTTGCGGCGGGTGGCGCAGGGATTAAGTCTTTGACGGGTTTATGGTGCCAAAATGTCGTGAACGCAGCATGAACGTGAGAAGAATTCCCGCGAGATGACGCTTGTCACGCCACCGTCTGGCAAACCTTCCCTATCATCTCCTACGTGTTTCAGGGACTAGATTCTCCCCTCTTACAAGAACATTAAAGTAGAAACCGGAACGGGTCAGGTTGTCCAAGAGTAAAATAAGCGGACGCATGGAGTCTCACGATGAGCTGATCCGGGCAGTGCAGGTAGCTACGCGCAAGCTGGCAAGCAGTGGGAAATTCGATCTCCTGCTGAAGGATGTTCTCGCCATCTGCGTCGAAGCAGTTGGAGCCTCGGGAGGCACGATCTATCTTCACGACGCTGCATCCAAGCGCCTGAAGTTTCGGCACGTTCTCCCCGAAGATATCGAGGACAAGCTCCCGGTCAAGGACATCTCGGATGATTTCGGCATGGCCGGCAAGGCCTTTCAAACCCGAACGACGATTTGCACGGACATCGAGCAGGGGGATCGCGAACTGAACCCCTTTGAAACGTCGACCGGCGTGCGCGTCCGCTCGATGATCGCGTGCCCGCTCATGATGGAGCATGAGGAGCCGATTGGGGTAGTTCAACTGCTCAACAAACGGCATGGCACGTTCACATCCAACGATGCGGCGGTCTTGGAGACGGTGGCTGGCGTATCGACGATGGCGTACCTGAATTATCGCCTCACCGATGAAGCGTCGAGAGCGTCGACACTGCTCGGAATGGGGAAGGTCAGCCACGACATTGGCAATCTCGCCGCGAGCCTTTACGCGACCTTATCCTATTCGACTCTCGCGATGGACGGTCTAAAGGAGACTCTTGCGAATGGCCAAGGTGAAGAAGAAGCAGGAATGTACGTCGAGAGCCTCGAGGAGATGTATTCTGACCTTCATAAGTCCATCGACCGCATCGTTGGGTACTCACGCTTAATCAGCGATCTTTCCGCGGGCCGAACGTTACGCCCGAATATGAAGTGCGCTCCGTTGTCTGAGACGATTCAAACCAGTGCGGCTTACCTCGAATCGGAGGGGCGCAAGAATCACGTGGCACTGCGCTATGAGATCCAAGACGACGCCCCTCCGCTGTTGCATGACGAGTTGTATTTATTCCGAATAGTGCAGAACCTCGTGGGGAACGCCATCAAGGCAGTGAAGGAAACCATCCCAGAGGAATGGGCAGATCGGTACGATCAGGAGAGCGATGCTGTCATGGGAGAGGTGATCGTACGCTACTTCTACAAAGATGGCGATCATGTCATCGAAGTCCAAGACTCAGGTCCCGGTATGAGTTCCGAGATAGCTGAGCGCATCCTCACCGGAAACGCCCGGTCCCAGTGGGACAAAGGCGGCGGAAGCGGCTGGGGCACTAAGATCGTCCTTGAATTAGCCGCGACGCACAAGGCTAAAGTCTCGATCGACAGCAAGGTCGGGCACGGTTCGACGTTCAGAGTTGTTTTTCCAGAAACTGCTGCTGAAGCAACAGCCTAAGACGATGACAAAGAAGAGACGCCCATGCGCTTTTTACCGATTTCTAGGCGCAGTTTGGTATTTGACGGCCTGCACCGCCTTTCTTTTAATCGGAATTGGGATCGGTTGGGCTCAGCGCAGACCGCTTTTTTGGAAGATGGTGTCGAGCACGGTCCTGGGTGCTCCAAAGCCGCAGGCTGCCTTTAAGTCTGACTCCACCACGTTCTTGATCTTGGGTTGTGATGAAGACCTCTACTATCAAGGTCAGACCGTCCTTAAACATAAGGCGAGAAGCGACATGATGCTGGTTGCGAAAATGGATTTTAAAAGTCGCAGTATCACGGGTGTCAGCATCCCCAGGGACACGTGGTGCAAGCTGCCCGGCTACGACAACCACAAGATCAACGCTTACCACGCGATCGCGAAGTGGGGACAAGAAGACGCCCTTGCCAAAAAGGCGGTCGAGCACACAATCGGCGTCAAGATCGACAAGGTGATCACCGTCGATTACACAGCGTTCCAGCATCTCGTCGACCTCGTAGGAGGCGTCAACGTGAATGTGTCAAAGAAAATGGACTACGACGACAAGGCCGGCAACCTGCATGTCCATTTGACGCCAGGTAAGCACAAGCTGCGCGGTTATGATGCGATGTGCTACGTGCGATATCGACATAGCAATGCGGGTGTCGCCGATACAGATTTTCAGCGTCAGCAGCGGCAGAAGGATTTTTTGGTGGGCTTCAAGTCTGCCGTCATGGCGAACGTTTTCAGCTTGCCCGAGATTGTCCAATCCGCCAAAGACGTGCTCGGGAACGCTTTGACCGACGATCAGATTTCCTCGTTAGCCTTCTTTTCCAAGGGACTTCAGCCAAACCAGATCCGGCTAGGCGTCATCCCAACTTATGCTTCTGGCAAGGGACTCGGGGTGGATCGGACCAAGCTCTCGAAGGTGCTCGCCATGTATGGACTGGCTCGCGATCGTGAAATGGTCTCCATCAACCCATGAGCGATCCGTACGATCCACAAGCAGTCGAGGGTGCGAGCCCGTCGCAGCAATACGTGACCAAGAAGGATGTCAAGATTGTCTTGATCGTCCTTGTCGTGCTCCTGATCATTGGCATTCCGGTTTACTTTTACATGCTGAAAGGCGTGTACAAGTCCATTTGCGCGAAGAACTTCAAGCAACTCGGCACCGCCCTCAACCTTTACATGGAGGAGCATGACGAGCGTTACCCGTTTGCCTACACGACGGCGACCTACGAGAGCGATGAGCCATCGGCATTCGATAATGGACTCACTTACACGTGGCAGCAAGATCTGAGGCCATTTATCTCGGACCCGACCGTCTTCAAATGTCCAGCTGCGAGCGACGAAGAGAACAACCGAAGTTCGGGCAACGGCACCGACGTGGACACTTCCAGCTACGGGATGGTTTACGCGTACAGCGGACAGCTCGCGGTGAGTGTCGCTGACCCTAAGTCTCAAATCATTCTCGGGGAAACGATCGATCGGGGTCGGAAGGATACCGTCGATCCTCTGCCGCTAAAGAGCTTCGATGGCCGAGAAATGGCTTCGGACGGTTACGTCATCGGCTTTGATACCAGCAATACTTTCCCGAACAAGCAGACGACTGCGGTGACTCGCTTAGCTTTTCCCGGCAGCAAAACGACCGGTTATACCGCGGAGGCCGATTCTCGGCATCCGGGTGGCATTCACTTCCTCTACTGTGACGGGCACGTTTCTAAGTCTCTTGACGGCACGATTGGCAGGATTACGCAGGACGTTTCTGGTCTTGGCCCATGGTCTGTTCCCAAGAAGCAAATTCGACATTAAGCACTGCCTCAAGCACTTTGATCGCCGCTCTCCACAATTCGACGTTTGGAGTATCGCATTCTCTAGCATGCTTCATCGCCCCAAGCGCCGTCTCTGCAACTCTTCTGAACTCGCTGTGAAACGGGTCTGGAATGAGATGATCGGAAGCGAACTCTTGAATGCGATGGGCTCTACAGAATTCGCCTAAATCTTTTGCCGCGTAGGCAAGCACCGTCACGGGATTTTCGGTGTTGCGCATGATGCGAGAGGCTGAATATAGCACCCTCCAAGGAGCAGGATCGCTGTAGGTGCGGATTCGCTTCGTCCAACTCGGCTGCCAGACCTCTACGCCCACATCTCCATCGGTTACAAGTCCCCATGGCGCTTGCGGATTCGTGTTCGCATCGATGGGGCATGCGCTCAGATTCAGCGTAATCCTCGTGACATCTTCGTTGGCAAGACGCCGTAACCATGGACTCGTCGCATCGGCGATGACCACGCGATTGTTCCCCACTACTCCCCGATCAAAGAGCAGTTCGTGAACTTGGGCAAACGTGTTGTGGTGGCCGAGCAGCTCCGGCGTACGCTCTTCTCGACCTTGGAGATACAAGTTGGCCTGGCATGCAATCGCAACCACTTGGAGGACATCGCTCCGCATACCCATTTATCGGCAAAAGCCGGAGAAACTAGAGTTCTGTCTTTGCGGCGAGATCGATAAGAAAATCGAAGCATTCCGCGCTGTCTGCTGGAGCCGTGACTCCAAGCAGGAGATGATGCTCCTCAACATGCAGCGCGTACTCCCCCGGCGCGACGACTTGCATGGGCCCTAACGATTCAATTTCAAGCATGTCGTTTCGCGTAAAGGTCTCGAAATTACATCCGAAATCTGGATATTCAACATCCTCAAAATAGGGGAACCGTTTGAAGAAGAAATTTCCATGGTTCGAGTAACCCGCAATACCTTGCTCAAGTTGACAACCGATTTTCTGAGGCTCTCGATTGTCGGTCTGCTTGAGGCGACAGACCTCCTTTGACCAAGTCCACCGCTCATCTCCTAGATTGGTGTAGGCCCACAGCGCCATCGGACGCACAGGAAGCAGATGTTCCGGCTGCGGCTGATATTTCGGTTGCGGCCACACGCATTCCCCGCCCAGATTCATCACCGTAATCGACCAGGGTGCAAGTTCCAAGTGGTAGGCCCCTCGGTTGTAGACCCGGTGTTCGATTCGAAAGAAGTCTTGCTCAGGTCGAATCCGGATTTCCTTCTGAATGTGCCACTTCTCTTCGGGGGCGGTGAAGACAAACCACCCGTCTTCTTCAGTGGCATCGACGGGGTTGTTATCCGGCGTGGTCGTCTTTGGTGCTTCTTCCGGCGCGATCCAGAGGCGGTGTCCACCGTAGCTGCGATATTGGTCGCCGCCCGTCTTGCCCATGTCCTTTTCGTAGTTCACGAACTCATTAGGACCCCCGATCTGGCCAAATCGGATAATTCTTGGCCCTACCTCGAGTGTGACAATCATCTCGAGATCACCATTTACGATTCGGGCGCAACGGTTCCATCCACCGTAGGAAACGATCTCCATTTCCTCAGGGTACCGGAGAGCCTTAGAAGCGGATCTGATAATCGGTGCGGATCGTCCAGTTGTTGCGGCTGAAGCCATCCGCAAAACTGTGCTCATAGCTCAGATTTCCAAGCAGGAAGCTTAGCGTCTGGTTTGGTCCGGGGCGCTGGTCGAACTGCAAGCTGTAGCGTTGTGCCAGGCGTCGCAGATCGCCCGTATTGTTCTGCTCAAGGCCGTAGAACAGCTGCAAGCTCGAACGATTGAAATCATCCGCCTTGATGTCTTTGCTGTTCGCAAAGTCAATCTTCAGGGTCGCTCCACCTGTACGCGACAGGTTGTGCGTCTGATCATTGATGAGCTCATCCCAGGTTGCGCCAAAGGTCAACTGATTCATATGTGAATCCGGCTTCGTAGAGGGTTTGTATTCCAGCGACCACTTGTTGCGGCGATCCGCGCTCGTCAGGGATCCAAGCATGACACCGCCATTCGGCTGCTCAGGATTGGTCTGAAGGGAATTCGTGACCTGGATTTCCTTCGTCGGCCGCAGCGTGTAGCTGATGTCCCGAATCATGATCTGCTTGCCGTCGGGCAGAGTTCTAACCTTGTAGAACATGCTGCCTTTCAGCCATCGCTTGTCTGATTGGTCGGTCTTAAACTGGAAAACCCGATCGATCCCTCGCCGTCCATCCTGCGCCACCTGGGTTCGGTAATCGAATCCAAGCTCATTGGATCCAATTTTTCCGGTGACATTGAGAACCTTGTTGTCTCTGATGAAGGTGGCGCGATCGGAGGCGCTGTCTACACCTACATTGAGCATCATGTTCGTCAAGAATCCGAGCTTGAACGGCTTCACCGTACTAAGAGAGAACTTCGTCGCGGCTTGGGTGCGATCATCCTGCTCCCAAGTGTTCATGCCATAGGAACTGTCGCCAATCTTCCAGTTGCCCAAGGTTCCTCCGGATAGAGTCGACTGCGTCTGCATCGTCTCCATTTCTCCGGTTAACTGCTTGGCGTAGCCCCAGTTGAAGCGCAGTCCTTTTCCAAAATCCAGCCAGAAGCCGTAGTTTCGCTTCTTCTCATCCCGATCCGAGCCGCCTCGGTCAATGTTGACGTCGGAAACGCTAACACCGAGCTTCTTTGTCAGCTCAGTGCTGATGGTGTTGGAGCTGATGTTCTCCTTGTCGCCATTATCGTAGCTGGTGGTCGTCTGCTCTGTTCGGACGCTCGTCTTGTTGTCGAGCTTCGTCTCATAAGCGATCACCTGCTTCTCGGAGTCGGGCAGAGCGGTCTGGGATCCGTCGTTCGTCTGCTTTTCCTTGAGGTAAGAAAACTTGCCGAGCCGACCTAAATCCTTGAAGAAGGTAAAACGCTCGACGCTGTTGGCAAACAACAAGGCGGATGGGTCGTCCAGCTTGTTCTCGAATCGGAGGTAGCTGACCTCCATCTTGTCGTTCGGCTTGTAGACAAGGAAGAGGTTGCTCAGCTTTTTCTGTTGACTGAGGTCATCGGAGTTGGCGTCGAACATCTGAGCGTCGAGCTTGAGACCAGGCAGAATTTGCCATTGCACCTTATAGTCTTTTTGGCTAAAGCCTTTCAGCGTGGTCAGAAGATCCTTTTCCGGATCGAGCATCGTCGAAATTCCGTCAAAGTGGCTGCCAACATTCCGCATGTTCGCTTCAAGATGTAGCGATTTGTCGTCGTACTTGATCGACTCGCGCTTCATCCCATCGTTCCCTACGTTCGCCTCGGTCGTGGCAACCGCCAGCTTGCGGTTTCCTCCGAGGTCCATCGAAAAACTAATATCCGTCCGATTCAGGCCAGGAAGAACTCCGAACCGCTCCCGTTCGAAGCTCATTAGCTGATTGGGATCAAATTGAACACCCAGCTTTTGGCGCTTGTAATCAAAGGCCATCTTCTTCGTACTGAGCGAAACCGTATCGAGTGATGCAGAGTCCGTTCCCTTGGTGAGACCGACCCGTCCGACCGAAAACTTGATGTCCTTCAGCGGCGTCAAAGAAAGCTGCGTGAAGTCCCTGGAAATTCCGGAAAGACTCAAAAATCTATTTTTGTCGTCTCCATTGGGCTTCAGGCCGGAGCCGTACATGTTGGCGATGGACTTGAGACTGGCGTCCGCACTAGCGTTCAACGCGCTGAAATTACGGAAGCCGGGATCGACACTCTGGCTGCTGTGCTCCAAGCTCCACGTCTTTCCACCCAAGGAAAGATCGCTACTGCGGTAATCGCCGCCCTCGGCTGAGAGATTGAGCGAAGCATAGTGGAGGGGCTGCATTCCCGCCGCCAGGGTGGCATCGAACGTCATCCACTGGCGATGCACGCCCAGATCGGCCCCAAACATGGCCTGCTCGTTTGGAAGAATATTGGCAATCTTGGAGAAATTCTTGCTGACCGTTTGATCGCCATAGGTGAACTTCAGCTTGCTTGTGTCCACCGCGAAAGTCCGTTGCTGAATGTCGTTCCCCGACCCGTCGTCGATCGAATTTTGAGCAAAGGAGATCTTTCCGAACTTCTGTGCAAGATCGAGGCCAAGGTTCTGCCGACTCATTCCGGCTTCCTTAGCAAGCTGAGCACGATCTGCTTCCGAAAGATCGTTGAAGCGAGTGAATCCGCTGTCGACGTGTTGCGTGCTGTAATTCAGCGATAGCCCGTTCTGCTTCAGACCGAACTTGTTCCAAGTGATGGATTCGCCTCCATCGGAGACGGTCCGATACGATTGATCTAGACTCAGCGAGCCGAAGCTCATGTTTTGGAAGCCTAAACCAATCCGCTTCAGCCCCTTTTCCTTCGCAAGTTGATCCACGACCTTCGCGTCGTAGCCAGCAGCGAGAGCCGACCCAAAATTGTTGAAATTCTTGCTGACGTTTTGGTACTCAGCCTCAATCGTGCCCTTTCCGATTTTGGACGAAAGCTTCTGGAGAATCAGAGACGAGTTGCCGTAGTCCTGAGCGGCGTCTCCGCCTTGGAATCCCATCAAACCGACGCTGTTGACCTTCTGTTTTTGGCCGTAGAGCAGAAGACCTTTCAGCGACGAACTGCCGAAAGACAAGCTGTTGTTGAAGCCGAACAGGTTAGTCGTTGAAGTCGTCCCGTTTCCGTTCCGCTCCGCCATTCCGAGTCCGGCCAAGATACCGAACTGGCCCGGGAGCAACTCCAATTTCATGGTTGCTAGTCCGTTGACTTTATCCGGCTCTGGCGCGGGTGCCTTATCGTCGTACCGATAATAGACGGTCAGCGACATCCCCGGCCTGATCGCGCGCTTCAGATAGACGACACCGGCCACGTAATCCATGCCGTAGTCGGCACCTGATTGGAGCATGAGGTTGTCCAGCTGAACTCGTTCTGAATTCGGCACCACATTTCCTTTGCGGAGTGGAACGCCGGGACCGAGGCCATTTAACTGAATCAAGTCGAACGCGGGAGTTCCTGACATGACTGGCGCATTCGCATTTTGCGTTCCGGAGTCGCCGCTCAGGGGCGACTGTGCGAACGCTGCCGTTGAAAGCGTCGCCATGGCTACCCAGCCTATCGATCTCCAGTTCAGTTTCGCCAATTACCCAATCCTATTTTAGCCTGCTTTCAACTCAATAAACTCGTTCGAACTGAGAATTTATTGAATTGATAGTTGTCTATCGAGACAACGTTCCGTTAAGCGTCCCTGCCTAACCAAGCTGAACTACTTATTCAGACTGCTGAGCCCCTCAAAGGATTACGGTAATTTTCGGAGTTTTTCCACTAATCTCCAGAGACCCGAACCCATTTTCTTGAGGCGCTTGATCTTTCGACCGCGTCCAAGACCTCTTGGTTGCGCAATCCGTCATAGAAATTGGGACTGGGAAGCCGATTTTCTCCTATAGCTCGGATCGCATCCGCGATTAGGTTGATGAACGTGTGCTCGTAGCCAATGATGTGACCCACCGGCCAATAATGCTTCGCGTAAGGGTGCGAAGTCTCAGTCGCCTGGATGGTGCGAAAACCGTGCGTCTCTTCACTCTCCTTGTTATCGTAGAATTCGAGCTCGTTCATCCGTTCGAGGTTAAAAACCACCGAGCCCTTCGATCCATTAATTTCGAACCGATTATAGTTCTTGCGCCCAACTGCGAAGCGACTGGCCTCAAACGTACCGAGGGCACCATTGTCAAACTGGGCGAGGAACATCGCCGCATCATCTACCGTTACGGCTCCAACGCCAACATGGGTCAAAGCACCAAGCCTGGCATCAATCTGGCCCGCTAAGGGTCGCTCCTTGATGAACGTATGAAGAAGCCCGCTCACTTCAGAAATCTCGCCTACAAGAAACCGCGCAAGATCGATGATGTGTGCGTTGATATCCCCGTGAGCGCCGCTTCCAGCACGCTCCTTTTGAAGCCGCCAGACAAGAGGAAAGTTGGGATCGGCGATCCAATCCTGAAGGTAGGTAGCGCGATAGTGGTAGATGGTTCCAATCCGATCTTCGTCGATGAGTTGCTTGGCGAGAGCCACCGCAGGGGCCTTCCGGTAGTTGTGAAACACGGCATGCGGCACTCCAGCCCGCTCCACTGCCTCTAACATCTCCTTTGCCTCCGGCAGCGAATTGCCGATCGGCTTCTCGCAAAAGACGATTTTGCCGTTTCTTGCCGCTTCTATCGCGATCTCGCAATGGGAGTCCCCCGGCGTGGCGATGTCCACGATATCGATCTCGGGATCGCTGACTACGTCCCACCAATCAAGCGAGACTTTCTTCCAGCCGAGCTGCTCGGCAGCGCGCTCAACAGCCGTTTGAGTTCGGCCGCAAAGAGTGTGCATCGACAGATCATAAGGCAGGTCGAAGAAATGGCCCACTTGCCGATACGCATTGCTGTGGGCTTTGCCCATGAATTGGTAGCCGATCAGACCAACATTAAGCCTCGGTTTCACCCTTCCATTCTGCCAAGAATGAAGATAAAAAAACAGCCGACCCGCCAGGTCGGCTGATAGGGTGAAGATCTGAAAATTTAGGCTTTCTTTCGCCGTCGCGCAAGCGCCGCAGCAATGCCGGTTCCGATCGCAATCAGCGATGCAGGCTCGGGTACGGTGTTCGCGGTAATAAAGCTGCGCACACCAGCGTCGGTAAGGTTCAAAGCGCCACTTCCGAAGTAAGCGTCGCCAGGACCACCAACGTTTCCATTGACATTGAATCCGTTCGTGTTCGCGCTTCCAAACCCGTAGTCGCCATAAAGGGGACCAGAGCCTCCGTCCGTTAAGTTGAACGTAAATAGGCTCAATCCAACCAGGTTTCCATTCGCGAACCAGCCACCGCCAGAGTCACCGGCGGCGACCGCCGCTTCGGGTGCCGCGTCAAGCAAGGACAGCATGGAAGGACCCGCGTGTGAGCCGTCTCCGTAGTCCACGTTCTGGAAAAAGTCGATGGTGTTGTTTCCCGCGTGGCGCGTGCCGCCTGGAAAATTCAGATCGTAACCATTGCCGTTCGCATTCACCCCACCCGAGATGCCATAACCAACCATCGTGATGGTGGCGCCGGTTTGAATGGAAGTGCCGATGTTGTACCAGCCGGGCAAGTCACTGGTGAGATTGATCACCGTGATGTCGTAATCTGACGAAGTTGCGCTGCTCAACACGTTGTAAGTGTTCCCGGCGATGGTCACCGGGCCTGCCCCCACGTGTCGGGCCGTAACTACGGTGCGACTGCCGATCGCGACACAGGAAGCACCATTCACTTGGCCAACCCAAGTGTAAACTGAGTCGATTGGGGTTTCGGTGCCGTTGGTGGCAACAACCGCAAAGGAAGCCTGCGCGCATGCAAGCGTTAAGCCGAGTACAAGCCAACTCTTTTTCATCTAATCTCCAACAAATAGCAAACGAATAAGCGCGTTTGAATTACAACTGCATTATATGTCACATTTCGAGCCGTAGAAGTTCCGAAATCGTCGCTCTCGTAAAAGTATCAGCCGTTTATGACTCCCGCATTCAGTGTCCGCAACGTTCCAATCGAAACCCCGCTGCTAGTGGCTCCCATGGAAGACGTCAGCAATCTTGCATTTCGCTTGATTGCCAAGAGGATCGCGAATCCTGGGCTGATGTTCACGGAATTTGTGAGTGCCATGGCCATCCACTACGGAGCGGCGAAGACACTCCGCAAGATGCGAATCGATCCTCGGGAGCGGCCGCTTGGCATCCAAATCTTTGGCGGTGTTCCAGAAATCATGGCGGAAACAGCACGGGTCGCCGAAGAGATGGGCGCGGATTTGATTGACATCAATATGGGATGTTGGGTCCCCAAAGTCTGCAAAACCGGCTCGGGTGCAGCCCTCCTGAAGGACCCCAACGTCGCTCAACAGATCGTTAAGGCCGTCGTAGAGGCCGTCCGAGTTCCGGTCACGGTGAAAATCCGCGCCGGATGGGACTACTCGCTGTTCGCCGCACCTGATCTCGTGCGGCGATTCCAAGATGTCGGTGCGAGCATGATCACCCTTCACGCCCGCTTTGCTCGTCAAGGCTTTGAGGGAGAAGCCGACTGGGCGTTGATCAAAGAGCTCCGCAATGCAGTGACCGTTCCGCTGATCGGCAACGGCGACGTCAAAACTCCGGAAGACGCCCTTCGAATGCTTCGTGAAACGGGGTGCGACGGAGTGATGGTCGGTCGCGCCTGCATCTCAAATCCTTGGGCGCTGGCTAGGATCGCTGCGGGCATTCGGGGTGAGCCAATGCCGGCGGAACCCACACTGTCCGACCGAATCGACGTCGCATTGGAGCATCTTCGGCTCATGATCGCATTCGAAGGAGACTGCGATACCTTCGAAGAAGTGAAGCAGAGTCAAAGCTTTGCCGATGCACAACTGCGTGCCAGCCGTCAATTGCGCGGCCAAATTCCGATGTACATCAAAGGCGAAACCGGCGCGTCTCAGATTCGCAATCGGCTCACTCAATGCTCCAGTTATGCGGAATACGAAGATGTCCTTCGGGAATTCGCAGATCACCTCTCGCTCGCCTCCTAGCAACTCCTGTAACACAGGGACCGGTATCATCCTCGGTTACCGCCCGATGGAATCGCTTCTTCAAAGCCCTCAAACCTGGATCAGCCTGCTGACTCTCACCGTGCTGGAGGTCGTGCTGGGGATCGACAACATCATTTTCATCTCGATCCTAGCAAGCAAGTTGGCGATGCAGGACCGCCCTCGAGCTAGAAAGCTGGGCTTGGTCATCGCGATGATCGTCCGCATCTTGCTTCTTCTGATGATCGGAGTCATTCTTCGGTTAAAGGAGCCGATCTTTACCATCCCTTGGTTCAACTTGAGTCCCGAGCACCATGGCATTCCCATTTCGGTGAAGGACTTGGTGCTGATCGCTGGCGGCATCTTCTTGGTCGGAAAGGCAACTCACGAGATTCATAACAAGTTGGAAGGTGAGACGGATGAGCTAAATGCCAAGATTTCACCTTCCTTCTCTGCCGTGATGGTGCAGATGTTCATCCTGAACATCGTCTTCTCCATCGATTCCGTAGTCACCGCAATCGGTATGGCGAACGAGCTTGCGATCATGATCGCGGCGGTGGTGCTGTCGAGCATCTTGATGCTCTTGTTCTCGAAACCCGTTGCTCTGTTTGTGGAGAAGCATCCGACCGTGAAGATGCTGGCGCTATCGTTCCTAATTCTGATCGGCGTCAACTTGGTTGCCGAGGGATTTGGCGTCGAGATTCCGAAGGGATACACGTATTTCGCAATGGCTTTCGCCTTCGTCGTAGAGATGCTCAATTTGAAGCTGCGAAAGAGCACACCAGTTCAATTGCACCAGCCGAGCGAGCCCCCGGAACTCCAGTCTTAGCCCTCGGCTTTTCGCCGAAGAAATTTAATGGCGGTGAGTTCTTCGGTGAACCTGCAGACTTTCACGTCGACTAATTGCGCGGCATGGCCAGCCGCGAAGACATGTCCTTGAGTAATTTCTCGAACACCTTTCGGGTACACGATCCATAGCATGCCGCGAGGTGCCAGATGATCCTTTACCCGTCGAAACTGACGCAGATCCGCCGTGTGCCGAGCCCGAAGCAGAATGACGTCGAACAACGATTCTGGAACGAGGGCGTTCTCGTGCTGATTGCCTTCTAGGAAGTCGGTCGAGGAAAATCCAATTGCCGCTAACCGCATCCCCGGCTTCAGACCGAGCTTTGTGAGAAGAGTTGGCGGATTCTTTATTTTCTCCACCCACTTTGGCGCGGCTGATCCTACTTCGAATCGATAGGAATCGACCGTCAGAACACCTCCCTCGGCACCGACGTAGTGCACATCGGCTAGGCGAATTTCCCCTTTGATATCACCTCGGAATTTGATTGCTTCCGAGTTCAATTCGACCTTGCAGATGCCTTCCCGTTCGTGCATCCAAGTCCGGCAGGAAAGCTGATATCCCACTCAACTATTCCAAAAATCGTCGAAGGCTGTTTTGATCTCGCTCCTTCGCCCTTCTGAGCAGAAGCTTGCGTCTAATGCGGCGAACGACAACTTTTGAACCTGCTCCAGGTTCCAACCAAAAGCCTTGCCGCACTCGATCCACTCGTTCGTCAACGTCGTGTTGAAGATTGGCGGATCATCGGAATTTACGGAAACGTTCAAGCCTCGAGTGATCATCGCTTGAATGGGATGATCTTCGATCGAATCTGCGACGCAGAGCTTCACGTTCGACGTGGGGCAAACCTCGAGCGGCGTCTGATCTGCCAAGAGCCGCTCCACGAGAGCATCGTCTTCTAGGCAGCGAACGCCGTGGCCGATGCGGTTGGCGCCCAGGTCGTCCAAGCAGCTCCAGATGCTTTCCGGTCCGCTCGTTTCTCCCGCGTGAGTTGCGATCGGCATGCCCGCCTCCCGAGCTCGCAGGAAGGCATTCGCATGGACGGCGGGAGAAGCCTTCCGCTCATCCCCGCTAAGGCCCACGGCGCACACGCCCCGATCTTTCCAAGCGATCGCCCAATCCACCACTTTTTCACCGACTTCCGGCGGCAGTTCTCTGACGATATCCAAAACCAGTTCCATCGTGACGCCGTACTCCTCACGCGCCCGGTCGGCGGCTCTCTGAACTGCGAGCAATTGGCGCTCCCAAGGAATGCCGCAGTATCGCTGAACCGTCTCGATCGTAAACGTCACCTCGCTGTGCAGCACGTTTTGCTCGGCTTGTCCGCGAAGGAATTCATAGGCGATCAGCTCGACGTCGTCTTCCGTGCGAATGCATTTGGTTGAGGCGACATAAACATCGACAAAGTGGCGAAAATCGGTAAAGCGGTACCACTTCCGAAGCTCCTCAACTGAACTCGCGGGAAGGGCGACTTCGTTGCGCTTCGCTAAGGTGAGCAGCGTTTCGGGACGGATGGACCCTTCGAGATGCACGTGCAGCTCGACCTTGGGCATTTTGCGAAGGATGTCTTCCATGAATCAGGTTAGAGCTTACTTGACGACATAATCACCTGTGTCTTCGATTCGCCTGCTGTCGATCAATGCCGCCAAAGCTACGCCTCTCCGAATCGGCAGACGTCTGCATTCCACCGGAATTTTTAAGGAGCCGACAACCACAGGCGAAATCACTTCGGAGGGATTGTTGGGCGATTTCATCGGCGACCTCAAGCATCACGGTGGCCTCGATCAAGCGCTTTATATCTATTCGCGCGAGGATTACGAAGCATGGTCCGAAAAATTTGGACGTGAGTTTCAAGTCGGTGAGTTTGGAGAGAACCTGACCTTCAACTCGCTTGGCCCGGATTTGCGCATTGGCGATCGCTACCGAATCGGCGACGTTCTTCTTGAAGTGACGGCCCCGCGCATCCCGTGCAGCACCCTCGCATCGCGTATGAAAGATCGGGACTTCGTCAACAAATTCTTGGCCATGGAGAGGCCGGGAGCCTATGTACGAGTCATTCATGCAGGTTCGATCGCAGTCGGAGATGAAGTCGAACATCTGCCTTCTACATCGAGCAACATTCGGCTCCTGGATGTCAACCGAATTTGGACCGCAAAGACGAAGGATCCGGAAGTTCTTCGTCAAGGGTTGGCTTCGCCTCTAGCAGAGCGTGCACGGAAGGCTTTTGAAACGTGGCTTCTGGCGGCAACGCAGTAAACTCCGAACATGAAGATCGGCATCCTCGGGGTTGCGCACCTGCATGTCTGGAGCTACGTCGCCATATTGGGCGAACACCCAGAAGTCGAACTCGTGGGAGTTTGGGACAGCGAGCCTGAGCGTCTTGCTGAATTTGCCGAAAAGGCACATCTCACCCGATACACCGACATTGAGGCATTCGTCGATCTGCTCGATGCCGTCGTCATCTGCAGCGAGAACACCTCTCATGCCCAGCTCGCCAAGGTCGCTGCGGACAAGGGCAAGCACATCCTTTGCGAAAAGCCTCTGGTGACGAGCCAGGAAGAGGCCGAGATCTTCCAAGAAGCCGCGACAAAGGTGAAGGTGATGACCGCCTTTCCTTGCCGATATGCCCCCGCCTATCTGCGCCTGCGTGAACGCGTACGAGCAGGAGAGATCGGGCAAATCAAAGCGATCTCCGCGACCAATCACGGCCGTTGTCCATTTGGATGGTTTGTCGAGAAGGACAAGAGCGGAGGCGGTGCAATGATCGACCACACGGTCCATGTGACCGATCTCCTTCGCGACCTCCTGATGGAAGATCCGATTCGGGTTCAAGCCCAAATTGGGCACAACATGTACGGGCAGAGCTGGGACGACACCGCGATGCTCACCCTCGAATTTCCAAGCGGAATCTTCGCGACCTTGGATTCGAGCTGGTCGCGCCCAAGCAGCTACAAGACCTGGGGTGACGTCACCATGAACGTCGTCGGAGACTCTGGAGTCATCGAAATGAACATGTTTGGTCAAGCAGTTGATCGCTACTCGAATTCTGAGACGAACTACCGCACCGCGGGATATGGCAGCAATGCGGATGCCGAGATGATCCATGATTTCATCCGCTGTCTGCGTGAGGACCTTCCCACCACGGTGAGCGCGCACGATGGCATTATGGCCGCCAAGGTCGCCATTGCAGGTTACCGAAGCGCTGAATCGTCGCAAGCCGTCGCAGTCTGAACTGTGCTTTAGAATCCCTCCAGAGCTTCGTCGGACCAAGACTTCGGCCCTGCCCAAGCTCCGGCACCTTCCGGAAAAGCGCTCCGACTCCAGCACCGCTGCTGCTCAAAATCGAAAACGACTTGAGGGCTGCCGTCGGTCATCAGAAGCGCCCGAGGAAGGCTCTTGCTCCAGAGGATTTGTAGTTCGATCTCACGTGCTTTCACTCCTTGGTAAAGCAGCGCGGCGTCGACGATTGGCTCCTCTGGGTTGTGGGCCAGATCCAGAGCATAGCTGTAGCCGCCTTTGCGATCATCTTCGAAGAGCACGGCAAAGCGCCGACTCTCGTGTTCGCTGGCGATGATCCGCGGCTGGCGAATTCGTACTCGGAGGCGAACGTCTCCGGTGAACCGCTCTTCGACGGGTCGCGACCACGGCCAGCGCATGGCCGTAGATTACTCGCGGCGTGGCGCAGTGGAATTGGGATCATCATCATGGGCCCGCGAAGGGGATGTGATGTGATGATCAGTTCTCTCCTCCCGAATTTAGTGGCTTGCTCGTTTTCGGGGCACGACGAGTCCGTTATTTGGGGTGATGCCGCTTTCGGTGGGAGGGTTCGTTGGGTGTGATGGTGCAGCACAGTTATATAGGTGTGCTGGCAGCGTTTTGTCAACCAGGTTGTCGGCTGTTAGGACGAGATGCCGCGCGCCACGGGGCGTGGCGGGGCATCGGGCACGGTCGTGGCAATGACAGCGGGCTCTTCAGTATTGCCATTGTTGGCTGTAGCCCACGCTTGCAGTGTATCCGCGGCGGCAAGCCTCAGGGCGCGCGGTTTAGCCACTGTTGTGGGTTACTGGACGTCTGCGCGACCTGAGGCATTACGAAAAGTCTGCTGAACTCCATGCAACCTTTAGCCTTCAGGCGTGGTCATCCTTCTTGGCGAAGTAGGTTCAGGGTGCCTGAGCCGAGCGCGTGGTGGTGATTGGTCGCGGACGATTGTGCTACCGCACCGCAGCTCCGGAGGGGCTCGAGTCTTACCAAGTGTTGCCGAGTGAGCCTCTCAACACTCCCCCGTGGCAGTCGCAGATATCTCATCCCCTTTCGGCTGCTGAGCAGCTTGAGTACTTGCTTGGAGCCCATTCATTGGGAAAGTTGCAGCGGTTGTGCCAACACTCCCGTTGTCTTCTTTAGGCAAACTTTGGCCAGGGAAGTCCTCCAGGTAGCGCGCTTCTCCGAGCAAACTTAGCCTTGCGCCATTTCCACAGATCTCGATGGCTGTGAAATTCTCATCGCTATCCATGACTTCCAACTTCAGCCTCACATTTCCTTCTACCGCAAGAGGTATTGGAATCGAGTTATCGAGGATTCGGCCATCCATCTCTAAAGAGCCATTAAAGATGGTGCAAGGCCATGCTCGCGTTAATCCCACTACTTCCGCCTGCGCGATCACTAATTCCGCGCGCTGGGACCAACCGGTGCCAGGACCTCTTCCCGGCTCTCCTTCGGACCTGTGGATGTATGCGTGGGAGAATACGACGATCGCGGTTCCCGAATCGAAGTCGATGGCGGCTATCTCCGAGTCATGAAGCTCAATCAACTGGTTTATGGCCGACCTTCCCATCTGCTTTATGGTAGCTGCTAACCGGCTAATTTTGTATGCGTCGGGTCGCGTGGGCTCCGGCGGACATATCAGGAGCCACTGGGCCGTGCCCCGAGGCTTTCGATCACGGCCTCGTACGGCAGCCCGGATTCTTCCGACAGTAGGCCTGACATGACGAGCGCCGCGCTGGACCAGCGGTACTCTTCGGGCCGCTCGACGTAAGCCGCCTTCACTGGGTTGTGGTGGATGTAGTCCATCTTCTGCCAGAACATCTGCTCTTCCGTGATGGAGATGCTTCGGAAGGAGCGCTGCCAGAATGTGTTTCCGTTCAGGCCCCTCTGTTGATCGAACTGGTGGAGTTCAGCGGCGGTGAGAAGCTTGGCCACGGAACCGCTGCTTTGGCGCTTAAAGACGCGCATGAATTGCGGCCCGTTCAGTTGTTCCGGCAAGCGTACGAGGAGGTGGACGTGGTGCGGCATGACGACGTAGCCGTAGAGCGCCGCCTCTGCTCGCTTGCACTCGCGCGCGTTGGCCGCGACCATTGCGTCTTTGGCTTCATCGCGGCGGAAGGCGTTGGCGAAGTCGAGCACGGTCATCGTGATGAAAAGGGTGGTGCCGGATTCCTGAGTATTGCGGTAGTGGCGATAGCGCGGCACGCTTGCAGTGTATCGTGCCGAAAAGCCTCAGGGCGCGCGGTTCGGCCGCTGCTGAGCGCCGAAGGCGATTTGCGCGACCTGAGGCATAGTGAAACTTGCCATCACTAACTCTTGTATGCCTCGGGCCGAGGGGATACGAGGAAGTGTGAGGCGTCGCCGGCCCGTGCCCCCGAGGCTATCTACCATGACCCCAATTTTTGCAATGTATCAGTGGCGGAAAGCGTCAGGGCGCGAGGTTCGGTCGCTGCTGAGCGCCGGGGGCGATTTGCGCGACCTGAGGCATAGAAAGGCGTGGACGAAGTCGAGCACGGTGGTCGTGATGAAAAGAGTGGTGCCGAATTCCTGAGTATTGCGGTAGTGGCGATAGCGCGGCACGCTTGCAGTGTATCGTGCCGGAAAGCCTCAGGGCGCGCGGTTCGGCCGCTGCTGAGCGCCGAAGGCGATTTGCGCGACCTGAGGCATAGAAGATGCCGCGCGCCACGGGGGGTGGCGGGGCATCGGGCCATACTGTGGGCAATATGGGATGCATGCCCGTGGCGCTCGGCGCGGCAGTGGGGGCGGCGGTCGGGATCGCCGGCATGACCCTGTTTATAACTGTGAGCGAGCCTAACTAATACCACGACTCCGGCTCGCCGCCTCTTCTTCTCGGAGTGCTTATAGGCGGGCCAATCGGCCTCATCATCGGCGGCTTCGTGGGCGCTAAGCTCAGGCGACGCCGCAGCTAGGGGTTTTGTCTCTCCTGCCTCAACCGGCCCATCACTTGTGATCCGAACAAGCGCTCCACCGCAAGGGGGGTGCGTCGTTCGGTGTATTCAGAATCATTGAGAGGGATTTTTGATGAAGAGGGCTTACATG
>JAEVZK010000063.1 GCA_023392285.1 Armatimonadota bacterium | reverse complement strand
GTGTTGAGTGTTGAGTGTTGGGGAGAGGAGTCGTCAGTCCACAGGGGGAGTCGGCGTTCGGTGCTCGGCGTTTGGTGTTCGGTGCTCGGCGTTTGGCATTCGGTGCTCGGCGTTAGGCGTTAGGCGTAAGGCGATGGGCTTTTGGCGTTTGGCGTTCGGTGTTAAGTCAGTTGTCAGCGGAACCCAATCCTTGCAATAGACTGTGGTTTCAACGATGGTTATGCACGACGCCAAGGTAGTTTCGGAGCGGCTGGAAGCTAGCCGAGGGAATTTGCTCGATACCAGCCGACGCAATCGGCTGATCAACTATCGTCCCTCGAAGACGGCAGGCGTCGAAATCGTGGGTGAAGATCCCTTCGAGTTGTACCGTCTCCTCGTGATCGAGCAGAAAGCGATGAAATTTTCGGGTAAGGAAGATCCCCCGAAGCCCGAAACGGGATCAAAACCAGCTGGACAAGAAACGCTCTATGTCGACTCCTCCGACGACGCGGTCGCTATGTACGAGCATCGCGTCAAGGCAGAAGAGGAACTCGCGGGATTCTTAGGCTACGAAGAACTCCCGACCGATCAGACCGACACGGTTCTGAACACCCACGAATATTTTTCTCGTCTCAAGGTTCTACTCTTGAAGACTTATCGGGACGCGCGCACCATCATCGAAGAGAGTGGCGTGAACGTCCTGTTTCTCGCGTTGGGCAGCCTGACTTGGCAGGAACAGGAGGGCGAAAAGGCGGAGCGACGCTCGCCGCTTGTGCTGATTCCGGTCCAGCTCGAGCCAGTGAAAGATGGCTCATATCGGCTGCGGCATGACGGGGGTGAGGTTGGCGGCAATCTCTCGCTGCAAGCGATGATGCAAGCTGAGTTTGGGATCGAAATTCCTTCATTGCCGGACTCGGAACTCGACCTCCGAGCATATTTCGCCCAAGTCAGAAAGGCGGTCTCAACCAAGCCTTCTTGGAAAGTCGATGATCGTCAAGCCGTCGTGGGCTTTTTCAGCTACGCGAAGTACCTGCTCTACATGGACTTGGCAGAGGATAAATGGCCGAATGGCGCCAAACCAAGCGAGCACGAAGTCATGGGAAGCTTGCTCGACACGGCCTTCCTCGATCCTGAGCCTGGCTTACCCGACGATGAACCTTTGGACCGCCATCGTCCGATCAGCGAGATTCACGACGTCATCGGATCGGATGGTTCACAAGCTCTCGCCATTTTGGAGGCAGCAAGCGGTCAGTCAATGGTCATCCAAGGACCACCGGGAACCGGCAAGTCTCAGACGATCACGAATCTGATCGCAGATGCTTTGGCTCGCGGCAAGCGAGTTCTTTTTGTGGCGGAAAAGATGGCCGCACTCGATGTGGTGGCGCGCAATTTGGGTGAGGCTGGCTTGCGTGATGCTTGTCTGGAACTGCACAGCCAAAAGACCAAAAAGGCCGAGTTTTACGCAGAACTTCGGCGCGTGCAAGAGCTCGCGGCTCCTCATCTCGCTCAGGGCCAGGCGGAGCTGGAAATGCTCGAAGCTCGCCGAGAGGAGTTGAACGAGTACTGCGAAGCTATAAATCAGCCCATTGAGGGGAGGCAGCTTTCCCCGCGCGATGCGATGGGAAAGCTCGTCCAGCTTGGCGCTGCCGATGAAGGGCTTTGCCGGATGAATTTCGACATGATGACTTCCTGGAATGAAGACCGCTTTAAGACGCTGATGCCTCTGGTCCACGCTCTTGAGCGAAAGGTCGCCGAGATTGGGCCACCGAAGCAGAACCGATTCTTCGGATCGCGGATGACTCTGCTTCTCGGCATGGATATTGGTCAATTATTCAGGTCGGTGGGCGATACTCTCGGGCGAGTCAACGCCGCGGCAGCAGTGGGAAACGAGCTCGCGGAAACACTTAAAATCCTTCCCGCAGCAAAGCTGAACGATCTAACGGTGATCGCCCGATCGGCCAAGCGAGCGGCAGATGCACCTCGTCTCGAAGGAGTAGCAGTGAACACAGGCACTTGGGTCGATCACGAGCCAAGGTTGCGAGCGGCACTCGCTTCCGGCGCCAAGGTTGCCGATTTGCATCGGAAGTACGAACAAGAGCTCCTAGTGGCGGCTTGGGAGACCGAAATCGGCGCGACACGTGCAGCCCTAATCGCAAATCAACATAAGTGGTATCGCATTTTCATCGGTGATTTCCGCCGTGCTTGCAAGCACATCGATAGCCTCAGCGTCACCCCAGGAGGGAGCCTCTCGAAAAAGATTGAGTTGGTGGAAGCGATCACCGAAGCTCAGTCGGAGGTCGCCAAGCTCAACAGCGCGGATGCGCTCTGCCGCGGAACTTACGGCGTTCAGTGGGAAGGCATCAATTCGGATTGGAATGCTCTGACGCGGCTGACCGATTGGGTAGTCGATCTCCATCGCTCCATCGGATCGGGGGAATTGCCACCGGGGCTTCTACAGTTTTTTGACGGGAAGACGGACAAGGTGGACCTGAGCGCTCGTGCCGAACAAGTGCTCGGTTTAGCCCGGGCGGCAACCGAGGCCCTTACCGCATTGGCCCGCAGCCTTGAATTTCCATCCGTTCCGCCATCCCTTGAAACGAGCCTTGCCGAGTGCATTCATACCCTTCAGGGTTGGGAAAACGGGCAGGAGGAACTCGATCGACTGGTAGGGTTCAACAAGCTGATGGTCGAAGCTGAGAAGGCTGGCTTGACCGAAGCCGCCTCACTCGCCTCGGAATGGACGGAGGCGAACGCGCGGCTGGTCGAGGCGTTTACGCGCACCTGGTATGAGGGGGTCCTGCGGGAAGCCTTTGCCGCTCGGCCGCCCCTGCAGCGATTTGATCGGCTACGCCACGAAGAGTCAATTACCATTTTCCGCCGCCTCGACAGCGAGCTTCTCAAGCTGAATCAGAGCCGCATCCGGGTCAACCACTATCGGCAGGTGCCACGCAGCTTGGAAGGCGGCGCGGCGGCGAAGTTGCAGCATCAGATGGGTCTGAGGACGAGGCACATGCCCATTCGCAGGGCGATGAGTGAAACCGGCAGCGTCATCCAGGCGATCAAGCCGGTTTTCATGATGAGTCCACTCTCGGTGGCGATGTACCTCCCGCCGGATGGTCCCAAGTTCGACCTCGTCATTTTCGACGAAGCGAGCCAGGTGAAGCCAGAGGATGCCTTTGGCGCGATCTTACGGGCCAAGCAAGTCATCGTCGTCGGCGACAGCAAGCAAATGCCACCCACCAGCTTCTTCGATAAGTTGACCTCCGGCGATGATGCAACAGACGAGCAAGAAGAAGACAGGAACACAACGCGCGACATGGAAAGCGTGCTCTCGTTGATGGATTCGAAAATCGGTCCAGCAAGCCCAAGGCGCCGGGACCTCCGGTGGCATTATCGGAGTCGACACCTATCGCTCATCGCACCATCCAATGCTCTGTTTTATAACTACCGGCTGTTCCTGTTTCCCAATCCGGAACCGCCTTCAGGCAAGCTGGGACTGCAATTCCACTACCGAGCCGATTCCGTTTACGATCGGGGCGCGAGCCGCACGAACCGGATCGAGGCGAAAGATGTTGCCCAAGCGGTACAGCGGCACGTTCATGATAATCCCGGAGAAAGCTTGATGGTGGTGGCGTTCAGCCAGGCTCAACAGCAGGCCATTCAGGATGAAATCGATCTTCTCGTGAAGGGTGATCCGGCGTTCGACACCTTCGCAACGCTCCATCCAAATGAGCGGCTCGATGTGAAGAACTTGGAAAACGTCCAAGGCGATGAGCGCGACGTCATCTTCATCAGCGTCGGGTACGGCAAAGACGCCAAGGGTTTTACATCGATGAGCTTCGGCCCCTTGAACGGGGAGGGCGGAGAGAGACGCCTCAACGTGCTGATCACGCGGGCGAAGGTCCGCTGCGAAGTATTCACGAACCTGCGCGGCGAGGATATTCGGGCCGAGGGCAGCGCGAGCGCTGGCGTTCACGCGCTGAAGGAGTTTCTCACTTATGCAGAAACCCTCCGAATGAATTCGGTTCGCTCCACTGGGCTCGCCCCCATGTCGCCGTTCGAGGAGGCGGTGATCGACAAGTTGCGGCTGCACGGCTATGAGGTGGAGCCTCAAGTCGGATCTGCGGGCTTCTTCATCGACATCGGTGTGAAAGACCCAGACAAGCCGTCGCGCTTCATCCTCGGCATCGAATGCGATGGGGCGCAGTATCACAGCTCTCGCACCGCTCGCGACCGGGACAAGCTGCGCCAAATGGTGCTGGAGGATCGCGGTTGGCGCATTCACCGGGTCTGGAGCACGGACTGGTGGAGCCACCCGGATCGGGAACTTCGGCGATGCATCGAAGCGATCGAACAGGCGCGTGTGGGCAGGTCGCTGGATGCGACGGTACTGTCTAATGAACAACCGGCCGAAGTCGTCGAAACTCCACTCGTGCAACCGCCTCCGGAAGTGCCGGAGCTAGAAAGGCTGCCCGACTACCAGTTCGCCAAATTGAGCGTCCCTTCGCATTTGCCGTTGCACGAACTGAACCCAAAAGTGATGGCCGACCTCGTGCGGCAAGTGGCCGAAGTCGAGTCGCCGGTACACATCGACGAGGTCGTCCGGCGCATCCGCGAAGCGGCAGACCTCGGACGAGCGGGAACCCGCATTCGCGAGGCGGTGGAGGCGGGGATCCGAACTGCGGCCGCCGCCGGGGTGCAGTTTGATGGATCGTTTCTCTCGGTGGCTGGCCGCGAGGTGAAGCTAAGATCCCGAGCCCATTTCCCTTCCCAGTTTAGGAAATTGGAATGGATTGCGGACTCAGAGCTAGCGCTTGCCGTTCTGGAGGTGGTCGATCGGTCTTTCCGAATTTCGATTTCGGAGCTCTCGGCACGAGTTCCCCGCTTGATTGGTTTCGACCGCGCGACGGCTGCGATGCGGGCTCGGGTTGCTGGCGTGGTCCAGGGTTTGGTCAAGGACGGACGCCTGAAGACGGTCGGTGAGTCGGTGAGTCTAGGCTGAACCGTTGTTATAAGGGAGTTCGGTTAGTTCGGGAGTTCGGATAGTTAGGATCGTTAGAATGGTTAAGGATAGTTCGGATAGTTCGGATAGTTCGGATTGTTTGGTTAGTTCGGATTGTTTGGTTAGTTTGGTTTGGTTGTAATAAGTTCATCCGACGTGGGTGTGCGAGCTTTCCCTTCGCCCCGAACTCCCGAACCCACGAACTCCCGAACTCCCCAAAACAAGAACTTCATAAATAGCTCCAGCTTTCCCCTAAAGAAAAGGCCGGACGCGCCAAAAATCAAGGGTGGAGAGTCAGATGAATCAAGCCGTTTACTTTGAAGCCATTCGCTACCGGCGTTGGCATGAGTTGGAAGAATACGCCAAATGGAGCCCGAATCAGGTGCTTGCCGACACCGTCTCGGCACTCGCCCAGACCATCGGCGACAAGCAAGACGAGAAGAAGCTGAAGAAGATCCTCTTCCTTCTCGCTCAAAAGGGCATTCGCCCCTTCGAAGGAGAAAAACGAGCCAAGAAGGTGCCGACGCGCCAATCGCTGGTTGGCTTCGCCTGTATGGGCAGCCCCGACCGCTTTGGATTCTGTCAATTTCTCGTGGGCGTTCAGAATGGGCGCATGGGCGAGGCGATCTGTTTCTACGCAAACCCCTTTCTCCATTATTGCCGGGTGGTGGAAGTGCATACCGTGCCGCTTGCTCAGCTCAGGATGATCAAGCAAAACTTCCTCACCAGGTGCCAAGCACCGATTGTATCGCCCGTCAGCCTTGACTTTGTCCGCGGACGACTCGCCTGCTGCATCGACCGCCATTATCCCGATGTTCACAAAGGGGTGCCGTACGAGGTGCCCAAATTTTGGAAGTCGGTTTTCGAGGGTGTCTCCTGGGCATCGCACCCGGCGAGAGATTTTGAAATGCCGAAGGTGAGCAATGCACGAACCTTGGAGCTTTGCCATGAAATTCCCGAGTTGGCCGCCTTTAGGGTCGTGCCCAAGGCGAATTCACCCCTCACCGACGAGCTTTTCCCGCTGACTTGGAGCACGCTTGAATCTGAAGAGGAGCGAACCACGGGCGTACTGCGCATCATTCGCAGTCATCCAGAAGATTTTTGGAACGATTATGTCGCCGCCGACCTCCACCTGCGCCTGTTCGACCTGGCGTACTTGTACGACCTGCGCGGGGATTCCCGCGGCAAGGAACTGGCGCGGGTCGCGGAAGATGTATATCATAAGCGCGCCAACAGCGCCTTCGGCCAATGGTTTGAAGAGCTGATCGCCAACGACATCGACTCGATCATCGGCACCGACGAAGACGGCTACGCCGTCGCCTAGTCCAGCCTTTACGCGAACACGGGGGCGTGCTTGAACTGCTCACCCAGAACGATCTCGGAGTCTCCGCCCATCCACTGGTCGAGGGTGGCGGCGTAGACTTCACGGAAGTCGGTGGTAAAGCCCACATCTCCGTTCGCAAGATTGTCGAGGTCGGGGATGGGGCCGTACATGCCGCCTTTCACCGACTTGCCGATCAGGAACATGGGCGCGGCTTGGCCATGATCGGTTCCTGCGCTGCCGTTCTCCTGCACACGGCGACCGAACTCGGAGAAGATCAGGACGACGACTTTGTCCGCCTTGCCGATTGCTTCCATCTCGTTTTGGAACGTACCGACCGCATTCGAAAGCCCGCCCAGCAGTCGCTCTTGGGTATCCGTCTGACGCGCATGGGTATCGAACCCACTTGCGCTGAAGTAGACGACGCGCGTCTTGGGTGATGTAGCGATGAGTTGGGCAATCTGCTGGAACCCTCGCCCGAAGGAGTCCGTCCCGTAGGTTTGCTTAGACGTGTAGCCCTTCAGCTGCCGGCTTAAAATGTCCATTGCGTCGAGCGCGGCTTTGCTCGCCTGCTGCACTACTCTCGTATTAGAGCCGCTTGGCGCCTCCGTGCCTTGGATGTCTCGCAGCATCTGCTCGGAGGCAGGATCGCCAATGAGGCTTTGGATGTCGTTGAGCGAGGCGAAGCACGGAATGCTGGCGGCCTTGGCAGACAGCGCAAGCGGTTTTTCCGTTGAGAGGCCAAGCGCCACCACGGGATTCATTGGCCCAACCGAGAGCTGCTGATCGAAGTGGCGGCCAATCCACCCGTTCCGAAGAGTCGAGGTCGGAGAGGCGGACTGCCAGATCTCCATGCTCTTAAAGTGAGACCGGTTTGGCTGAGGATAGCCAACATTATTGACCACGGCCACCTTGCCCTGCTTATAGAGTTCCGTCATAGCGGTCATGCTGGGATGGAAGCCCATCTGCTCGTTCACGTGGAGCACCTTGTCGTCGGCAATTCCGATCGTCGGGCGATAAGCGTAATATTTCTTGTTGGCGTACGGGATAAAGGTGTTGAGACCGTCATTTCCGCCGCTCAGCTGGCAGACGACGAGAATCGTGTCGCCGGAAGGTTTGCCGCCCTTTGCCACGCTTAACATGTCGGCTTTGGCGATGGTGGAGAGCCAGCGCGGGGCCATCAATCCAACGGCGATTACTCCGCCGCGCTTCATCATGTCTCTTCGAGAAATCAGTTCGCTCATGCTATACCTAAAACAGATTATCGTCCGTTCGTAAGAACTTCGTAGTGAGGCAAACGTGGAATCCTCCCAGTTGTTCAGTGGTTGGTATCTTGTAGAAGCGGCATGAAAGAAAAGAGCAATATTGCAGGCTACGTCTCAGCCGCGGTTCTCGCGGGGATCACCTTGGTGCTGTTCGGCCGCCTTCAAGATGTGGGTCCGCAAAGCGCGTTGCGAAAACTCCATCAGGCATTTGCGGAGAATGACGCTCAGCTTGCGAACTCGGTGGTCGCCGAGGGCATTGATTCGCCCTATATGAAAAACATGCTGCCGTTTCTCATTCCGCTCTTGAAGAACTCTAATGGCTACGAATTGGTGGACGCAAAGCGTCCCCGGGCTTTTTTTGTGATGGCGGTGGAATATCGGACGCGATCCGGCAACGTGCCTTTCCTGTGGTTTTTGCAAGATAAGGGTGGCGTCTGGAAGGTGAATGCCCAAGCGACCGATGAGGCCTTTGAGCGCGCACTTCACTGGTCACGGTGATGAATTTCATGCACAAGGTTTAATAGTGAAGATGCATTCATCGAATCGGCGATCGGGCAGGATTTCCTTTGTGCTTCTGGCGGCAGTGTTATCGGCCGCTCTCGTGCTGGTCCTGTTCCTGTTCAACACGCAGTCGCCGAGTAGCGCCGCCGCCGAATTCATGTCCGCGCTGGCCAAGCAGGATATCGATCAGCTGACGGAGTTATCGACGCTGCACGATGAGAGTCCTGATCAGATTCGGGAAGCATGGAAGAAGACGTTCGATCTCTCAAAACATTATCTGTTCGTGTGGGAGATCACCTCAACCGACGTTTCCGGTGATTCGGCCTCGGTCAAGCTGACGGTGCTTCGAAATGCGGCGAGGCAAATGGCTTACCAGGAAAATTACGCTCTAGTGCTGGTGCGGACCGATGGGAAGTGGAAGGTAGACGTCACGCAAATTCCACGTGCGATGTTTCCCAACCTGCCGCGATAGGCTGCATGTTCCTCGTTTACAACCTTCTCATCACGATTTTGGCTCCCATTTGGGTGCCTTGGATGTGGATTCGCACTCGCGCTCGCAAGCTGCAGCCCAATTGGCCGGAACGGTTTGGCAATTACGACATCGAGCGACGGAAAGATCGTAAGCGAGTGTGGTTTCACGCCGTCTCAGTGGGCGAAGTGGTGGCCGCGCTTCCCATCCTGGCCGAGGTTCGAGCGGTTTTGCCGGATCATGAGATTATTCTCTCGACGACAACGAGCAGCGGCTACAGCACGGCTCAAGAAAAGGCGAAAGGATACGCGGACCGTGTCTTCTACTTCCCGATCGACATTGCCCGGTTTCAGTTAGCTGCCGTGCAGCGAGTTCAACCTTCGGTGGTTGCGATCATGGAGACGGAGCTTTGGTTCAATTTCCTGTGGGCGGCTAAAGTGTTTGATTGCCGTACCATGCTGATCAACGGCAGGATCAGCGACCGATCATTTAAGCGCTCAGTCTGGGTGAAGTTCTTCTACAAAAGTCTGCTTCGCAACATGGATCGGTGCCTCATGCAGTCAGCAGAAGACGCGAGTCGCATCGAGCAGCTGGGCGGCCAGCATGTCTCCGTGGAGGGGAACTGTAAGTTTGATCAAGCCGCGGCAAATGCTTCGGCCGATCCGGCTGTCTGGAAGCAGGAACTAGGGCTCAACGGGAGCCGAGTCACTCTTGTTGTAGGATCGACTCGGGGCGCAGAAGAGGAGGATTTTGTGATCGGCGCCCTTTCCGCCGACCAGCAGCTAGTGTTCGCTCCACGACATCTCGAAAGGGCCGAGGAGCTACTCAAAAAACTACAGGCAAAGTTTGGCCAAGTGGCACGGCGGTCAAAGGGGGAGAAAGGTCAGGTTGTGTTGCTCGACTCCTACGGGGAGTTGGACAGCGTCTACTGCGTGGCCGACATCGTAGTGATCGGCGGGGGATTCGCTAACCACGGCGGGCAGAACCTGATTCAACCGCTTGCCTTGGGAAAGCCGGTGCTGCACGGGCGATGGATGCAGAATTTCAGAGATGTGACCGAAATGGCGCTTCGCTCTGGTGCCTCGCTGAGGTGCGAAACGCAGGAGCAGCTTCGAGCAGCGATTCAGGAGCTTCGGCAAGATGAAGTCAAGCGATTATCGATGGGCGAAGCAGCCGCCGAGCTGATACGTGCGAACGTTGGTGCGAGTCGACGGTATGCCGAAGCGATCGCCGATGAGGCCAACCAGTTCACTGCCAAGTAGTAACATATTCGCCATGGCCGCACTCGTGGGAATCATCATGGGCAGCAAAAGTGATTTGCCCGCCCTACAACCTGCCGCCGATTTCCTCCAATCCGTAGGTGTGAGCTTCGAAATGAAGGTCGTAAGTGCCCACCGAACTCCACTCGGGATGGTGGAATACGCGCAGAGCGCGGAGCAGCGCGGCCTGAAAGTGATCATCGCGGGAGCGGGCGGCGCGGCACACTTGCCGGGAATGGTTGCCTCCCTAACGGTTCTGCCGGTGATCGGGGTGCCCGTGGAAAGCAAAGCATTGTCCGGCGTGGATTCGCTTTATTCGATCGTCCAAATGCCCCCTGGCATTCCGGTAGCAACCATGGCGATCAACGGCGGCAAGAACGCGGGAATACTTGCGGCGCGCATCTTAGCGGTTTCCGATCCAATCCTAGGCGAGAAGCTCCGATCACACGAGAAAAATCTCATCCAACAGGTGGATGAGATGAATCGGACGTTGCTCGACAAAAGCTCTACTTAGCTTTGGCCGCGAGACGGATAAGAATCGGATAGCACTGAGGATCGAGAAAAATCTGCTGGATGAAGAATCGGAGTTTGTCCTCATCAGACATCTTCTTGGGGTCCAAAGACGGATCGATTAGCTGGGGAGCGAGAGAATTGATGGCCGCCTTCTGCTGACCGACGTTCGTCACTTCCTTGAACTTCTTCAAAACTAGATCGGTGTTCGCGGTGGATACGGCCGAACGATTCAGGCTCCATTTGAACGTCAGGTCAGCGAGTTCGTCCAGTAACTCCTTGCTTGGAGGCACGCCCTTGTCGACGGAAGTGTCCACCGCGCTCGTCACTTTGGAATCGAGCTTAGCCAGTGCTTCTGCCTCATCCTTCTCTGTCTTGTAGACCGCCGCTCGGGCTTTTTCGACGACCGGCAGAAGCGCATTCAGCTGATCCTTCGTGAGGACGAGGGGAACGATCTGGGTCAGGATATCGATCTGCCGCAGCTTCTGCATGACTTGATCGCTTTTCGCTTTTTGTTCGGGGGTCGGTTGCGCGTAAGCGATCGTCAGAAACGAAAAAAGCGCAGCGAAGGCCAGTACGAATGACTTCATGAAAGTTTAGACTCCTCTCGGGCTGTATTGATGGACGTGTGCTGAGGATCGTTCGTTACATCCGCTCCGATCAAACTGACGAGCATTCCGGTGCCCAGAGTCTGGAAGTGGACGAAGAGTAATCCAAGCAGAGTGACTGCTCCCCATGCGGCTGGCGTCAGCCCGCTGGAGGTAAATCCGCCCATCTGCAGCAAGGCGAACAATCCGCCGAACAGAAACGCCATGCCAACAAGGATGAGCAATGCTCCGGAAATAGCTCGATGAGGTCGGCTCAAGCTGCACACCCAAGCTCTGATCTTTTCCGATCTCCGTGCCTGAAAAAAGCCGTAGCCAATCCAGACGAGGAAAGAAATCAGACCTTGAATCCAGATCATTGGATTTATTTTGCCCTTATGCGCTATCAATTGAGAAGATGATTCTCAATTGCGCCTTCGCAATGACTCAGATCCGCCTGTCCGTAGGCTCAACGATCACTCGGGGCGGAAAGGTTGCGCCAGGAGTCTATCGGCTCACAAGTCCCGAAAATCTGTCAAAACCAGCTCTGCTCGTCAAGGGAAACAATCTGGTGCTAGATTTCAAGGGAGTGACGATCGAGGGAACACCTCAGACAGCCGAGCCCGATCAGCGACGTGGACTCGGATTGATGGTCGAAGGCGCGAATGTCACGATCAAGAATCTGCGCGTTCGAGGCTACAAAGTTGGAATCATGGCGCGGGGTGCGAAGAATCTCAAGATCATCGATTCAGACTTTTCTTACAATTGGAAGCAGCGTCTGAAGTCAACTCCTGAGAAGGAGGACCTCTCCGACTGGATGAGCTACCACCAGAACGAAAAGGACGAGTGGCTCCGATATGGAGCAGCCATTTACCTTCGTGATTGCAACGGCTTCGTGGTTCAGGGCTGCCGGGCAGTTGGCGGCCAGTGTGGGCTGATGCTCACCTCGTGCGCAGGCGGCAAGGTGATTTCTAACAACTTTTCGTTCCTCAGCGGAGTCGGCGTTGGTTTGTACCGCAGCAGCAAAAACAAGGTGATGCACAATCAGATCGATTGGTGTGTTCGGGGCTACAGCCACGGCGTCTACAATCGCGGGCAGGACAGCGCTGGAATTCTTGTGTACGAACAATCGAGCGACAACGTGTTTGCCTACAACTCGGTGACTCATGGTGGCGACGGATTTTTCCTTTGGGCTGGTCAGACCACGATGGACACGGGCCAAGGTGGATGCAACGATAACCTGCTTTACGGCAACGACTTTAGCGAAGCGCCCACCAATGGCATCGAGGCAACTTTCAGCCGAAACAAGTTTGTGAACAATTTGGTCGAGGAATGCTGGCACGGCTTGTGGGGTGGTTACTCCTACAACACGCTGATATTAGGCAACCATTTCGCCGGAAACGAGGTTGGGATCGCGATCGAGCACGGGCAGAACAACTCGATTCTGGCAAATCAATTCAGCGATAGCCTCGCAATCCAACTGTGGCAGAACCCGAACCAAGATCCGAGCTGGGGCTATCCGAAGCATCGCGATACCGTGAGCCACGACTACCCGATCGAGCGCAATCTCTTTATGGGTGGGAAGCAGTTGGCGAGCTTTAAGGACACTGCGGCGATCGACTTTTCACACAACGAGGTGGTGGGAACGCCCAACATCGCGACGGCTGGCAAGGTGGGGCTCAATATTCAGAACAACGTCTTCTACTCCCTCGAGATAGCGCTGCCGGGAGAGAGTTCAGGAAACGAATGGCGTTCGCCGTCGGTGCAGATCATGACACCGACTTGGCAGCCTTACTTCGGCACGGCTTCGCCGGTTCAGTCGATGGTGCCACCACGCGACAAGAGCGCGATGCTTGCTCTTCAGCCCGCACCAGTTCCGAAGGCGTTCATGCCGTCGGGTCACACCGGCAGCGACATGCGGTATCCGTATCGATATCGAGGTAAGCAAAACATCATCATCGGGGAATGGGGACCTTACGATTTCCTCTCGCCCCTGCTTCGTCGTCGGCCTGACTTAAATCCGGCTGCGCAGAAGGTGAAAGCGAATGGGGAGAGGCTCGTCACCTATCAAATCTTGGGGCCAAAAGGGAAATGGCGGATCGTCAGCCTGAACGGGTCCCTCCCCAAAGGCATCAAGTCCTCGGGTGAGGCTCCCGGCAAGCTTTTGGTGCCGGAGTTAAACGGTGGAGACATTCATCTGGTCGTTGAGTTTCGCGGGGCAGAAACAACGGACTATCGAGGGATCGTCACCGCGGCTGGCAAGCCAGTCACGATAAAGTACGACTTCACTCCTCCCATCGCCATCGACTGGACGGTGAAGTTTTTCAAATGGAGCAAGCCCGCCGATCCCGCCGATCCTCACTCCGCTCCCGACGAGACGGCGCTGCAGGAGGCGATGGCTGGCACTCCTCTCAAGCAGACGAACTTTACCAATTTAGACTTTGCGGGAGCGAGTTTCTTGGCGGGCATTGGCGCGGATCACTATGCGACGGTGGCTGACGCCAAATTGACCGTCAAGGCAAAGGGGGCAGCGGGTTCTGGCCTGATCGAGGGCGAATATCTGGTTAAGGTTCAAACCGACGATGGTGCCCGCGTTTTCCTCGATGACAAGCCAATCCTCAACGACGCCTGGCATTATCAGGGGCCAACGACATACACCAAGAGCATTCGATTAAGCGCGGGATCGCATGCACTGCGAGTCGAACATTTTCAAATCGACGGCTATGCGCAGTTGAAAGTCGATCTGGTTCGCCGGCGGTCCGCAAGCACTCCTTAGAAAAAAGTTCCCAAAATTCGACAATTGGATTTATAATGCAATGACCGAACTTTATCGTTCGGGGAGGTGAATTATGAATCGAAGAGCCTTTACGCTCATCGAACTTTTGGTTGTTATTGCCATCATCGCTATTCTTGCGGCTATATTGTTCCCAGTTTTCGCGCAAGCTAAAGAAGCTGCGAAGAAGACTCAATGCGTGAGCAATGCTAAGCAGACTGCGCTTGCATGCATGATGTATGCAAACGACTCCGATGATGTGCTTCCAAGACACGATAACAATGGTTCGTGTCTTTACGGCGAGAGCCCGTGCAATACACCGGACTGGGGCAATTTCGCACCTCCTACCGGCGTTGCCAATCCGTATCAAGTGGGATTGTCTGTTATGTATTGGGGAGCGATCGAGCCGTACCACAAGAATACGCAGATGTCGATCTGCGCCACGCTGGGCAAGACCAATTGGGCTGCAATCATGACCAACCCGAACACTTATGGTCTAAACGGCGCCGACCCGGGAGGATACAACGCTTCTCGTGAGCACTACTACTACAACACCCAAGGGCAAATGGCTCTCAACATGATGCTTGTCGATTTTGGACCAAGTGGAAACACTTTGGGATATCCGAACAACCGACCCACATCAGTGTATGGCCGCCTTGGAGGCGTTGCCAATCCTGCGAACATCATTCTTGGTGTCGCCGAATCGACTTGGGACTGGGGCCCTTCGCTTTCCGCGAATTTGGGTAACGGTCTCGTGTGGCCGTCTTATCCGAACGCAGCCTGCTTCTACTCAGGCAGTGATGGTTGGACACGCTACGTCCACAACGGCAAATCTGGCCCTGCTACCGCAGGCGATCCTAACCGCGTCACCACCAATCCAAACCTTCAAGGTTTGGCAGTGTTTACGTTCTGCGATGGACACGTAAAGCCGATGCGATACACCGAAGCAGAGCGATGCTCGCCATTGCCCAACGGTCAAACATGGATCCCTTACAAAGGTGGTTCAGCGATCACCACCTACTATCCTCACTGGATTCCGGAAATTTCGGAGTAAGTGAACTGGCGGCGGAATTAAAAACCGCCGCCACATTCTGAAGCTATGATTTCGAAAATATGTATCTGCTTGGGCTTGATGCTTATGCTCAACTTCGTCGTCGTAGGGTGTGGCCAACAAACGAACACAGCTAACGATACCAAGGCCATCGATGATGGTTTAAAGAATTCGCCCCCGCTGGACCCGTCTATGTCAACCTTCGGCGGGAAGAGTAAAAAGTAGGCTTCGCTAAACTCTCTGGGATGGCGTTCGGTTCGCTAAATGCCATCCCAATTTCTGTCGGGCTAACCCAAATATTTCTCGATAAATTCCGACACCGGCATAGCTCCAAGATCGCCCGATTCGCGGCAACGAACTCCAACGGTTCCGTTTTCCAAATCCTTATCTCCGATGATGAGCATATAAGGAATCTTTTGGAGCTGGGCTTCTCTGATCTTCTTTCCAAGCGTTTCGCGCCGGTCATCCACCGACACGCGAACGGCTCGAGTATCGAAGACAACATCGCGCAGCTGAGCCGCGAGCTCGTGGGCCCTCTCCGCGTGACGATCTGCGATCGCGAGGATGGTAATTTGCACCGGTGCCATCCAGAAAGGAAATGCGCCCGCATATTGCTCGGTCAGTAGACCAATCATCCGCTCTAGTGAGCCAAACGGTGCCCGATGGATCATGATGGGGCGGTGTGGCTTACTGTCCTCCCCGATATACTCCAGATCAAACCGTTCCGGCAAGTTGTAGTCCACTTGAACGGTTCCCATCTGCCACTCCCGTCCCAGTGCATCTTTGATGATGAGGTCGAGCTTGGGACCGTAAAATGCGGCGTCACCCGGTGAAACTTCGTATTCCAGCTTCAAGTGGTCGCAAGCCTGGATGATCGCTTCGGTCGCAGCAGTCCAGTTCTCTTCATGGCCGATATATTTGTCCGAGGAGGGATCTTTTGTGCCCACCCGGACTCGGAAGTCCTTCAAACCCAATTTCTCCAGCACCGCCTGCATCAGGTCGACCACGCCGATGAACTCGTCCAGCAGTTGATCCTGCTTCACAAATAGGTGGGCATCGTCTTGGGTGAAGCCACGGGCGCGGAGGATGCCGGTCACTTCGCCGGATTGCTCATACCGGTGAACCGTCCCAAATTCCGCGTAGCGAACGGGCAAATCTCGGTAGCTGCGCATTTGCGATCGATAGATCTCAATATGGAACGGACAGTTCATAGGCTTGAGCGCATAGGTTTCCTTGTCGCCTTCCTCGTCCTCCATGAATGGGAACATCTTGTCGCGGTAGTTAACAATGTGGCCCGACGCTTCCCACAGTTTGATGTTGGAAATGACGGGTGTGACAACCGGGTCATAACCGCGTTTGACCTGCTCCTTTTGAAGATAGTCAACCATCACTTGGCGTAAGGTCGCACCCTTCGGCAGCCAAAGGGGCAGCCCGGTCCCGACCCGTGGGGAAAACATGAATAGGCCCAATTCGCGGCCCAGCAGACGGTGGTCTCGCTTCTTTGCCTCCTCGAGCATCGCGAGGTAGTTCGCCAGTTCCTCTTCGCTTTCGAATGCCGTGCCGTAGATCCTGGTCAGCTGCTTGTTCTTGACATCGCCCCGCCAATAGGCACCGGCCAGGTGTTGCAGCTTGAAATGCTTGACCTCCTTTGTCGTTTCGACGTGAGGGCCGCGACAGAGGTCGAGGAATCGGTGGAGCTTGCCTTCACGATCGGTTCTCTGTTGATCGAAGAAGGTGATCTTCTCGCCTTCTGGGATGGCATCCAGCAGCTGGAGCTTGTAGTCGGCGACGGCTTTTCCCATTCCTGGAATCTCTTCGCTGAGGATCAAATTACGCGCTTCGTCCCGGGTGACTTCGATGCAGTTGATCCGCTGATCTAGCTTCGAAAGCTCCTTCATCCGCTTCTCGATTTTCGGGAGATCCTCTTCTTTCAGGGGTTCGGGAAAGTCGATGTCGTAGTAAAAGCCATTCTCGACGGGAGGACCGATGGACAGTTTCGCACCGGGATAGAGTTCGGTGACAGCTTGCGCGAGGAGGTGGGCGGCGCTGTGGCGCAAGCGATATAGGTGTGACTTTTCGTAAGTTTCTTTGAGCATGATCGACCTTCCCTTACCGAGGGATTGAATTGTTTTCAGTCTCCATTATAGATCGCAGCGGTCTAAGTATGGGTATGAAAAAGCGCCGCCAGAGAGAACTCTGGCGGCGCTTTGACTTGTTGTGGAGGTTCTAAGAGTTACTTAGAAGCGCGTCGTCGTCGAATGGCAGCGATCGCTCCAAGTCCGAGAACCAGCATGGAAGCGGGCTCAGGAACTGGCGAACCTGTAACACCGTAGCTGAAGTCAACTGGGTTAATGCCAAGCTGATCTGACGCTGGCGAGTAATTTGCGCCAAAGAATGCGCTGTTAAACCACGAATTACCATTCCCAATCGGAGAACCGGATGCGTTAGCGCCCGAGGTGGTCGCGATGAATCCACGACCTGCAGCCTGCAAATCGGGAGTGATCGTCATGTAGTACGTCCCAGCGCTTAAATCGAAATTGGTGGCAACGGTGATGAGTTCGCCGGTGAAACCAAAAGCGTCAAAGCCGTTCGCAGAACTGACTGCCGCCGAGGAAGTTCCGGAAGCGACCAAAGTTCCGCCATTACCGTTTGACATACCGGTTCGAATTTCCCAGCTGGCATTGACAGGGCTGATTCCCGCGGTGATGTAGAAATTGCCATACAGGGCAGAAATGTGCATCGACGAGCTAAGTGTGAAGTCGTCGAAAGTCTGAGAAAAGTCACCGAGGTTACTGTTCTCATTACTGACGAGGCCATTTACGCCATCAGGATCTCCACCATAAAACTGGGCACTAGCAAAGCCAGCACAAGCAACTAATCCAAGAGCAACTAGATATTTCATACCTCTCCTCAAAATTGGGAACTTGGCGTTTCCAATATCGTCAAGCAATACTAATCTGACGACAAATCCATCTTAACTCGGTTTTGTTGCTTTTAAGCAGATATTTTTTAAAACCTGCAAAATTACCAGTGTGCAGGAATCTGCGGTTGCGTCAGTCAAATCACCTATTTCCGAACAAACAGCGTGAATTTGAAGTACAAGAAGGGAGAGATCATCTCTGGTCCCAAGGAGAACTTCCCCATTGAAAATCATTTCCTCCCTCGTGGCTCTCGGATTCACTGCGTTCGCCGCAGCTCAGATCGCACCGGCGGAGATGCCGATTCAAGATTCGATGGCTCGTCTTCGAGCTCAGCCGAAGATGATTCTGCAACTCGATGGTACGGACAACCACGCGGGTCGGATCAAGACCTTTTCGAGCACATCCTTCTTCGAATGGGACCCTCTTGCCTCGAACTCCAAAGTCTTTGCCGATATCTTCGAGTTTGCCGACGGGTTCCCGAGCCGGCGCATCACTGGCAACGGAGACACGGTATTTGCCTACACGAATGCAGATAACACTTACACGAGCACGATCTATGGCTCCGAAATGAATCCTCAGCCGAGAGACGCAAAAGGCGTGATGCTGCTAGCGCTGGTCACGGAAGCCCGCGGCACCAGCATCTACGTGGTTCGATTTTTAAAGGAAATCTTTGGCGGCGATTCAGCAAGTTATCACACCTGGCTTCCTGGAGCGCAGGTGCAGACCATCTCCGCCGGCACCGTGGTCAAGGACAAGATCAGTGGCCGCGTATACGCTCCCGGCGGTGACGACTTTTACATCCTCTATCTGTTCGAGGAGCGGTTGAAGCGATCCTGTGCCTTTCATCTCGCAAGGGTGGACGCTACAAAGCCGTTCGAAATCTCGGAGGTTATCTACACAGACATCCAGAAGATGGGAAGCTCGGAACGGATTTTAAGCTGGACGATGACGGTCAACCCCCTGACGACCGCGACCACGAATTATACGTTCATTCCTCCTCGCACGGCGCGAGCGATTGCCAACCGTCGACCAGGTGGTTAGTGACCCAACTCGTCGGCTACTGCGCTTTCAATGATGCCAGGCGCATATCCATTCGACTGCCACACCACCTTCTGATCTTTAACCAGAACGAAAGCCGGGATGCCGGCTTGGGTGAAGAGTCCGGACGCAATTTGATCCGCATCGCGATAGACCGGGTAGGTAAAAGGGGAGCTACGGTGGAAGGAGACGATGGTCGCCTGCGGCTCATCGGAAATCGACATCACTTCTAAGCCCTTGCTGTGGTATTTGTCCCAGACCGCTTGAACCTCCGGCATGGATTGTCGACAAGGACCGCACCATGTGGCCCAGAAATCGAGAAGTACGACCTTGTCTTTGAACTGGGACAGTTTCACCGACTGAGCGGGATCATCGATCGGGACTACGGTGAAATCCTGAACGAGCCCTTCCGAACCGCTTTTGCAGCCAATCGAGCAGGCAACTGCCAGCGCCAGGATGGATAGCCATCTCACCCGTCTTACTACGGCATCGATCCTCATAAGTCATCTAGCGTTTTGGGGCGATCCTCTTTGAGGAGCCGCGAAATCCCTCTATCTGCCAAAAGCTTGCCGCCATTCTGACACTTGGCACAATAGTTCGTCTCGGTATCAGCATAGACGATCCGCTGGATCGGCGATCCGCACACCTTGCAAGGTCTGCCATATTTGCCGTGAACCGCGAAGTCGGATCGAAATGCGGTCACCTGCCCCGGCTTTGGAAACTCAGGATAGAGCTGCAGAAGGCGTTCGCACCAGAACTGGATTGTCTCTCGAGTGGCATCGCGCAGTCGCACCATCTGCTCGGGATCGAGCGAGTGCGTTTGCAGCATGGGGGAGAGCCGGGAGGCAAACAGAATCTCATCGGAGTACGCATTTCCAATGCCATCGAAGGAGTTTGGATCGGTGAGAGCGCGCTTTAGCGTGCGGTTCTCATGTTTAAGCACCCGTTCAAATTCCTCTTGCGAGCAGTTCAGCACATCGACTCCCCGCCGTTGGTGCTGTTGAAGAGCCTCTAACGAACGTTCGATGAAAATCGAAGCTCGTTTTTTGGTCGAATGCTCGACAAGCGTGAGCCGGCCCTTGTCGAATTGTAGCGTCGCGAGAAGGGCTTTGTCGCGTCGTGGGTGCTCCGGCGGAACGGGAGAAACCCAGCTCAGCCGTCCCGCGATCATGAGATGCAGGACGAGGAAAAAGTTCCTTTCAAGTGAGAACACCAACCGCTTCCCCAGGCGGGACACCGACAGCACCTCCAACCCGTCCAGCTCCGCCGGACGAGCGAGTGAATGGAGCACGAAGGGCGTGTGAGTCTTGAAGCTTCGAAGCGTCTCGCCCACCACCCGCTCTCGCAGGCGCGTGACATAGAGCTCGATATCTGGCAACTCTGGCAAGGGCTACTCCTTGATCTCGCCGCTGAATTCGTCTTCTCCTAATGGTGTGGGCTGCGGACACTGGCTGGACAGTTCGATTCGCCTGCCTTTCTCCGAGGAATCGTGAATCGAGTGCATGATGTCGAGGACATGATAGGCGAGTTCACCGCTCGCTCGATGTGGCTGGGCGTCGGCAATCGCGTGGGCCATATCGAGCACACCAATTCCCCTTGAATTTTCGGCGAATGGACGAGTCAATGGCACCTTGCGCCATTCCTTGTCCTCCTTTCCCCGCACTTCCACCTCGCCTCCAAATCCGTTTGGATCAGGCACGTTTAAGCTGCCCTCACTGCCGTAAACGGTGATCCAGGGCACTTTGGAGTGCCACACGTCGAAACTGGTGGTGATTTCGCCAACCGCTCCAGAGGCGAAATTCATGATGCTAACAACGTGGGTCGGAACTTCAACTTCGATCACCTGCCCGGCTTTAGGTTCGCTGGTGATGGTCCGGGTCGAGAAAGAGGCGCGAGCGCTTCCCACGACGCTGTTTACCGAGCCCATGAGATGGATGAGCGCGGTTAGATAGTAAGGACCCATGTCAAACATCGGCCCTCCCCCCTTCTGGTAGTAAAACGCTGGATCAGGGTGCCAGGATTCGTGGCCGTGACAAAGCATGAACGCCTGGCATGCGACGGGTTGGCCAATCGCGCCAGAATCGATGACTTCTCTGCAGGTTTGAAGGCCAGCGCCCAAGAATGTGTCGGGAGCACACCCGATTCGCACCTGATTCGCGACGGCCGTCTCGAGCAATTTCCGCGCCTCTTTGCGACGGATGGTTAACGGCTTCTCATTGTAAACGTGCTTCCCCGCTTCGACCGCCCGCTGAGCCACTTCTGCGTGGGCATGGGGCGTAGTGAGATTGACGACCAGGTCGACGGTATCCAACAATTCTTCAAGGGTCATGGCTTTAACACCCTTGTACTGATTGGCCGACGCCTCAGCTCGGGCTGAGTCGAGGTCCGTACATGCAACGACTCTTGTGCTTTTGAATCGCCCCAGATTTTGGAAGTAGATGCCGCTAATGTTTCCACAGCCGACAATGCCAACACGAAGAGCTTTCATGTAGGGCGAGTTTACTTCTCGAGGCGATTGTCCAAAGACAGCCAGCGGTAACCTTTCCGGGTGCAGCTCACTTTTCCAATCCGGTCCGACAAGCTTTCAATGAACGTTGAAGTGAGAGAGCATCTCGCTCATTTCGTCAGCGAATATCAAACGATCGATGTTTACGATACCGAGGTGTTCGGGAAGGTCCTGTTCCTGGACGGGCATGTCCAGCTCAGCTCATTTGATGAAGCGGCCTATCACGAGTGCCTCGTCCAGATCCCGATGCTTTCCATGGACGCGCCAACCAGCGCGCTGGTGGTGGGTGGAGGCGACGGTGGCGTGCTTCGAGAGTTGGTCAAGCATCCTACCCTTGAGCGCATCGACATGGTAGAAATCGACCGCGGTGTCATCGAGGTTTGCCGAGAGCATTTGCCTGAACTCAGCGCGGGTGCGTTTGACGACCCGCGCGTCAACCTGTTGATCGGTGACGCCTTTCCGTTCGTGAAGGAAGCTTCGGGCCCTTACGACTTGATCGTCATGGACAGCACTGACACTTACGAAGACGAACAGGGAGCGCTGAGCGAGCAGCTCTTCACCGCAGACTTCTATCGGGACATCCTCCGAATTCTGGCTGACGACGGCATCGTCGTTACGCAGGCAGATAACCTCGTATTCTGCCCTTATTCGCTGGAGACGATCCTTTGGACTTGGAAAGATCTGTTTCCAAAGACCGGCTCCTATTTCGGTCTTATCCCAAGCTTCGGGGGATATTCTGGGTATGCATGGGCGAGCAAGGGAACGGAGCCGAAGAAAGAATTCCCTGCTCACTCGCTTCCTCTTCACTACTTGAACGAGGCAACATACAACCTCGCTTTCACTCAACTCGCTTTTTCATAAACTTGGCTTAACAAGATAAGCCGACCATCAAGAAGTTGCCATGAAGCTGTTGATCGTAGACGACGAGCCAATGATCGTAGAGACGATCGAGACGCGGATGCGCCGCGAGGGCTACACCACGTTCACCGCGAACTCTGCTGAAGAAGGAATGAGGCTGTATCGCAAGGTAAAACCGGACCTGATCATCCTCGACATCATGCTTCCCCAGCGCTCGGGTTATGATTTCTGCCGTGCGATTCGGAAGGAGAGTACCACCCCGATCATATTCCTCTCTGCGCGTTCTGCGGAATTCGACCGGGTTAAAGGTTTGGAACTTGGGGGCGACGACTACGTCACCAAGCCGTTCAATCTTGCGGAGTTGGCCGCGCGGGTGAAGGCCATTTTGCGGCGGGTTACGGGGGAGAATTCTCGTGAAGCAGTGGAGCAAGGAAACCTCAAGCTTGATCCCAACTCCCATGAAGCGCGTCTCGATGGGGAGTTGATCTCGCTCTCTCCGAAAGAATTTTCCCTTCTCTACTTCTTCATGAGACATCCGGGCCACGTATTCTCGCGCGAAATATTGCTCGATCGCGTTTGGGGTCGCGACGCGTTCGTCTCCGATCGGACGGTCGACGTTCACGTGCGATGGTTGCGCACTCGGATCGAGCCTGATCCGGACAACCCCACGCGCCTCCTCACCATCCGAGGCGTCGGTTATAAGTTCGTGGCATAGCTCGAAGTCACCATTACCGGGAAATTAGGTCGCTCTGCCTTGCCTCTGAAATACGCGCTGTCGGCTGGCACAAACCCACGCGTTTGATAGTCCATATTGCGATGACTTCGAATGAAGCAGGTGTGGCGCGAAGCTCCTCTGAACTTAGGGAAGCCGTTCTGATCTGCAACGCCAAGTCCCGGAGAGGTCGGGAGTGGTTTCCTCGTGCAAAGGAGTGTCTAAAGCAGAGCCGCCTGAAGCTGCTGGAAGCCCACGACCTGCGCGACCCTTCAAAAATGCGCCAACTGGTGAAGAAGGCGGTCGCGGATGAAGTTCCTCTGATCGTCATTGGGGGCGGCGACGGCTCGATGAGCGCCACCGCCTCCCTTCTCAAAGGCTCGAAGTCCGTTCTCGGTGTGCTTCCTTTGGGCACGGGCAACGCGTTTGCAAGAGATCTCGGCATTCCGTCCGATGTAGAAGGTGCCTGTGACATTCTTGCCCGCGGAATCATTTCTCCCGTCGATTTGGGACGAATCGGAAACCGCCACTTCGTCAATGTGGCGACCATCGGCCTGACGACTCGCATCGCCGAAGCACTGACCGACGAAGGCAAAAAGCGGTTTGGCCGATTAGTTTATGTCGGCGCTATCCTCAAGGCGGCAGTGGGTCTGCGCCCCTTTCGAGCCACCGTTTCCACCGACGATGGCGCCACTCACGTCTTTGATACGATGCAGTTGGTCTTTGGCAGCGGCCGCTATCATGCGGGTCCGTTCCCAGTCACGCCGGATGCAGAAATTACGGATCACCTGATCCATGGATATGCCCTGAAGGGGACGAACAAAGCATCATTCGTGCGACTATTTCTGAACCTGTGGAGGGGCCACCATGTGGTGCTTTCGGAGGTGGAAACCTTCTCTTTTAAGAACGCTCGGGTGGAGACGAAGCCGAAGCGGCGTTTTGTCGTGGACGGAGAGATTGGGGAGCGCGCGCCAGTGGACGTTTCGATCGATCCGGCGGCCATTAGGGTGGTGGTCAGCCCGGAGTTTCCCGGTTCCCAAAGGCTGCCCGAAGTTTCGGCAACTCATTCTTAGAAACAGAGTCCCTTAACCCCTCGAGTTTCTTTTTCGGAGCCGAAAATCCAGCTGAGTCTTGTTCCGGAGAACTTCCTAAAAACGCGAAAGGTCGGGACGACGACGGTGGTAATCCGCCGTGTTTTGCAGGAGTTTGGCGACCGCGCATAGCCTGGCTTCCTTATAATTTCGGCCGATCAAGCTCTTGCTGATGCTGTTTCCATTGCCATCATCGCCCCACGGGATCGTGATTTGCGGCGTCCCCGTCAGATTGGTGATCGTTAGAAGCAGCCCACCAATATTGTCGGCGATGATCACGTCGAACTCATCCCGCTCCTGCTGAAAGCGCTGCATCATACGGGCACGTTCTCGCTGTGCCTGCAGGTACTCGACGGCGGGAGTGTACCGGGCGGCGCGAAACGTTTCTTTCCACGGCGAGTCGTTCAGTTGACGGATAAGATCTCCCCGACTGAATTCGTCGAAAGCCGAGGCCGACTCAACATTAAGAATCTCGAGCAGCCCGTTGGTCGGAGGCGTGAACTTGGCGGGAGCGACGTGGGCTCCCATCTTCTTGAGCGCGACGACCGCCGGATTTCGACTTGCAGCCACAGAATCTTCACGTGGTCCAACGAGATAACCGATCCGCATATTGTTGATTTTTTCCGCCGGTGGCCAGACCAAGTCACGATCCACCGCGCTCGGATCTCGAACATCACTTCCGCAGATAGCAGCGAGTACGAGGGCGGTATCTTCAGCCGATCGGCAGATCGGACCGACTTTGTCCATGGTGTAGCTCAGCGCCATGCCGCCATAGCGGCTCGTCCTGCCATAGGTTGGACGAAGTCCGGTAACCCTGCACCGTGTGCTCGGTGAAATAATGCTGCCCAGAGTTTCGGTTCCGATCGCAAATCCAACGAGTCCTGCGGCAGTTGCGGATGCTGATCCCGCGCTCGATCCGCTTGATCCCTGCTTCGGGTTGAAGGGGTTCTTGGTGGTGCCCTTAAACCACACGTCACCAAGCGCGAACGTCCCGTTGCTCAACTTGCCGAGGAGGATGGCTCCGGCTTTGGCGAGCTTTTCGACGACTGCAGCATCGTAATCGAAGACGCGTTCTGCGAACACATTGGCACCCCAAGTCGTCGGAGCGCCCTTGGCCGCGAACAAATCTTTCACCCCGTAAGGAATTCCGTGCAGCGCCCCTCGATAGTGGCCAGAGTGAATCTCTCGCTCCGCCTCGAGGGCTTCGCGACGCGCCCTCTCCTCAGTAAGGTTCACCACGCAAAGCAGCTTGTCGCCGAAGGTTTTCAACCGCGCCAAATAGATTTCGGTTAAGCGGACTGGGGAGAGCTTTTTCGTGCGGATGAGTTGCCCAAGTTCGGTGACCGACAAGAATGCGATATCCGCATCGGAAAGTCGGTTGATATCGAGCTTCGAGACCGATGGTGAAGCCGTTACTTTTGCTCGATCTGACGAGCCGCCGCCAACTGGGGTGAAGATTGTCCGCGGTTCATCTGTGTAGTTGATTTGGGTATCGCGGATGGCTTTGTAACCGGACAGCTTCTGTCGAACCTCTCTCAAAAGGCTTTTTCTTTCTTCATCAGTGAACTGAATTCCAACGATTTTTTCCATCGCCTTGAGGTCTTCCACCGTGATTTCTGCGGAAGGCCCTTGGGCTGCTAACCCTCTGATGGGAAGGGCGGTGGATGCTCCAGCCAGCAACATAGACTTGAGAAGCTCTTTTCGCGACAGCATTCGCGAAGTTTAGCTCCCTTGTCGTACCGGGTAAAAGGCAGATATGCTTTCAATCCTCCTCTCCGCAATCTTGTCCACCCAGGGTGCTCAATGGCCACTGACAAGGGCGGAGCGATCCAATTATCGCGAGACCTCGCACTACTCGGACGTGGTCGATTTCCTCCAAGAGCTTCGGGAGCTTGGTGCACCGATTCGCATCGAGAGCATGGGCAAAGGTTCGGCCGATCTCGACATGCCCCTCGTGATCGCAAGTCGACCCATGATGAACGCCCAAATGGCGCGAAGAAGCGGACGCCCGATCATCTACATTCAGGCCAATATCCATGCTGGCGAAGTCGAGGGAAAAGAGGCGGTGCTGGCCCTGTTGCGAGACTGGAGTCGCGCCAAAGACTCCCCGCTGGATCATGCCGCGTTCGTGATCACCCCCATTTACAACATCTGGGGGAACGAGCAATTCGGCCCGGTCGAGAAGAACCGTCCCGAGCAGGACGGACCAGAACTTGTTGGTGTCCGCCCTAACGGTCAGGGATTCGACCTCAATCGCGACTGCATCAAAGCCGAGTCTCCGGAGATGCGGGCGGTGCTTCGATATGTTTATCAAGGCTGGGATCCCGACGTGATCATGGATTTGCACACCACCGACGGCACTCGACATGGCTTTGATCTCACCTATTCACCACCCCTCAACCCGGACACCGATCCGGAAATCATGCGCTACACGCGCGACGTTCTCCTTCCCGACGTTCGCAAGTCGGCATTGAAGAAGTACGGACTCAAACTGTTCGATTATGGCAATGCAGAGCGTCGTGAAGAGCGGCGAGACTGGTTCACCTTCGAGCCATTCGGACGCTACGTCACAAACTATGCGGGGCTGCGCAATCGAGTTTCGGTCCTTAGTGAAGCGACTACATTCATTCCGTTCAAAGATCGTATCGATGGCACCAAGGAGTTCGTGAGCGAAGTGGTCGGTCACGTGATCCGAGATTCGAAAAAGGTCACGGAGATGACGCGAGCGGCCGATCTTAGAGCCTCTCAACTTGGTCTCACTGGAAGCTCGACGCTCGGCGTTAAATTCGACTTTGCAAGTCGCGGATCGGAAACGGTTCCGATCGAAAAACTTGGACTGGGCGAGAAACCGCCTCTGACCGGCCGACCCACTGCTTATGATCAGTTGAAGATGGAAATCTTCGATCGCTTCAAAATCACGCAAGCGGAGCCCGTGCCGTTCGCTTATGCTTTCCCGTCTAGTGAATCCGAAGTCGCGGGTCTTCTGCAGCGGCACGGCGTGGTTGTGGAGCGCGTTGATGCTTCGGCTCCGGTGCGAGCCAGCGTATTCCAGATTGGGAGTGCGGTCGAAGCCAGACAGCCCTTCCAAGGTCACAAACTTCTTCGACTTGAGGGTGCATTCGAGGATCGCACCGTCCGTTTAGATGAGGGCAGTTTCGTGGTTCGGTCGGGGCAGCCGCTCGGTAACCTGATCTTCACGATGCTGGAACCGGAAAGTCTAGATGGCGTCAGCACCTGGGGCTTTGTCAAACAGCCGCTTGCGGTTGGGGCGCCTTTCCCCATCGTGAAGCTGATGAAGCCGGTTTATCTTCGGCTAACTCGGCTGCCAGAGCCTTGAGGCTGTCAGCCGAGCGGTGACTCTCCAGGATCATGGCGAGCGCTCGATGTGTCAAACTTTCGCAAAGAGTTATGCCAACTGTTTCCGTTCGAATTCCGCAAATTGGCGAAGGGCTCCAAGAAGCTCGTTTGGTCGCCGTTCTTAAACAGCCTGGAGACAAGGTTAAGCGCGACGAGCCCATCTATCAGATGGAGACTGACAAAGCAGTCATGGATGTGGAGAGTCCTTACGAAGGCACCTTGACCGAGTGGCTGGCCCCCGTTGACACGATCCTGCCGATTGGCGGCGAAGTCGCAAAGATGGAAGTTGCAGATGGGGTGGCGGAAGTCGGCGGAGGACACGGCACCGCTCCATCATCGGAAGCAGCCGCCGCGCCGGCAGCAAGTTCGGCAGTGTCAAGCACTCCCGCTAGAAATCTCAACGTGCCGCCGCGTACGCGGGCTTATGCGAAGGAAAAGGGCTTAAGCGACGCCGATCTTGCAACCATACCGGCAGCTGGATCGAAGCTGATGCCAGAGGATATCGATGCCTACCTTGGCGGAGGAAACGACAAGGCTGGGCCGAGAAAGGGAGAGGGCTATTCGGAGGCTCCGGTGGCTCAGAAGCAGCGACTGCTTGCCAGCCGTCTCGTCCGCGGCTCCCAATTAGTGGTTCCGGGCACTATTTCTGTCGCGGTTAATTGGGGTGGAGTCGAGAATCTGCGTTCCCGAGTAAAAGCGAGTGGCTCGGAATTCAAGCCGAGTGCCTTCACGATGTTCGCCTACGCGGTCGCGATGGCTCTCCGGGATTTCCCCATTTTCCGCTCGAACCTGCAGGGGGATGACACCTTGCGCACCTACGATCATGCCGCACTCGGAGTTGCAGTTGGCCTGCCTGGCGACGAACTGGTGCTCGCCGTCATCGATGATGCCGACACGCTCTCATGGCAGGATTTCGCCAACCAGATGCGGGAGAAGATCGAACTGGCGCGAACCGGTCAAGATCAAGCAAACGAGGCGGTAACCCTTTCGCTTACGAACATGCAGGCATTTGGCTTGCGCGATGCGGTCCCGGTCGTCGTGCCGCCAAGCGTGGGAACGCTATTCCTTGGCGAATCTTACAACGGACTCGATCAGACCTCCTCCGATCTAAAGATCAAGCGCTATGTCAATATTGCGCTGACCTTCGATCATCGAATTCTGAACGGAGTCGGGGCTGCGAATTTTATCAATCGCGTGAAGCAGAACGTCGAGTCCATCAACGAGTTCGTCATCATCGAATGAAGCCGCTCATTGGGATCACTGTGGAAGGGAAACGCGACGAGGCGGATGCCCGCAGCGGAGGTTCGATGACGCTCAATTGGAACTACGCCCAGGTCGTCTCAGACGCGGGCGGAGTTCCACTGATCATTCCTCCGATGGCCGACATGGCGGCCGTGTCGAAGGTTATCCACGGCTGGCTCATTCCTGGTGGTTCGGACATCGATCCTGGACGTTACGGCGAGGCCAAACATCCCGAGGCAAAGCTGCAAGATCCATCTCGCTATGAGGGAGAAGCGGCTCTCTACAAGGCAGCACCTCTAGACCTGCCGATTCTCGGCATCTGCTACGGCTGCCAATTCCTGAATGTGGTGCGAGGCGGCTCCCTTGATCAACACATTCCGGATCAGCTTGGGCACACAAGGCACGAAGGGGGCACCGTTGAGCGACACCGAGTAGAGCCATCCCAGTTGGCTCGCTTGCTGCAGACCGACGAAGTCGAGGGCCGGAGCTACCATCATCAAGCGATTGCACGAGTTGGTGAAGGGCTCCGCATAACCTCTCGTGATCATGAAGGAGTGATCGAGGCCGTAGAGGCGGAGGATCGGCCGTGGTTGATTGGGGTTCAATGGCACCCAGAGCGCACGGCGACCGATCCGGTGACAAACCGGCTATTCGTGGGCTTCATCGATGCCGCCCGGCAGTATGCTGGCCGGGAAAAGGTGGTCGGCACTTGGTAAAGCGATTTGTCAACGGTGAAGAAGCCGAACTGTCTTCGGACGGAGTCGAAGTACTCCGTCTCGCTGATCGGCTGATCGTGCGCAACGACGGAGTAGCCCGGTCTGCGGTCGCGATCCGCTCAGGCGATGCGATTCTCGTCAGCTACAACGGCCGCCAATATCGAGTTGAGAAGAAAGCGCCAAGGTCGGCGGTTAGCGGAGGAGTGGGTTCCGGTGAGCTTCGGTCGCCGATGCCCGGCGCGATCGTGGACGTGCTGTTCGCGGCGGGAGATTCGGTCCGAAAGGGAGATAAGATTCTCGTCCTAGAAGCGATGAAGACCCAGCAGCCGTTCGTCGCGCCATTCGACGGGATTTTGAAGCGACTGGAAGTCGCAAAGGGCGACCAAGTGGGTGATGGACAACTGCTGGCCCTTGTGGTTGCTGCTGGTGAGTCGCCCTAATCTCGTAGTAAGGAATGCATGATTCGAATCGTCGAAGTTGGACCACGCGACGGGCTGCAGAACGAACCTCTGCCAATATCGACTGCGCATAAACTTCAGTTCATCAAGGATCTTGAAGCAGCCGGGTTGCGCGAGATCGAAGTCTCAAGCTTTGTTTCGCCTAAGTGGGTGCCCCAACTCGGCGACGCCACAGAATTATTCCGCGATCTCGGGGAGCAGTCAGCAAAATTCTACGCGTTGGTGCCGAACCTAAAGGGGTTGGAACGAGCGATTGAAGCGGGTGTGAAGCACATCGCGCTCTTCACGGCCGCTAGTTCTGAGTTTACGCGCGCCAATATCAACATGTCGGTCGATGAGTCCCTAGTGCAGTTTAAAGCCGTATCGGACGAATTCCGATCCCGCGTCCCGGAGGGGACGGTACGCGGTTATGTCAGCACCGCATTCGACTGCCCTTACTCTGGTCGAGTCAACTCATCGGAAGTCGTGCGAGTCGTCACGAACTTGACAGAAGAAATCGGAGTGGATGAAATCAGCCTCGGCGATACGATCGGGGTGGCGGTTCCCAAAGATGTGGAAACGCTCCACCGGGCGCTCGCCGGCTCGACTGATGTTTCGCGAATTGCCTGGCACTTTCACGATACACGCGGGACGGCGTTGGCGAATGTCGCGAAGAGCCTTGAACTTGGCTACACGATCTTCGACGCCAGTGCAGGGGGACTTGGCGGATGTCCCTACGCAAAAGGGGCCGGAGGCAATCTAGCGACGGAAGATCTCGTTTACTTCTTAGAAAGAACGGGGGTTTCCTCGGGAGTCGATCTAAAACGGTTGGCGCAGGCGAGCCTTCCTATTTTTGCTGCCTTGGGGCGGGCACCGACTGCGAAGGCTCAGGTGGCGGTGCTGGCCGGGTAGCCACCCACGTCACGACGCCGATGGCGATAATCGCCAGCACAAGCGTCGAGAGCCGTTCGTCACGCGTCAATTTGAATTCCTTCCAATTTACGGCGAGCACGGTTAGCCCAATCGGCACGAGGGCGGGCAAGGCGCTAAGAGAGAACCCAAATAGCGTCTGGCTCCCGAAGAGCAGCACGATGAGAAGGTAAACGATCAAGGCCGGGATAATGGCGTACAGCGTCGCTCTGGTTCGCATGCGAAATCGGAACAGGGCGATAAAGAACATCGCCAGGAACACGAAGTCAGCCATACCGATAAAGGCTCCCGCGTGAGCCAGTCCGTGGGTAGGGGCCGCAGAAGCGGCTGGCACCTGGCCCGCGACTTTGGTGAACACCGGCTGAATTGCCTTCAGCAACCGCTGAGTTGGACCTTGGGGAGATAACACAAGGAAAAAATCGTATCCCGCCAAGAAAATGGCAATGGGCAGGATGATATTTTTCTCTTTGATCAGCGTGGCGAGCAAAGCTCCCAGACCGACACACCAGCATGGCAATGCGATTTGAGCAATTGCTACGAGGATTCCTTCGGCTTGCGGCGGCACTCGCACCAAGGACAGGAACGCCATTATGGCCGCCTGCAGAGCCAATCCGCCGACCACAAACACTGTGGCGGTCTGCCAAGTCCAGCGTGCATTCGCCCCGTAGAAGAGTGCGAGAATCGGAGCGCCTACGAAGAGCGCCGCGAGCACGAGATCGATCACGGGCAGCGCGCCAAGGGGAAATGAAACGTAGCCCAGGAGGACTCTTACGAGCGCAAGCGCCCCCAAAGTAGCCAAGAACAGCAGGATGCCGCCCGGCAGAGATGGATCGGGGCGACTAGCGAAGTTTGGCGAGACTGTGGGTTTCGAGTCCTCGTCGGGCATGGATAACTCTTCGGTAGACATCTACGACTCTCTCGCACATTTCGGGCGTGCCGTTCTGTCTGACTGAGCGAGAAGCGGCTTCTGACATCCGAGTATATCGCTCGTCGTCCGCTAGGAGTTGAAGTACGGTTGCGGCAAACATTCTGGGATCGTTCCTGACAAGAGCCCCGTTTACGCCGCTCTCGATCGAAGCCCCTGCACCGCCTCCCGCTACACATACGGCGGGCAGTCCGTAGCTCATCGCTTCCTGCACCACCAGTCCCTGTGTTTCGGTCACTGAGGCAAATACAAAAAGATCGGCCGCCGTGTAATAGCGGCTCACCTCCGCCGGGGGCACAAACCCAACGAAACGAACGCGGTCACCGATCCCATGCCTGCGAACGAGGGCTTGGCATTCGCCCCGATAAGGGCCATCGCCGACCACTAGTAAACGAATATGGTCGTTCTCTGACATGGCCAACTTCGCCATTTCGAAAAGCGTTTCCATGTTCTTTTCGATCGCGAGTCGCCCAACATAGAGCAGTATTCGATGGTCGGCCGGAATTCCCAAGCTCTGGCGAACTTCGCTGCGGTCAAGGAAAACACGGGGAGAGGCACCGGTTGGAATCACGGTCAAGGGGGTCTCGACCGAATGACGCCGGAGCCACTTCTTGCTCGCTTCACTTGGGGTGATCACGTGGTCGACACTGCTGTAGAAGAAGTTCGTGTGCTTGGCGATCTTGAACCGGGTGTAGCGTTTCGGGAGGAGCGGAATATAGTGCGCATACCGGTCGTACAGCGTGTGATACGTCGCCACGATTGGAAGATCATGCGATTCTGCCCACCGCAGGCCTACGAATCCAACAATGCCGATCGTGTGGGTGTGGATGATGTCGAACTCATATCGACGAAACTTCTGGAGTTGGCGAATGAAAGGCGGATACGCAAGGGGAAAGCCCTTCGTCCATGGGGTCTCGAGCGCCCGAAATCGGTGAGTATTAGTGTCAGCCTCGCGATGTTTCGGAAAATGAGGGCAGAAGAGGTGAACCGAATGACCTTGGTTGCGAAGTTCGCGGATGAGGGCATCAATGCTGATGCTCACGCCGTTCAAGACAGGCAGGGCGCTGTCGGAGAAGATTGCAATGCGCAATTTCTCCGGCATGCTACGGTTACGCCTCCGGGAAGCGTCCGTGAGCTTCCACGAACTTCACGATGTCGCTGAGCCTAAATCTCCGCTGCCCTCCCGCCGTCCGGTGGTGAGTTAGCCAATGGCGATTGGTGTACCGTCGAACAGTAGCCGGGCAGACCCCCAGTAGGCGAGACGTTTCTTCCAGCGTGAGTTCGGGATCCATGAGCCGCTTGATCAGGTCCTGGCGAGACTCTTTGAACTCTCCTCGATAGTAGTTGGCGGTAACCGAGTCATCGTAGAAACTGCACAGAAACTCCACGTTCTTTGGCAGAGCTTCCCAGACATTTTGAAGCGCAGGATCGATCTTGGTCTCGCTGGCAACCGCTTTCGCCCGTCGAGGTCGCGGTGCGCTCATCACTGTTTTGCGGAATCGGCCATTGTGCTTAGCCTCGATCTGCTCAAGTTCCTTTTCAATCTTCGCAGAAGCTGGCTGCACCGCCGTTCCCGCCGCGCTCATGTAGCTTGTGATGCTTGGCATCGTCTCAATCACTTCTTCCGGCGTCTTCGGAGCGGCCTTGGCGGGCTTATCCTTGTCGAGAAAGGCATTCTCAATATAAGCCAAGGGATCAAAATTCTTCTTCGATTTCAATGCGGTCCTCTGTTTACGAGTGTCATTGTACTTAGCTTTCGGGCGAAAACTTTAACGTATGCCTTGAATTTTGCTTATAAGATGAGCATCGAATCGCCAAAGGAGAGAAACCGGTATTCATGGTTGAGCGCGTGCTGGTAGCTTTTGGCGATGGCCTCGCCGCCAGCGAGCGCTGCGATCATCAACAGCATCGTGGTCTTGGGCATGTGGAAGTTCGTGAACATCCCGTCAATCACTTGGAAAGCATAGCCAGGGGTGATATAGATCGCGGTATTCATCTCTCCCGCCTTCACCTGACGGTGTCCGACGGAAAAACTCTCAAGCGTACGGACGGCAGTTGTTCCCACCGCGATTATCCGTCCCGCTGTCCGATTGATCTTGTCCGCCTGGTCAGGCGATATTCGGCAGACCTCGCCGTGCATGGAATGTTCCAGAGGGTCATCAGCCGTGATCGGTCGGAAAGTGTCGATGCCGACGTCGAGGGAAACATACGCAACGTCCACGCCGATCTCATGCAGCTGTTCAAAAAGATCTCGCGTGAAATGGAGTCCTGCCGTCGGTGCGGCCGCACTTCCTTCACCCGGCCGCTCTTCGGCGTATGCGGTCTGGTACCGCTCCGGCTCCTGAAGTTCTTCATGAATGTAAGGCGGAAGGGGCACGCGCCCAACCCTTTCGAGCACCTTCCGCCAATCCGGTCCACCGAGGCGAACGCGCTTGCGGCCTCCATCCAAATTCTCCGTCACCTCTCCGACCAGGCCGTTCGCAAAAACGACCTGCGTGCCAGGCTGAAGCCGCTTACCCGGCTTCGCAAGAGCTTCAAACTCGTTCTCGCCTGTCTCTTTGAGAAGCAGAAACTCGACGTGTCCGCCAGTTGTCTTTGCCCCGAGGAGGCGAAGAGCCGTCACCCTCGTATCGTTCAGTACGAGCAAATCTCCCTTCCGCAGCAGTTGAACGACCTCGGAAAATCGGTGGTCGGAAAGTTCACCGGTGGCGCGATTCAGATGGAGAAGCTTCGAGTCCGACCTGTTCGGCAACGGCCGCTGGGCAATCCGGTCTTGCGGAAGCTCGTAGTTGAGGAAGTCCCAGTTCATCTTTCGAGCGCCGGAACCAAGTCAGTTAGCCTAGCGAGAATCGTGCCGCGGCTGTGCTCGTGCGCTCGGTCGATGAGAAAGGCCTTCATTCCGAAATCTTGCGCTCCCCGAAGGTCGTCGAGGGGATTGTCACCCACGTGAACCGCCTGCTCCGGCGTGACAGCGAACTTCTCCAGCGTCCGCTGAAACAGCCGCGGATCAGGTTTTTCCCATCCCTCTTCCAGGGAGGCGATCACATGCTCGAAGCGATCATGGATGTTCAGCGATCGCAGCACGCGGTGCAACGAATAGTCCCAGTTGGAAATCACGCCAATGCGTATCCCGAGTTCGTCAAGAGCCTTCAGCGTCGGCAGCACGTCGTCGTAAAGTGTGAAGAGGTCCGATTCGTCTCCGTAGAGCAGATCGGGCGCAGCCTGCATCATCGCCGGGGCCAAGGATTTGGGCTGACCGATCGACATGAGCCAATCTTCGCTCAACTCGTGCCAGAACTGGTCACCCTTTTGAGGATCACGCGTTTCATTCACCTGCTGATAGCGCGTCCATCTCGATCGCAGGAGCTGCTCGTAAGCCAATCTTTCCTCATCTTCGACCGAGATTCCGATGGCGGCTGCACATTGGACGGCAAAGCCGCCAGGTGTCCATTTCACCCTTACCAGCGTTTCTGCGCAATCAAATGTGACGACTTTCGGAAGCACCTATGAATCCTACCGCTGCAAACACAGGAACTCTCATGTAGTTTTTGGGCAAACTAAATGGAATGCGCGCAGAATCTCTCGAATTTCTGAAATCGATTGTCAATGTTCCTTCTCCCTCCGGCTACGAAGAACGCGCTGCGGAGATTTACCGCAACTACACCAAGGCCTTTTCACACGAAACCAAGACAGACGTGCATGGGAACGTCGCCGCCATTCGCAATCCGGAGGCAAAGATGAAGGTCATGCTGGCCGGGCACATGGACGAAATCGGCTTTGTGATTCACCACATCAGCGACGATGGACTGCTTTATTTCGTCGGCGTCGGCGGCCACGACAGCACGGTGCCGGTCGGCCAGCGGGTGTGGGTGCATGGGGAAAGTCGCGTTCCGGGCATCATCGGCCGAAAGGCAATTCATTTGTTGGAGGATGAGGAGCGAAAGAAGAAGCCGGAAATCAAGGACCTTTGGATCGATATCGGTGCGGCAAGCCGCCAAGATGTGCTGAACGCGGGTATTCAACTGGGCGATTGCGTGACGTACCAAGTGGAATTCGAAATGCTGCTGAATGGAAGAGCCACCGC
>JAEVZK010000043.1 GCA_023392285.1 Armatimonadota bacterium | reverse complement strand
GGGCGTTCCGATCATGGAAGCGAACCCGGACGTCGGTATTTTGACTTCCTACCTCCACATGGTGGATTTGGAAGGGTGCTTCCTCCGCAATGAGGCGCACCACCTGCAGGAGGGCATTTACAGCGGGGAATCGGCGATCCGTATGTTTCTGATGTTTCAGTCGCATTACGCGTTCAACATCTTCAACTATCCGAGCGGCTGCCTCTTCCGCAAGACGGTACTCGATCAAACGGAGCCGTTCCCTACCGACTGGAAGCTGGTTGGTGATATCGAGCTATATCTTCGGCTGATGGAGCGGAGCAATCTGGCCATGCTCGGGCGTGAAACTGCGATCGTCACGTTTCACGAGGGCCAAGAATGGGGCCAAACGCTGGGCGACCTGAAGCGCGTGAACGAGTATTTCTTCCTGATCGACCGCTATCGAGCCGTGCTCGGTGAGAAGGACTATCGACGGGCGATCCGGCAGACCTGTGCGACGACGATGGCGCTCGGCTTCAAGTTGTGGAAGCGGGGCCATAAGGAGGCGGCTCGGAAGCATTTTGAAGCAGCGAAGTCGAAAGGGGTCGGGGGCTTTGAACGCTGGATGGCTTTTGGGCGACTGCTCTGGCTGCGACTGGCGTATAAGCTGTTCGGGCGTCGCGAGCTTCTGGAGCCCCCGATGCGAGGGCTGGATGATCGAGCGACGATCGTTGGGTGATTTGGTGTTCGGCGTATCTTGCGTTCCGGTCGCCGCAGCGGCCTCCGCGAGCGTTGCGCGCTCGGATATCAACGAGACCGCATTCGAGACGCGTGTGGCATGCAGGAGCTCTTGCACGGACGTGCCGAAGAGGCGGCGAAAGGTGCGGGCGAAATAGCCGGGGTGAACGCTCGCTTCTTCGGCGAGGATTCGAAGGCTGATATTCTCCGCATAACGGTCAAGAATCGCTTGCCTACCCCGCTCCAGCCACCGTGGAACTCGTGCTTCGGCGGTTCCGTCGAGCCGCGAAAAGAGCTCGATGGCCAGAGAATCAACCTCTTCGTCGGGAGTGGTTTCATTCAGGCCGCAGGTGAACAACTTCAGGGCTAAACAAGCGACTTGGGGTCGAGGTCGAGCCGTTGCGGCGGGTTGTCCCCTACCGCTTCACCCAGGCTAGCGAGCCAGCCCCGACGCACTGAGATATTTAGACCCGTCATTCCGAGGGGGCCCAGCTCCGTACCGTGATCATCAGATTCGCTGTGGAAGACGGCGGTTGCCGGACTCTGATAGAAGTCGCAGCTTTGCCTCAGTTCGCGGTGCTGGCCCCGCAGGAGCAAGAAGAAGCCGGGGTCTTCATGCACGTGAATTGGGTGAAGTCCGCCGCCTTCGTAGCTGGTCAGGGTGAGCAGTACGTTTCCGCTTGAACGGTCCGCGCCGATTATCGCCAAGAAAATAGCCACGCTTCAGGAACACCGGTGCTGGCATGTGAGCTACTACGAAAGGTTCCTTCCGCTTTGTGCCTGGCACCGCCCTGCGGATGATTCCCAGCGAAAGTGGTTTGCGCTAGCAATCCGGTCTGCGCATTCACAATACGCCCTGAGGCTAGGCAGCGGCATTGATCGACCGGTCGATGGCGGCTCGAAGAGCAGCTACATCATATCGGCTCGCGCATCTGACTCGGTGGAGGGGGATTTGCGCGGAGGCGAAGGCGGCGTCTTTGAATTGATCGTCCCTCCTAGCCTTTTCAGACGCGTGGGAGCGGTCGTCAAGCTCGATGGCGGCGATGATCTGCCAAGTGGATGGGTCGACCAGGACGAAATCGATGTGCTTCTGGCTGACTCGGTTGAACTGCTCGCGCCAACTGCCATTCGGTTTTAGAATGTCGGCAAGACGGACCTTCGGGCAGATGAGCACATAGGAGGGCAGGGCCTCTCTCAAGTGCTGAAAGAAGAAGCACTCAGCCTCAGTGAGGAGTTTGCGCCAGGAGAAGTTCGGCGGGGCAAGCGCGCGACTCCGCTTCTGCTTCGGCATGAACAGACCGATGAGGATCAGCGCGACAATGAGGATGATAAGAAACAACATAGGCATCTCCACGAAGTAGTCCCTTAGGCTGCTTCGCCCGTCTCGGCTCCCCATTGGACGGTGAGCACACCCGGGAAGGGCTGGAGCGGGGCGGTTTGGCCGGTCGCGGTGTTCACGAAGCGGGTGGCGGCGGCATAGTAGCCGGGCTCGACGGCGAGGGTGGCGGAGAGTTCGCCGTCTTCAAAGCTCCGGAAAGCCTGCGTGCGGAACTCCTTCTCGTAGGCTTTGCGCACACGGCTGGCGAGCGGCTGGAGCAGGAGCTCGGTGGTGACGCCGGGTGCATTGGGCCGGTCTGCCGTGAAAGTGATCTCTCCCGGAGCGACTGACACCGCGATTCGGACCTGATCTCCGGCAAAGGCGCTCGACGGTGGGTAGAGCGGAATCGAGCCAGCCGGGTTGGCCTGGAGGAACTTGGTGGCGAAGCCGACGAAGAGAGTCTGAGCGGTGGGGTGGTAGCGGTGGCCGGTCTGCGCGTCGACGCGGGTCAGACCCGCGGCGTAGGCGTTCCAAGCTTCGAGCTGGGAGTCGGTGAGCTCGCGGAACGCGCGGCTCGCCTTGCTCATGATTAGGCGCATGCGCTGTTGAGCCGGTGACTGAGGATCTCGCCCCTTGTGCCTGGGTTTGACCACGAGTCCGTAGTGCCCGTTGCTAAACACCGCCGTCCCCGCCGTGCCCCGCGCACTCTCAAACGCCACCGAAAGCCCCGCCTTCATGCTCCTATTTTCGGCTGGTGCGGAAAAATCTGGAGGGGGCGCTACGCTTCGATGCTTTCGCGCTCGCCCAATATCGCTGAGAATTGTTCCAGAGCAGCTTGGAGGTCTTCAACTATTTCGGTAGCAAGTACGTCCGGTTCCGGAAGGTTGGCGCCATCTTCCAAGCTCTCGTCACGCAGCCAGGTGATGTCGAGGTTGAACTTGTCGCGAGAGGCGATCTCCTCGTACGTGTACTCCCTCCACCTGCCTTGCGGGTTCTGCTCGCTCCAAGTGGAGTTGCGCTCGTGGCGATTGGCAGGGTTGTAGCAAGCGACGAATTCGTCGAGGTCTTCCCGCTTCAACGTTCGCGTTTTGAGGGTGAACTCCTTGTTGGTGCGGAGATCGTAGATCCAGAGCGACTTCGTCCAAGGCTTCTCGGCAGCGGGCTTACGGTCAAAGAAGAGCACGTTGGCCTTTACGCCTTGCGCATAGAAGATGCCGGTCGGAAGGCGAAGCAGCGTGTGGACGTCGGCTTGCGCGAGCAGCTTACGGCGGACGATCTCGCCGGCTCCGCCTTCGAAAAGGACATTGTCTGGCACGACGACGGCGGCGCGGCCGTGCTGCTTCAGGATGGTGAAGACGTGCTGGACGAAGTTGAGCTGTTTATTGCTGGTGGTTGCCCAGAAATCATCGCGGTTGATGATGAGGGTTTCTTTGCTGGTGTCCCCATCCTCACCAACGATGGTGACGCTGCTCTTTCGCCCGAAGGGCGGATTAGTGAGCACCATGTCGTACTCACCGTGTTTGCTGGCGAGTCCGTCTCGCGTTTGGATCGGGAGCGTACCGTTGGCTCCATCTCCGATGCCGTGAAGGAGGAGGTTCATGGCGCAGAGGCGGGTGACACTGTCGACAAGCTCGACGCCGTAGACGGTGCCGTTCTTGAGGAGCTTCTTCTGATCCTTATCGAGACTCGTGTCTCGGGCGATGTAGTCGTGGGCGGCGAGCAGGAAGCCACCGGTGCCAGCGGCAGGGTCGCAAACCGTTTCGCCGATCTTTGGCGCCATGCAGTCGACGATGGCGGCAATGAGGGGACGCGGGGTGAAGTATTGGCCAGCACCACCTTTGGTGTCTTGGGCGTTCTTCTCCAAGAGGCCCTCATAAGCATCTCCCTTGACGTCTGCCGACAACATCATCCAGTTTTCGCGGTCGATGAGGTCGACAATTAGGCGCTGTAGCTTGGCGGGGTCCTGTATCTTGTTCTGCGCTTTGCGGAAGATCAGGCCAAGCATCCCGCCCCGCTTCCCGAGTTCCTCCAGCGTGTGGCGGTAATGAACTTCTAGTTGGTCGCCCGAGAGCTTCACTAACGATGCCCAGTCGTATCCGGCAGGAATTGGTGAAGGCTTGTTGTACGGAGGCTTACTCCCCTCGTCAGCCATCTTGAGGAAGAGTAGGAATGTGAGTTGCTCTACATAGTCCCCGTATGACAGGCCGTCATCCTTCAAGACATTGCAGTAGTTCCAGAGCTTCTGGACTAGGGCTTGGGGGTTGCTCATAAGCTATTGCAGTTTATCAGAGGGGCGTGATCTTGCCGCCCTTGTCGATAACTGCGCAAGCGGGTGTGGTGTCCTCGAACCAGGCGGCTATCCGTTCCCACTTGGCGACTAGCCACTTCGCTTTTTCCCAAATGCGTAAGTCATCCCAGAAGCCGCCAAGAAGAAGGACGCGAGCTCCCAACTTCTTCAGGTCTTCGGCGGCAAGACCGCGGGTGCGGTCGTTGCGGTCCGCGCTGATGATGCCAAAGCCAGCATTTACCGCAAGCGTCATCCACTCGATATCAGGCTTTCCGTTCCACTTTAGCTTTCGAACATGTTGTACTGACCCAGGAGCTCCAGCATGGTGGAGGAATTCGACGAGATGATGGGAGATGTTCTCGTCAAAGAGGATGGTCATGCGGCGTCTGCGAACCGAAGCTCGAACTCAATGGCTTTGCGCACCTGCGTTGGGGTGAGATCGTAATAGTCCGCAACGCGCACGAAGTCTTGTTCGAGCAGGAAGGTTGCGAACACGGTTCGGGTCGGCGTACCGGTAACTTCAATGATTGGTTCACCCAAAGCCCGCGCGGGGTCGATGACTATTTCTGCCTCGCCTTCCTTGGGCCGCCAGAGGCGGGCGAAGTCGTCCGCGAATTCTAACTCCCTCACAAACATGGCGGCGAAGTCTGCCACGAGCTGTGAGGTTGAGGGCGAGATGAAGCCGTGTTCGGAGACGGCAATCAGACGTTTTCCATCAGTGAGTAGCGGCTTACGAGCAAATGGGTGTTCGCCATACTCTTCCTTAAGCGCTTCGGCGGTCGCGCGAATCTCTTGAATCTTCACTCCTGCGGAGGAATACTCGCGGACGAAGAAGAGTTCGACTAGCTCGGCAAAGGTCAGTGCGGCTTTGTCGTTTCGCTCGGTCTGCAGAACTGGAGGGCGGTGGCCGACGTCGTAGGTGCGGTTGTAGGTATAGCCGTTGGCCCAACGACGAACACGCGCGACCGGGCGACGCAGGAGCCGAGAAGCCTCGACCATGCCGTATATTCCCTTTCCCAAGTAGTGCGCCGTGTCTTCCATCAGGTGGTCTCATTCATATGTGCGTTAGTGACAGTGTGTCACAGATTATGGCTTAGCGCCTCTCCTCCTGAAGAGCCGATCTCTAGATGACAAACACCTACACTACAGTCGTTTTCCCTACCAGATGGCGTAATAAAGCGATGTCAGCAGCCTTTGAACTACGCTTCGGTAAATTTCTATATCTCGATCGGAAACCTGTAAGGTTGCTCGTTCATGCACCAGCTTGTTCCGCTGCTCGTAGTAATGCTCTGCCAACCTGAAAATATCGTCGTCAAGCACGATCTTTGAGCGGAGGTAGTCGATTGAATCCGTTCTGTTACCAAGAATGTTGTCCACCTTCTGTCTTGAAAACATATCCCGTTTATGAACGAGATATTCTTTGATCGCAATTTCGAACGTTGTATCAAGAAGAATTAAGGCGAGTCGATTGCCTGTCTCCAGCCTCTGACGTGAGATGACATCCACCATCGCCACGGCTTCCAACAATCCCACTAGATAAGGAGCAAGCCCAATTTGTCTTTCATTCTGCTCTTTGAGCTTCTCAACTTGCGTTGATCGTTGTCGCGGAATTGGAGGCAGAATGATGTGCTGTGGAAATGTAGCTTCCTCAGGAGGAATTTCTACGGCTGTTCCTTCCTGATATGGGTAGACATCAGTGTCCCACTGATTTTTAAGCGCACGCGACAACCTAGAAAAATATGCACACAGGTGCACGATAGTTGGCGCAGCCAAGCGAAACGTAGGATGCCCAGGGACGATATTACTCTTGCTGCTGTTCCACGGCATCAATCTCGCCGGTCCAGCGAAATGAACAATCACTCGGCAAAGGGACGCATCGGGATGCGGTCTGCCAGCTTCTGCAGTGATGTTGTATCCAACATCTCTTGTTCGTAATTCTTTTACAACCAGCCTGTCGTTACAATAGACATACACTCCATAATTCTCCTTCACAGGATCTCTGTCGGAGATTAGCCCAGCTTTGACTTCGACAAGCACGTCACGGCCTTCCTCCGGCTGAACAGAAAAAAGAGTCTCTTGTGGAGGATATTCGGGCGGATAGGACCAGTGATCAAATGTAATGGCATCGATGGATAAACCTTGCAGGAAAATACAGGATCGACCTTTGTTCAACAATAAACCGTATGTCTCGGCTAAGTGAACACGTAGTTCATCGACATCAGACTGTGAAACCGTTCTCCTCAAGTGCGAGAACTCTATAAAAGTTGATGAAGCAGCAAGATCAGGAACTTGGTATGCAGCTAGCTCCCATGTTGGAGATTCGAGCCACTCGGGCGAAATATCAATTTGGTAGCTACGCTCTTCTCGATATCGAGTTTGGATTGTAATGTATTCCGCGATTGCAATAGCAGCCCTTTTACTACCTACCCCAAAGACTCCTATCGTCTCGGAATAAGGATCGTTTGCGCTCCCACCCGGGGTGATCAAATTGTGAAGTTCAGCATGATTTACTCCGGCTGCATTGTCTTTAATTCGGACTAATTGTCGATCAATGTCAACGTCAACATAAATTGCGAGATCATTTAGACGGCCCTCTCTGATCCAGATGTCAAAACAGTTATCCACCAATTCGGTAATAGCCGTTTTGAAGTCGTAATCGTTCATGATTGACCAGAAGAGCTTCTTATCGGGAGTCCCGTCCAGAGGGGCAATTTCAGTCTTTCGATCTACGCTACGCATTGTTTATCAAATGTTGGGATCACTACAATTCTGCAGAAAACGTCCCGTTGCAGAAGAGCTGGCGCATGTGGATGGCGTGGGAGAGTGTGGCAGCGGTCGTCCCTTCACAGCTGCCAACCCTATTCACCGAGCTTTACACCTAGTGCTTTCAGTTTCGGGACTGCTTCAATAAGTTCTTCTAAGCTAACATCCTTGCGTTTAAAAATGGAAAATGAGGCACCTCCTTCGGATTCAGGTGGTGCTAATAGATAGTCGTACAGCTTCTCAATCGCTAATCTGAACATCGCTTTGACCTCTTTCTGCCAGACGGGGTCATCTGGATCGAGCCCAGTTAGATATTGCTGATAAGCTTCCAGCGTTTTCGCGAGTGTTTCGCGTTTGCCAAACTCCAGTTGGCGGTCGCGCGTGTGGCGGTATTGCGATGCTGCGAACCACACAGCGAACAAGAGAGGCGGCACTATAAACAGCTTTGTTAAAACAGAATGCTGAAAAGAAGCATCTGGTGTAGCGAGAGTCTTGAGGTATGCGTCCGGCAGGAGATTTGCAAAGGCTTGTGGAACGATCAGAAAGACGGACGATAAGATGGCAATGACAACGAATGTAAGAAGCATTGCGCCCCAAAAGGCTGCCACCCACGTCGCTTTGATTCTTTTGCTTTGCCACTGCTCTGCAAGCGCAGCCGTCGTTGCCTCGAATAAGATCGTGCGGGCCTTTGCACGTGTTTCTTCCAGATCACTCAGAGCTGTCTGGCGCAGCACCTCTTGATCAGAAATGGCCTTATGCTCTTGCGCGAGGATTGAATCAGTTTCGGTTTTGTTGGCCTGAACCGCCTCCTCCATGCTTAACGCATGGTTGGCGGATCGCTGGGCGGCTTCCCGATGTCTCTTTGCCTCCAGGCGTTCGTTTATTGCAGCGTCAGCGGCCTTGTTCGCCTTGTCGGCGGCCGCAACGGCTAAACCTTGGTGGTTTGTGGCTTGACTAGCTGAGTTTGCAGCAGACGTGGCAAAGCCTCGTGCCTCCATAGCTGCCTTGTCCGCTGAAGCTTCTGCAGCAATTGCCTTCTTCTTTGCAGTATCCGCCTTGCCAGCTGCATCTTCAGCATTGGAAACCGCATCAAACCCTTCTTGAAGGCGTGTACCAATCCTTTCGGCAGCAGCGGCCTGTAGTTCAGTAATCAGAACCTTGCGCTGATCTACGAACGATTGAAGGGCGTTGTTGATTCGGATGGCCCCGTCAGGCAATCCTGCTCCTTCGACGCGGCTAATGACCTTAACCAGAATATCTTCCAGCCACTCTGGAAGTTCGCCGACTCTCAAGACCCGCTTTCGCAGATATTGGTCGACAACCTCTAGGGCACTGGACACCCTGTATCGAAGTCTTTCGGTTTCACGGATGTCTGCCGTGTCTCCATAGTTGCCCTTGTAGGAAACCACGTACTGCGATAACGCCCCGCCTTCCCGGAGTAATTCTATTGCCTTGGCAAGTTCCTTCTTCATGGTTTAAAAGCCCATTGTAAAATGGACTGGCGGAGGCGGGCGGCGCGGGAGAGGTTGGCGGCGATAGTTGCTTCGAGTTGGTCCGCGACGCTTAGGCGGCGCTCGACCTCAGCCACGATTCGCTCCTGTTCGGCTCGCGGCGGGAGGGGGATGGTCATGGCTTCAACCCTCGACTTGTTCAATGCAGGCTGATTGTTGCCCGACGCAATCTGGCGGTTGACTTCATACTTGCCCCACAAGTAGTAGTACACGTACTCCGGCACCGAGTGCTGTTTGGGAACCCTTATTGCTGCAGAGTTCTGATTGTTGCAAGCAGCGATGTCAAGGAGGGCTACTTGACCACGAGTTCGGCCCTCGCCGATCATTCCGATCAGCACCGTCCCCGGCGGGTGTAGCTCAGTTGAAGTCTTCGCTAGACCGAGGGATGTAATCAGCTCGCGCGTCTGTCTTAATCGGCAGAAGGCCACCTCTCCGCTGCTTACCCACGGGATTTCTCCTCCCCAATAACCAGCGATTCCCCTACTCGGCGTAGCTCCGACATGAACACTGAACGCCTGACCCAGCGAAGTCCAGGCCCAGCCCGTAGGCAGGGGTGGGAGGGTGGTGGTGTCAGGCGGAAGGGGTTCTTTGTATTGACCCTTACCGGACCAGGAGCGGCGGCGTTCTTCTAGGATGCGGGTGAGGAGTTGTTGGCCGGTTTCGTAGCCGAGATAGTCGGCGGTAGCTTCTTCCTCAAACGAGCGTGATTCGGTAGCGTTGGCGAGCCAGCGGTCATACTCTTTCCTCGCGGGGGCGAGCACGCACGCTTCGAGTTCGCGTTCATAGGGTGAATCGTCCCGCGCCACGCTCTTCAGGAATTGGTTCAATCCGTCGGCCATGGAATCGGCAGCGCCAAACATGGCGATGGCGGTGCGCCGGGTTTTCATCTTCGCAAGATCGGCGCGGCAACGCTCGCGGTACGCACCAATATACGGGCTGGACAAACCGACTCGAACGAGGGAGAGTTCGACCTCGTCGAGCCAACCGAAATACACCTTGAACCACTCGGCTGGACTGATTCCGAGTGGAGACGGCATGGCCTGAAACAGGCGGTCGACCAATCGGGCATGAGGGGCGGATTCAGCGCACGCTACTTGTTCGAGCAGGAATGTCTCCCGAACGTGTTCTGGCGAGCTTGAAATTCCGTCAGACTTCGCGCGGGAAATAACGCGCTTGGACAATTGTTCTCGAGCGGCAGCGACGAATTCCTGCCGCCTTCGAGCTTTCAATCTCTCGATCATCTCGTCCACAGGAGGCAAAGCTGCCCCGTGTCTCTCCCGGGCGAGGGCGGCTTCGGTGGGGACGAGGCGGCCTGCGCAGGCGGCTTTGAGGACGGAGGCGCGGTAGCGCTTCAGGTTCGCCTGTGCGCGCTTTAGCGCCGCCACTCCGGCATCGAGGCGGGAGAACTGCTCTTCGATGTGTTCAACGATGGCCCTTTGCTTCGTTAGATCCGACGGAGCATGGGTTTCGAATCTTGCTATCTCGGAATAGTCAACTCGTGGGCGGTCGCCACTGTCGAGAAAGCCAGTGAAAGTTACAAAATCCGGCGAGTTGAGACGATAGGTCAGAAAGCCACCGTCGATCTTGTCGTTACCAGGGAGCACAATGAACTCGCCCGAGCAAAGTCCCTCGCGATCTGCTCTCCAAACCTTGTTCAGATAGGGTCGCAGACGTGAGTAGAGAACATCGCCGGGATAAAAACGGCTTGCCTGACTCTTCATGGTGGCGGAGGGCACCGTAGCAAGAAGGCGGGTGGTGTGCGCTTCGATGTGTTCTAAACCCACAAATGGAAGTGCCGGGTGATCGGCGGGTAGCGCTTTCTCGCGGCGCGGCTTCACCAAGTCGCCGAGGGAGGTGCGAATATTCATGCGGCGAGCACCTCGTTCAACTCCTGCAACAGCTTCGGCAGTTCATCACCGAAGAGCTGGTGGGCGCGGCCGAGGCCGCCCTCTTGATTGAAGGGGTTCAGGTCGAAGTCGTCGGACTCGATGCGGAGGCTGGAGGCGATGTGGTCTTTAATCATGTGTAGCCACTTCATCTGGTCAATCGTGAATGGTGAATGGCGAATGGGGGAATTGCTCTCAGTGTTCGGGTTGTCCGGTTGGTTCGGATCGTTCGGTTTGGTTTGGGAGGCAAGCCAAGCGGCAAATCTGTCGTCGACGGTCTCCTTGAATGGCGCGAGGATAGTTTCTTGTTGCAATGCGAAGCGAACGAGGGAGACGAGGTCGGTGACCATTTCGCCGCCGTGCCCCTTCACCTTTGCCTTCTCCAGCGTCTCGTACGCATGCCACAGCTTCTCCGGCGTCCAGCTTCGGGGCGGCATGTTGATGGCGGCAGCTAGCTCTTTAAGTTGGCGGAAGGTTGGAGCTTTGCCGCGCTTGCGGCTGTAGAGGATTTGCAGCGCATCAAGTTCGTCCTTGTTCTCCTCGATGTACTTCTTAAAGTCAGTGATGGTGCTGCGAGCCTTCTCAGTCGCCTCCGCGCTCACGCCAGCGTGCAGCACCTCGTCTTGGCTGACGGTGTCGATCGTCTGCTCTGCATCCTGCTGGGCTACGAGGATCAGGTTGCGGAGCTCACCGCTTAAGAATGGTTCAAGCGATTGCTCCCGCAGCTCTTTGGCTTTAGCTTCCTGATAGGACTCATAGGACGGATAGGACGCGTAGATTGGGTCTGATTGAGAGGCGGCTTGGGCGACTTCTTCAATGATGTCGGGGTCGGTGGCATTGACTAGCCGCTCGATCAGAGTTTCCATAGGCGCCCCGGCAAGGTGCTCAATCTGCGCCCGCACGCCGTCTCCGATCACCTTATCGATCCGGGTGAGTCGGCTGGCTAAGGTGGAGACGACTTCGGGTTGGCTCGAACCAGCTCCTACGGCCTGCATTACCGTTTTTAGGGGCACACCCGGTTTTTGATCGAGGGGAGGCGCGGTGTCCTTTCGCTCGTGCTCGGTGACGCCAACTGCGTCGACTATTATATAGCGTGTCTTGTTCTTGCCATCGGGAGTAACAGCTGTGAACTCGGTTGGGGAGATGACCCGGCAGCCGCGACCCTTCATCTGCTCGAAGTAGTTCGCGCTATTCACATCGCGCATGAAGAACACGACTTCCAGCGGCTTTACATCGGTGCCGGTTGCGATCATGTCCACCGTGACGGCAATGCGCGGGTCGAAGCTATTGCGGAAGGAGGAGAGAAGGTCTTCGGGCTTGATGCCGGTGTTCTTGTAGGTGACCTCCTTCGTGACCGGGTCGACGATGCGCGCGGTCGAAGTTCGGTAGGTGATCTTCTCGCAGAACTGATTGCCTTTGCCAAATTCCTCCCGCATGATGCGGACAATGTCATCCGCGTGGCTGTCGTCTTTGGCGAAAATGAGCGTTTTGGGGACGTGTTGGCGCTCGGGAAAGACTTCGTCCAGGAAGCGATCACGAAAAGCTTTAACGACGGTGCGAATCTGGTCTTCGGCCACAACCGCTCGGTCGAGCTGATTTGGGGTGTAGGTTAGATCGTCGTCCAGCTCTTCCCAGCGACGCTTACGCGTGCGGCGATCGCGGCGATCCACTTTGTAGCCCGCTTCGATCGTCTCGCCTTGCTCGGTGATACGGGTTTGGATGCGGTAGACGTCGAAGTCAACGTTTACCCGGTCACGTACCGCTTGGGCGTGGCCATAGTCCATGACAAGGTTCTGGTGGAAGAAGCCGAGCGTCTGCTTGCTCGGGGTGGCGGTGAGGCCGATCAGATAAGCGTCGAAGTATTCGAGCACTTGCCGCCAAAGGTTGTAAATCGAGCGGTGGCACTCGTCGGTAAAGACGAAGTCGAACGTTTCGATTGGGATGTTCGGGTTGTATACAACCGGCAAGGGATCGCGTTGAAACCTGGCGAAAGCGCTTACTGAGCTCTCCTCTTCCTTGCTCTCGTCGAACTCTTCTTCGCCCTGCACCATGGAGTACAGGCGCTGGATGGTGGTGATTACGACCTTGGCTACGGGGTCGATTTTGTTCGACTGGAGCCATTGCACGTTGTATAGCTCCGTGAACTTGCGGCCATCGTCAGGCGTGACATACTGATCGAACTCGCCTTTGGCCTGCTTCGCGAGGTTGGCACGGTCGACAAGGAACAGGATTCGTTTCGCTCCGCCGAACTTGATCAGCCGGTATGCCTCGGCGACAGTCGTGTAGGGCTTGCCGGTGCCCGTCTGCATCTGGATGAGGGCGCGACGCTTGTTCATTGCGAGCGACTTTTCGAGATTGGTGATCGCCTCTATTTGGCAATCGCGCATACCTTTGGTGTCGAGCGGCGGCATGTTCCGCAGGCGCTTGAGAAGGGTTGTGGGGTTGTAGTTTCTTGTCGCTTCTGCGGCACTGGCGAACCCCCTCCCCTGCCCCTCCCCCGCACCGGGCACGATCATCCCGGGCGGGAGGAGGGGTTCAGAACTGGGGCGAGCCACCCCAGCCACATTCAGCCATTCCGCGAGTGTTTCAGGACGGTGGAAGCCGAACACGTCGCGGCTCGCGGCATCCTTATTTAGGCCGTTCGTGAATCGGGTTTCGGTGCCAGTGGTCTCATACAGGAACGGAATCGGCCTATGATGGGCGGGAATTTGCTTAGGAAGACCGACGCTATACTTCTCGGTTTGTACTTCAACGCCGGTCAGCGTCGTACCTTCGGGTTTCGCCTCGACGACGCCAATGACGCACTTCTTGTAGTACAGGAGGTAGTCGGCTTTGCCGAAGCCCTTTTCCATCGGGAACTCGCGCACGGCGATGGCGGGAGCGGCGGAAAGGCTCATTTTGCCGTAGTCCTGCACCTCCCAGCCGGATTGGCGCAGCTGAGCATCGATCTTATCTCTCGCTATTTGTTCGGCGTTCTGGTTCGGCATCGTTGCGAGGCGGGAGCGCCCTATTATAGTACAGGACTACGCGCGGTTTGTTTTATGGCACCCCTTCGGGGTGCGGGTTGCGCGGGGGCGGCCCTGGGGTCTGCGACCCCAGGCTAACATCTGTCACCCTTTCGGGGTGGGGACTGTGGGGCGGGCCTTGGGGTCTGACATCTTTTACCCCTTGGGGTGGAGGTTGGCGTGGAGGTTGGGTCGGGGTGTGGCTACGGCCTAGTCGAGCATCGGCCGGTGGGTTGGTGTTGGGTGCTGGCTAGTCGACACGGAAGGCGAGAGCATGGGCGGGGACGGTCTTGTAGTTGTAGTTGCCAAGCTCGCGGTAACTAACTGACGCTACAACGCCCGGGAAGAGGTCATAGAACTGGCGTTTTGTCAAGATGAAGCTTCCTTCGTTTGTGTCCACTTGGAAACTGTCATCCCAGGCGAGTGGTTCGATGCGGTTTCGGACGAACGTGAGGCGCGCGTAGCGATAACGTAGTTTTACATCTCCGGTAACTGCGAGGTGGGAAGTCTGCACCCGCTGCGAGGCACTGGGCTTCGGTTGAATGCTGACGTGCACAGCTCCATTGGGTGCCGGAAGGGCATTCAGTTCAGATGCGGCTCCTAGGCCCGCCATTTGTAGGAAATCAGACCAAATGGTGCGATATCGCGATGCGAACTTCTCCGCGACGAAGGCGAGAACTTCGGTCGACTCACCGAGCGCTTGCCAGTTGGTCTTCGGAAGATAGAAGTGGTTGGCGGGGTGGATGTTGCGAACGAATAAGGCCATGGCAGTTCCCTTAGATAAGTGGTTCTTAGCCCAGCTTCGCGGCTTGGCAGCAAGCAAGTGGGCAACGTGCCAACCGCGCTGGTTAATCGCTCCGCTGCCGGCACGCGCATTCTCGAAGAAGTGCACCGGGGCTTCTCTTAAAAGTTGCTCGAACTGATCCGCCCCTTGAACTTGTATCTCGGTGAACGTTAGGTGATGCATCCACCAGGCGGGGGAGTTGTCAGTCCAGCGGATAGTGCCTCCTTCGGGTAGCTCGCGCTCCTCCCCTCGGGTTGTTTTTGATCGTTGGCGAAGGAGAAGGAGAGGGTTTGGGCGGGTTGTGTGCTGGACTAGGAGGTGGTGGATGCGCTCGACGGCCGCGGGAGTTGGGAGGATTGGTTCTATGTACCGACAATAAAGGTCGTCGAGGGTTCCTTCGAACTCGATTGGCGCTTCGGGCAGGAGTTTGGGCGGCATGGGCTGTTTCAGTTTAGATGCTGGCGAGTCGGCGGAGCTTTGGGGAATGGTGCGAAGCTCCACCCCCTGGCCCCCTCCTCAGTTTCCGCGGAGCGAGGCGCGGTTATGATCCTGCGCCGAGAAACCGAGGAGGGGGGATATACGGGCTTGGCCCTCCTCAGTTTCGGGGAGCGGGGGTGGTTATGGTGGTGCGCCGAGGAAACCCAGGAAGGGGATGACTGTTGAATCGCCGTTGATC
>JAEVZK010000042.1 GCA_023392285.1 Armatimonadota bacterium | reverse complement strand
CGGTATTTGACCGGACACGCAAGGTAAGTGGTGAACTTGCTTGGACTAAGAGTTGGCTTCTTCGCCATCCGCTTCGTGGTGCTCCTTCGGCTTCATCGTTGGGAACATGAGGACCTGTCGAATCTGATCGGAGCCGGTAAGCAGCATCGCCATGCGGTCCAGTCCGATGCCGCACCCTCCCGTCGGTGGCATCCCGCATTCGAGGGCGTAGATGAAATCTTCGTCCATGCCGTGCGCCTCGTCATTGCCCGCCGCAGCTTGCGCCAACTGGTCTTCGAAGCGCTCCCGCTGGTCGATCGGGTCGTTAATCTCGCTGAAGGCATTGCAGATTTCCCGGCCAAGCACATAACCTTCGAAACGGCGCGTAAAGCCTGGTCTATTCGGGTCCTTTTTTGCCAGAGGGCTGGTTTCGATAGGGTAGCCAACCACGAATGTTGGCTCCTGCAGGGTCGGCTCGACGAATACTTCGAGAAGTTTCTCGATGAAACCGCCGAGATTGTTCTCCTTCTCCAGGTTGATGAAATTGCCGAGCGCCTTTGCTTTGTCGGGCACGTGGAGCTCCTTGGCACGTTCGGCGGCTCGTGATATGTCGGTTAGATCAGATTGTACTAATCCCGTGTGGCGTTCGATTTCTTCGAGAAGATCGACTCGCTTCCAAAGCTTGGAGAAGTCTAAGGTGACGAGCCCATCACCAACGGATGAGTTCGGAATGTTCGCGACTTCTGAACCAAACACCTCCTTCGCTACGCTTCGGAAGCACTCTTCCACCCTCGTCATCATGTCTTCGAGGTTCGCGTACGCTTCATAGAATTCAAGCATCGTGAACTCCGGGCTGTGCCGATTCGACAAGCCTTCGTTCCTGAACACCCGGCCAATTTCGTAGACCTTCGGCACGTCGCCGCAGATGATCCGCTTTAGGTAGAGCTCAAGCGAGATTCGCAGCTTCACGTCCATCTCGTAGGCGTTGTAGTGAGTCAAGAAAGGCCGCGCGGCGGCGCCACCGGCTTGTACCTGCAGCAGAGGCGTTTCCACCTCAAGGTAGCCCTGTCCGTCGAAATAATGCCGGACGGCGTTCACGATGCGTGCCCTGTTCAAAAGCGTGGCACGAGCCTCGGGATTCGCTAAGAGGTCTAAGTGGCGATGCCGGTAGCGGGTTTCGGTGTCGGTAAGACCAGAAAAGATCTCGCCGTCCTTTTCCTTGCCGAGAGGCAAAGGCTCAATCGCCTTGCTGAGCACAGTGAGGCTGCGAGCGTGGATGGACTTCTCTCCGGTCTTGGTTCGGAAGAGCTCGCCCGTGAACCCAATATGGTCGCCGATGTCGAGCAATTGGTAGAGTTCCCACTCAACCTCGGTTAGATCATCCTTGCGAAAGTAGGCTTGTATTTTCGCGTCGCCGTCGCTGATATGGGCGAAACCGGCCTTTCCCATGAGACGGTAAGAAACCACCCGACCTGCGAAGGACACATGCTGTCCCTCAAGGCCTTCAAATCGATCCAACATCTGTTGAGCCGATCGGTCGATCGTGAACTTTTCCTGCGCGAAAGGATCGTGGCCAAGTTCACGCATACGAGCGAGCTTTTGAAGTCTCACTTCTCTTATCGAACGATCGTCTGACATAGGAGGCATAGTTTACTGGCTTTAGGCGAGACTGGAGCCCGCTCGGCTGCTGCAAGCATTCCTCCGGCAAAGTCGTAGGACTGCATAATGCCGTCCCTTGTCATTCCGGTAGCGTTCGACTTCACATGTCCGCAAGTCTGGATTGGATGGCACCAGGCTCGGAGGCTGAGTCGAGAGTATGACGCGGCCTTCGATTGGTTGCCGTATCAGCTTTGGCCAGAGGAACTGGCGTGGCCGGAGATCCGGCCCGAGATGATCCCGCCAGGCAAGCCTCCCATTCCAACCCGATTTGACCTTCAGCTGCGTCTGGAGGGCGTTCCCCGTCCCAGTCCATCAATCCCGAAAAAGCAGCGCACGCATTTCGCCCTCGAGGCCGTCGCGTTCTTAAAGGAACATGCACCTGAAGCGGTAAACCCATTCATCGGCGATCTCATGGAAGCCTTTTGGCTGCGGGGCGAGCCCGTTGCCGATCTTGAATTAGTAATGAGATACGCACCTAGAATCGAGGGGTTACGAGAAGCTTTGGTAGAGCAAACCTATAAAAATCGGGTGGTTCATTTTGATGTGGAAGCTTATAAAACGGGCGTGTGGAATGTCCCGACTTTTATGATCGGATCAGAACGCTTTGCGGAGCAGCCCTACGAGGTCTTGGCCGCTGCGATCGAACGCGAACTCGGCCTCAAACTCACTCTCTATCGAGGGCTGGAGGTTCGAGTCCATCGAGATCGACCCTACTCCTATATCGACATGGTCACGACGATCGATGGGAAGATTCTAAGCGGAGAGCGAGACGAGGATGTGGTCGATCTCGGATCTCCCTTCGATCATCGCGTCATGCAGACTTTAGAGGCTCAGGCCGATGCCGTGCTGGTCGGGGCGGGCACCTTGCGGGCTTCAAAGCCGAGTTGGTCGCCTCTGGCTGCCAAACGCTTCGTGATCTCAAGCCAGGGAGATTTCGACTTTTCTCATCAATTCTTTTCGCGAGATGCAACGGTGGTGACCGGCAACGTTACGGCTGCAAACATTCCGGATCGTGTGCGTCATCTTGCGCAGCCAGGGAGCAAGGTGGATCTGCCCAGTCTCCTCAAAACGATGAAACACGAAGGCGTGGAAAAGCTTCTCATTCTGGGTGGCAGCAACCTCAATTCACAGCTGCTTGAAGCTGATCTGGTGGACGAACTCTTTCTCACCATAACTCCCAAAGTCAAGCTGGGGAAAGATGTTCCGACCTATGCAGATGGCAACGCCCTACCCCGTGAGCAAATGCAGATTTATGATTTGGTCGAAAATCACGAGGTGAACGGCGAAATTTTCTTGAGGTATCGGCGGAAGTTTTGAAAGCACCCGGTAAGAATCGCGGCGCGCGGCGACCGCTTGCCGCCTTGACCTATTTGCTCCGCAATTCAGGGAAAACCATTCCCCTGATCGGGGTGATCATGCTTGCGGTGATGCTGATTGCGGGGATCGTCGCGATGATCAATTCAATCACGTTTTCTATTCAGACGATCTACTCGTATTCATCGAACTTCCTCGCCTTGAGCCCTCGCGGCGATCCGACGCTTACCCCGGGCCTCCGTAAAGAGGTGGAGGAGGGAAGTCCGGTCCCTCTTGAGCGGGTGATGATGGTTCGTGGCACTTCGACTCAAGTGCGCAGTCTGGTTGGAAAATGGCCGTTTGTGGCCATCGGCTTAAAACGGGATGACCAGAATTACTGGCTGAAGCGGCTCCACACCTCCCGTATCGAAGGGCGGTTGCCGGACAAGAACAAACCGGAAGCGCTCATCAGTGAGCCGGTTGCCCGAAATTTGAAACTTGCTATTGGCTCAAGGTTGCTCGATCCTGAAGATCAGGAGAGTTGGGCACCTGATACGGTAAAGGTCGTGGGAATCGCCTACACCGACCAATGGACCATGGTGCTCGATTACGACTATGTGAACAACAACTTTTTTCCTCCAATCGACCGCGTGCTGTTCTTCGCCAAAGATCGGGCGCATCAGGAAAGGCTGGACGACTGGGCATTCGAGCATTTCAAGGGGTCGAGGGCGGAATTGTACGCCTATCGAGTCATCGATCGACAAAGCAAGACGATGTTCAAAACTCTTTTCCAGATACTTAACGTGGTGATCGGCCTGTTGGTCGTGGTGATCACCTTCATGATGGGAATGTTGATCAACATTTACCAGTCGCAGCGCCTAGTGGAGTTTGGTCTTCTTCAGGCTCTCGGTTATACGAAGAGACAGCTTCTGACGCGGGTGCTGAAGGAATCGGCAGTCGTTGTCGTATTTGGCTGGATATTCGGAGTGGGTCTCGGCTATGGTTTGCTCGTCATCGTCAAGCGCACTTTGATGGATCCGAACGGATTTGGACTGCTGGTCAACGATCCTGTCGCGTTCCGCTACACTTTGCCAATCCCGATCGCGATCATGTTAGTGGCGATCTTCACGGTGGTTCTGCGTTTTAGAAACTTCGATCCGGTGGGGGTCGTCGAGCGGAGGCTGGTTTGATCGAAGCTCAGAATGCCGCGCTCGTCTATAACGATCATGGCCGACAAGTGTTCGCCGTGCAGAGTGCCAATCTTCAGGTAAAACCCGGCGAGTTTCTTGGCATTCTTGGCCCATCGGGGTCCGGCAAGAGCTCGCTGCTCTATCTGCTGAGCGGATTGAAGACCCCGACGTCAGGCGAGATTCGTTATGGTGGCCAGTCGCTGCAGTCGATGAGTGACGAGGCAAGGAGCGCGCTCCGACTCAAGGAGTTCGGCTTTGTTTTTCAGCAACCCTACTTATTGGGATATCTTTCCGCTATTGAAAACGTGATGCTCGCTTCGCCGGGGCAGCGCTTACGCGATGAGGCAAGAAGTTTGCTTGCCGAACTCGGAATGGCGGAAAAATCGCACCGGCAGCCGCACGAGCTGAGCGGGGGAGAGCGTCAGCGAGTTTGCGTTGCCCGCGCCCTGTTGGGCAAGCCAAAAGTCATCTTTGCGGACGAGCCCACTGCTTCTCTCGACCATAAAAACGGCGCGGGGGTGGTGCAGTTACTGAATCGCCTTCGGGGTGAAGGATCGCTGGTTATGGTTACGCATGACCCAACCATGCTGGAAGAGGCCACTCGCATCGTCAAGCTGGTCGATGGCCAGGTCGTAGCCTAGCCGTTTAGACCGAGTTGGCTGCTGGGTCGGCTTCTGTCTCCCAGTCGTCCGTTCTAAAAGGGCAAGCAGGTAGGCCAGCAGAATTGTAAAAACTTGCTTCCGGGGCGTTGCGCCAGGCATATCGCACTGCGCAAGGTTTTGATACGAAGGGGGATGATACGACGATGGTGTTGCCCTCGATCTTCGCATAGCCTTTGTAGAACTGTCGATTTTCCCCGGCGATCTCGAATCCGCTGAGGCCGTTGTAGCCACGCATTATCAGTCCGTTCAGCTTGTTGGTGAAATCGATCCGCATTCGATCGCCTTCGATAAAGCATTCTTTATAGACCGGCCCCAGGGACGGAGCCTGCAATCCGTAGGCTTTGTCCAGCGCGACCCACATCAGGCGCTTGGCCAGTTCGTCGCGGCGGGGCGAGTGGATGTCAGAAGGATCCCCCAGATCGATGGCTGAAGCCATGCCCGTTTTCGGAACGGTCTCTAAGGCGAACTGCTGGGATGCCCGGAGTTCCGCATAATCAGTTGCCGAAGGGTTGTGATTCGCATAGTTTGCCAACTGGACGAACAAGAATGGGAATTGTCGCTTCGCCTGCTTTCGCCAATCCGCAATGAGGGCGGGGAACAGGGTCTTATATTGATCGGCTCGTCCGACGTTCGATTCGCCTTGATACCAGATGACTCCCCTAAAGCCGTAGTCGAGAACCGGGGCAACCATTCCGTTGTAGAGGACGCTGGCCTTACGCTCGATTTTGAGGCGGCCGCTCTCTTGACCTGCGCCAAGCGGCGAAGGGGCCATGGAATTGATAAGCGGGAATGTGATGGGACTGAGGGCGAGGGCGTTTTTGGAAGTCCACGATTCCGCCGGAGTTCCGCCCCAACTGGTGTCGACCAGTCCAACCGGCTGCCTGATTCGATCAGCCAAATGGACTCCAAAGTATAAGCCTAGCAGGCTGAAATCACTTGCTTTATCGGTGCTGCATACAATCCACTGGCCTTTAACATCTGCGAGAGGCTCATTTGCGACTGAATGCTTCACGGTGAACAAGCGAATATCCTTGCGATCGAAGCTTGGAAGCTCCTTGGGCGCTTTTTTCGCCGCACGAGTATCGTGAAGAGACCATTCCATGTTGGACTGGCCGCCGCACAGCCATACTTCACCGATCAGCACGTTGCGGTAGATGATCTTCTCGTTAGCGGCTTCGATCTTCACGGTCACGGGAGACGAAGTTGGCTTCAACTTCATCTCGGCCTTCCACCGTCCTCCGGAATCTGCCAATGCGAGGGAAGTCTGGGAGCCGACGGTCACTCGAATCGTCTCATTGGGAAGCGCCTGTCCGTAGATCGGAGTTCGGGCACCACCTTGAAGAACCATGTTCTCGCCGAACATGGAGGGCATTTTGATTTCCGCGTGAGCCGAAAGAGTCATCGCGAAGAAGCAGATGGTGGAAATGCAGTTCCCGCCCATGAGAAACCATTTTGCACCACTTATCCAGATTAAGACTAGTCGCGCGGTGGAAAAGTGGCAATATATTGACCGCCTTTAATTGCATAGGCTCCAATTCGGTTCTTGTGAAGGAGTCACGTCGGCGGACAGGCTCATATTCTTTGGACTCCATACCCTCGATAGCGAGCGGGTCTATCTTTGATCAGCCGGTGTCCATTCGACCTGTGTTGGCCGCCATTATTCATTCGATTCAGAAAGCGAAAAGCTGACCTCTAAACTCAGGCGCTTCCTGCCAACAATAACAGGGCAGGGGTAACCTTCCGCAAAGTCCTACAAGACGAAGCGGCAAGGATGCCGGGAACGTCATAGGTTTACGCTTGGTCCTAGCTCCTGAGCTAAGACGCCGGCGTTTATCGTAGAAAAGGCAGAGCCAACGGGGGCATTTCCGCCCGTCGTTGGAATGTAGAAGGTGAAATAGAAACATATGTGGCAACGCTTTACAGAACGCGCACGGAAGGTAGTGTTCTATGCGCAGGAGGAGGCTCAGAAGTTTGGGGAAGGCTACGTTTCCACCGAGCATCTTCTGTTGGGCCTGGTCCGGGAAAGTGACAGTGTCGCGGCCCGAGTCCTCGAGAAGCTGGGCGTTAGCTTAAACCGAATCCGTGCCGAAGTTGAAAAACAGCTTCCGCGCGGCGACGCACGACCTGCCCAGGATATGACGCTCACCCCGCGCGCCAAAAGAGTCATCGACTTGGCGTACGACGAAGCGCGCAACCTCAACAACAACTATATTGGTACGGAGCACCTGCTCCTCGGCCTCATTCGCGAAGGCGACGGCCTCGCAGGCCGAGTGCTTGCAAAGCTGGGTGTCGAACTTGAGAAGGCTCGCCGTGAAGTCATGGCTCTGCAAGACAACGAAACGCAGACCAAACAAAGTGGCGGACGCACAAGCGGCGGCTCGGGTGGAAACACCAAAACGCAGACCTTAGATGAGTTCGGCCGCGATCTGACGGAACTTGCTCGCGACGGCAAACTTGACCCCGTCGTCGGCCGTCAAGGCGAAATCGAGCGAGTCATGCAGATTCTCTGCCGCCGAACAAAGAATAACCCATGCCTTATTGGTGATCCAGGCGTCGGTAAGACCGCAATCGCTGAGGGCTTAGCCTTGAGAATCGTTAGCGGCGACATTCCGGACCTGCTGAAGGACAAGCGAATAGTTGCTCTCGACCTTGCCGGCCTCGTCGCTGGCACGAAGTATCGAGGCGAGTTTGAAGAGCGCATGAAGAAAGTGATGGAGGAAGTCCGCAAGTCGGACGGCCAAGTCGTTCTCTTCATCGATGAGCTTCATACCCTCGTTGGAGCCGGCGCCGCTGAGGGCGCGATCGACGCCAGCAACATCATGAAGCCGGCGCTCGCCCGCGGCGAACTGCAGTGCATCGGCGCGACGACTCAAGATGAGTTCCGCAAGTACATCGAGAAAGATGCCGCACTTGAGCGAAGATTCCAAGCCGTCAAGGTGAAGGAACCCAGCGAGGAAGAGGCTATCGACATCATGAAAGGCTTGCGCGAGCGCTATGAGGCGCACCATCAGGTCGAGATCACCGATGACGCAATTACCTCTGCCGTTCAGTTGAGCCAGCGATACATCAGCGACCGCTCGCTGCCCGACAAGGCGATCGACCTTATCGACGAAGCGGCTTCGCGAGTCCGACTGCAGCAGAGCTTGCCGCCGGATGACGTTCGACGCGACCGCGTCCGACTGACGAAGCTGAAGAGCGATCTGGAGCACACTGCCAAGCGCGCCGACGAAGAGAAGGTCGCAAAGCAGCGGGAAGAAGTCGAAGAGCTCGAGAAGAGCATTCAAGAACGGGAAGAGGCTTGGAACAACCTTGAGAAGAAGGAGCCGGTCGTTGGCGAAGCTGAAATCGCGGGAATTGTACAGTCCTGGACTGGTATTCCGGTTACGAAGCTTGTCGAAGCCGAAAGCGCGAAGTTGCTCCGCATGGAAGAGGATCTGCACGAGCGGATTATCGGCCAACACGATGCAATTGTCGCGGTGTCCAGAGCCATCCGAAGAGCTCGCTCTGGTCTGAAAGATCCGAAGCGACCGATGGGAAGCTTCATCTTCCTCGGTCCGACGGGCGTCGGAAAGACGGAGCTCGCCAAGGCACTCGCCGCTTACCTATATGAGAAGGAAAGCAACATGGTTCGGATAGACATGTCTGAATACATGGAGCGGTTCGCGGTCTCTCGTCTGGTCGGTGCCCCTCCCGGGTACGTCGGCTATGATGAGGGCGGCCAGCTCACGGAGCAGGTAAGGCGCAATCCGTACACGGTCGTGCTTCTCGATGAAATCGAGAAAGCCCACCCGGAAGTGTTCAACATCCTCCTGCAGGTTATGGAAGATGGGCAGCTCACCGACAGCCAAGGCCGCACCGTCGACTTCCGCAACACGCTGTTGATCATGACCTCTAACGTCGGCGTTCGACCAATCGAGTTGGACAAGGGTCTCGGCTTCCGAGACATCAAGACCGACCCGAGTGACCCGAAGGTTTACGAGGGCATGAAGAACAAGATGATCGAAGAGATGAAGAAACTCTTCCGACCTGAGTTCCTCAACCGCGTGGACGAAGTCATCGTGTTCCAACACTTGAAGAAGGAAGAAATCCTGGAGATTGCATCGCTCTACTTGAAGCGGGTCAACGAGCAGGCGAAGTCGATGGGTATCACAATCGACTTGAGCGAAGCAGTTAAAGACAAGCTGGTCAACGAGGGCTACGATCCGAATCTTGGCGCGCGACCTCTGCGTCGCGCAGTCCAAAGGTTCATCGAGGATCCGTTGAGCGAGGAGATGCTGCTTGGCAGGTTCAGCGAGGGTGATGAGATTCTCGCCGACATGGATGAAGATGGAAAGGTGATCTTCAAAAAGACGAACGGTGAGAAGCCAAAGAAGGAGAAGAAGGAGCTAGCGGAAGCTAAGTAAATTCTTCTGAGTTGGACATAAGAAGCCGAGCGACGATGTTGCTCGGCTTTTTCTTTTGCTCGTAGATTTGCTGGGATATGGATGTCTCCTTGCGCCATGTTAAACAAGGGTTAAGCAACGGTGGAACCCTGCAAAAGACCTGAGTATCCTACTGGTGCCGTGGAAATAAATTAGCCCGTTTTTGGGCGAATTCCCGGCGAAGGAGAGGAATCCAAACCATGAACAAACTTATTCTTATTGCGGGAATCTCAGTCATCGCCGGAGCTGCCCAAGCACAGGTGACGATCGCCAACTGGAACTTTGAGAACACCACCGTCGGAACGACCGCGGTAAATGACCTTCCTCCGATCAGTGCCGATTCTGGTCTTGGCTCTTTGACCAGCCATCATGCAACTGCCGCGACGTTCAGCACGCCCGCTGGCAACGGGTCAGCCAAGTCGATCAGCGCCAACACCTATGCGGTCGGCGATTACTGGCAGTTCCAAGTCGCAACGACTGGCCTAAACAATATTTCGGTTTCGTACGACCAGACCGGCAGCAACACCGGTCCTCGCGATTGGATCTTCCAGTACAGCACGGACGGCACGAACTTCACCGGCTTCGGCAGCCAGTACTCGATCACCAACGATGCTTGGAGTCCGACCGCTGGTGTCAATCCAGTGTCCTTCCATTCGTTTGACTTCACCGGTATCTCCGCGGTCGAGAATGCAGCAACCGTCTATTTCCGCATCGTCGATAACTCAACCGTTTCAATCAACGGTGGAACCGTCGCCGCTGGCGGAACGGGTCGCCTTGACAACATCACTGTTTCAGCTAATCCAGTTCCAGAACCAGCTTCTATGGCCGCTCTGGGCTTGGGTGCTCTCGCTCTCATTCGAAAGCGCAAAGCTCGCAAGGCCTAAATTCGGCTGATTCAAGCAGGCCCGGTGCCGTATGGCGCTGGGCCTCGTCGTTTATCAGATCCCCGCAGTTGCCCGCTCAAGTCGGGGGATAATGAATCTGAGATTATGGATGATCAGCTAAAAAAGGAACTTCTGAGAATTCGTGGTGCCATCGATAAAATCGATGCTCAACTGATCCAGCTGCTTAATGATCGCGCCAAGCTCGCCATCGAAGTGGGAGGCCTCAAAGGGAAGGAGAATAAACCCTACTTCACCCCCGAAAGAGAGAGAGAAATCTTCGAAAAGCTGGAGCGCGAAAATCCCGGCCCCCTTCAAAACAGGCAGTTGACCGCAATCTTCAGGGAAGTGATCTCGGCCGCCAGAGCTGCGGAGAAGCCTCTTACCGTCGCCTATTGGGGTCCCGCCGGCACGTTTACGCATATGGCGGCCCTCAAAACATTTGGGGAAAGTGCCACCCACTCATCCGTTTCCACGATCGCGGAGGTGTTTCAAGCGGTCGAGCATGGCCAGGCGGACTACGGGCTCGTTCCCTTGGAGAACAGCGTCGCCGGTGTGGTTCCCGAAACCTTGGATGAGTTTCCCGTGACGAATGTGCGGATTTGCGCGGAAGTCTATCTGCCGATTCACCATCATCTTCTTTCCCATGCACAATCTTTGAATCAGATTCGTCGAGTGTATGCAGGGCCGCAGCCTTCTCAGCAATGCCGCCATTGGCTGCGCGAACATCTGCCACAAGCCGTCATCGAGTCCGTCGTTCCAACCTCTCGTGCCGCTGAGGCTGCCGTCGCGGATCAAGAAGCGGCCGCGATTGCCAACCGGATGACCGCCGATCTCACTGGTCTGCCGATGCTGCGCGAGCACATCCAAGACAATGCTAACAACCACACGCGGTTCCTCGTGATTGGATTTAATGAACCCGCTCGGACTGGGCGGGACAAGACGACCGTTATGTTTAACCTCAGGAACCAGCCGGGTGCCCTATATCGTGCGCTCAGGGGCTTCGACGAATATGGCGTAAACTTGCTGATGATCGAGTCCCGCCCCGCGCAGCGAGCCTCTTTCGAATCCAATTTCTTCCTCGACTGCGTGGGTCACCGGCACGATGAGACGATGCGGAACGCGCTTGAGGAGCTTCGCCCGCTCACCCTCGAAATCACCGTTCTCGGCAGCTATCCCATGGCCGCGCTTCCCAACAGTTAAA
>JAEVZK010000142.1 GCA_023392285.1 Armatimonadota bacterium | reverse complement strand
GGACCACCGCTTGATGCCTGCTTGCTCTTGTCGTTGCGGGTGAGGTCGGGGCTGATGATTTGCCAACTCTGACCGTCATCCGTGGTCTTCATTAAGTATTGCGAAGCCGTGTAGAGCAGGTTGGGATCGTTCGGGGAGAACACGATCGGCCAAGTCCACTGGATGCGGTGCTGGAGATCAGCTGCCCCATGGCCCATCGGGTTCTCGGGCCAGGGATCGATCTGTTTGCTCAGCTTCGTGATGTAATTGATCACGCTGAGGTCGCCCGAGTAGTTGCCTCCGTAGACAACGTCGGGATTGTCTGGCTTGATCGCGATGTAGCCGCTTTCTCCGCCCGCCGTTCCCTGCCAGTTGTGCTTCTCTGGAGAGTCAAGTTCGCCTTGGGACAACATGATCGAGCTGTTGTCCTGCTGAGCGCCATAAATCTTGTAAGGCACGTGGTCGTCCGCAATCACATGATAGAACTGGGCCGTGGGATAGTCTTGCGCAGTCCAGCGATTGCCGCCATCGAGCGTCACTGACGCCCCTCCGTCGTTCGACTCGATCATGATTTTCGGATCGTCAGGACTGATCCAGAGATCGTGATTGTCGCTGTGGGTGGTTCTCATGCCGGTCCAGGTTTTGCCGCCGTCAGTCGAACGACCGGCACCCACGTTTAGGCAATACAGCTTCTGCTCGTCCTTCGGATCGGCATAGATGTGGGTGTAGTACCAGGCTCGCTGCCGCCATTGGCTATCGTCGTTCACCTTTTGCCAGGTCTCACCCGCATCGGCCGAGGAGAAAATGCCCCCGTCTTTCGCCTCTATTTCCGCGTAAACGCGCTTGGAATTCGCTTTGGACACGGTGACTCCGATCTTTCCGATCGTGTCGGTAGGCAGACCGGGCTTGGATGTGAGGTCGAACCAAGATTCTCCAGCATTCGCGCTCTTCCAGAGCTTGCTGCCCTCGCCCCCACTGTTCAGGAACCAAGGCTTGCGCCAAGCATTCCATGTCGCGGCATACAGCACGGAAGGATTATTGGGATCCATCACGAGATCGACCGCTCCCGACTTATCATTCGCGAACAAAGTTCGAACCCAAGACTTGCCACCGTCGGAACTCTTGAACACGCCCCGGTCTGGATTCGCGCCAAAGACGTGCCCTAACGCTGCGACATACACTTTGTTTGGATCGGTTGGATCGATGACGATTCGGCTGATCGTGTGGCAGCGCTGTAAGCCCATGTGCGTCCAGGTTTTCCCGCCATCGATTGACTTGTAAACGCCGTCTCCCTCCGAGATATCTCCGCGGATGTCCCGCTCGCCTAACCCAATCCAAACCACATCTGGGTTCGAGTCACTGACCGCCACCGCTCCCACCGAGCTGCCGCCAAGAAATCCATCGGTAACGCAAGCCCAGTTCTCACCGGAATCGGTCGATTTCCAGAGCCCTCCACCCGTGGCTCCAAAATAGAATTCCTTCGGCCTCGTGCGCACTCCGGTGCAGGCCACGGACCGCCCTCCCCGTGCTGGACCCACATTTGTCCACTGAAGATCTTTGTAATTGTCGGGCGTGAAGCCTTGTGCAAAGCTGAGGGAGAAGGTGACGAGGAGCAGGGCCGAACTTGCGAAGAGCTTGTTCACAATACGGCTAGGTTAACTCATTTCATCGTTCCAGTCCATCCCCCAACGCTTCAGCTTCAGATGCTAGCGCTTTCGGTAAGTCTCGGAATCGAATTCCCGAACCTCGAGGGTAACCGAGATGTCATCATGCTCAACTGAAAGAGACAACTGGTCGAGCAATGTCTGGTGCATGCCGTCCGCGATGAGTCGGCGAAGCTCGACAGGGCGGCCAGACTTGATGCCGACGGTGACGTGGGCAAAACCAGGTGGAGCGCCAGCACCCATGCACCAGTTAGAACGAAGGGTGTGATACGCCTTGATATCTTTAGAAGCGATCGTGTCGAAGCTGCTGAGGCGGGTGACAAGGGCCTCTAAAATATCGGGGATGTTGGCATTTTCGAAGAGATCGGCTGTTGTTTCCAGAACAATATGCGGCATAAGGAGATGTTAACAAAAGAAAGGAGGCTTTCGCCTCCCAATTTAATTAAGATTGCAGGTTTTGCTTTCTCCTTCAATCAACCCAACAAGAGTGGTTGACGCTCTGATGAACGACATGTTCACCGCTATAAAAATATTTTTCAAGAATTGTGCCAGACCCGTTTGAATGGGGAAATCGCCGAAATCATCGACGACGTCAGGTGAGTAAACTTGCTCCATGCTCACCGTGATTGGGCTGGTTGTCGCGCTCCAAAATTCTTCGCTCGTCCCTGGGCTACGCACGCGCACTCCAGTGCTCGTTTATCACGATATCATCGCGCACCGAGACAAGAGTTCGCTTTGGTTCGACTGCACGACCGACGAATTCAAGCGTCAATTGGACTGGATGAGCAAACGCGGAGCTCACTTTATAAGTGTCGATCAACTCTATTATCACCTGACCACGAAAGCTCCTATTCCAAGCAAGGCAGTTTGCCTCACCTTCGCTGATGGTTACCTTGGCTTCTACAAGAACGGAGTTCCGGTTCTAAGAGCGCGCCACATTCCAGCGACCATGTTCGTCCACACGGCTTTCGTGGGAAGTCCGGTCGGACGGCCGAAGATGACCTGGCCCCAATTACTCCAACTCGATCGGGAAGGGCTGGTGAAAATCGGCTCGCAAACCCTTAGCCATCCTCCCGATTTGCGAACGCTGCCACAGGCTCGACTAGACAAAGAGATGAGCATGTCCAAGGCCTCGCTGCAAAAGCATCTTGGGCACGCGGTCACTACACTTGCGTATCCAAACGGGAAATTTGATGCAAGGGTTGAAGCAGCCGCGAAGCGGGCGGGGTATGCCATCGCATTTACCGAAGACCAGAAGCCCGCGGAAAGTGCGCCGAATCGCTTCTCCGTCCCTCGATACGTTCATACGAAGTATCAGCAAGCTTGGAAAGACGCAGGTTACTGAGTTTCACGTCCAGGCACGAACGACCTGGGTATGACGGCTGCCTATTTCTACCCGTTGGCATGTAAACGAGCGCTCGCACAGCCAGATCCCTCCGTTCCGCGCCACAGGGCGGCGCTTCAGTCGGGATGGCGGGGCGGTCATCCCGAGTTCGAGCCGACCACCGGCTCGAAAGAAGGATCTGAGTTTGAAGGCTACTTTCGCCTAGCCTAGCAGCCCTTTACCTTCCAATCGCGCCCGAAGCTTAGCTTCGATTCGGCTGCCTGCGCGATTCCAATCCGCGCCTGCCTCGCCGCGACGGCCGCGAACTGGGAAGATCAGGCGCATATTGGCAAACTGATGCTGGGCTTTCCAACGCTTCTTGTAGGGCTCGTCGCCACGGAGAAAATCAAAGTGACTCACCCCTTCCTCGATCGCTCGACGGATCGTCGCCGCAACCAGAAGCGTCCCGGGAGAGATAGAGCCATGGTCGGGATCAAAGCCGGCCTGGTAATAGTAACAGGTAGCGCCCAGACGCATCGCATAGATCGCGCCAATGGGGTTGCCGTCCAGCCGGAGGATGCTGAGCCACAGCCACCCATTGCGGATCGCTTCCTGTGCCCAAGCGTGATGAAACGATTGTGCGCGGCCAATGAAGGCACCCGGCAGACCGCGCTTTTTCCATCGCCTTTTATGCTGATCGAAGAGGATGTTCAGCCCCTCGCCAATTTCCTCTTCTTTCACTTGGTCCACGCTGCACCTCCCCGCCTTGAAGAGCGTCTTGTCGAGCCTTCTCACGTCGTACCGGAGGCTCTTGCTGAGCGTCGCAAGATAGGCATCGAATGTTTGGGGAAGATCGAGCAAAAGACAGCTGGCTTGCTGCACCGGCTCTCTGGGCCAATTCTGCTGGGTTAGAGGATGAGTTTCCCGTATTTGGTGAAGATCGACGAGATCGATCTTCTTGACCGAACTGAGCCAGCCAAACATCGCTTGCTCGGTTCTCTCCTCCAGCCCGCGCCGAGTGATCGGATGAAGATAATCGCTTGGACCCACGCCCGCGGGACGCAACGTGCGCCAAACCCCCGAGGAGCGCACCAGCGGATACAGACCGATCAAGTCCTCACCTTCGCGGATCGTCAGCAAGAGCGGCTTGCGATTGCGTCGGTAATGGTTGAGCCATGCGGCCTGCCATTCCCACGTCTGAAATGGTGTCGCGGTAGGGCTATCGCCGACGAGCTCGCTCCATTCTGAACGTAAGTCGTTCCAGGCATCCGGACCTGTCAAAACTTCGGTGCGGAGCATGGCTTATTATGACGACCCCGCACAAAAACGGTTTGCGTTAAGCGCTAGTTGGCTCGGTTGAGGGCTTCGGCGAGGTCGATCAGATTGATTTCGCGATCGGTCACCTGCTTCAATCCGTCGCCAATCATGATCCGACAGAATGGGCATCCAACAGCCACGGTCGAGGCTCCTGTCGCGGCCAGCTCCTCGGCGCGTCGATTCGAGGGGCGCTGCGTGGGAGGCTCTTCCATCCACATCCGACCACCCCCTGCGCCACAGCAGAGCGTCTTTCTCGCTCGATGCGGAGGCTCGATTAATTGGCCCGGTTCAGCGTGCGGGCCGCTCGCAAAGAATCCCGGCTCAGGGGACAAACTCTCGTTCAATTGGGTCTGCTTTCCGAAGACCGCACGAGGGGCGTCACTCTCGTTGTTGATGCGTCCGAGGTAACAGGGATCATGGAAAACGGTGTCGTTGCCCTCGGCGGCTTTGAGCCGTCCCTCTTCGATCAACTTTGCAAACAGTTGTGAGTGATGCCAGACTTCCAGGAAGTTGGGATTAAGAATTGTCGCTTGCGGATCGGCGGCGTCGGGCGAAGCTTGATTCCCATCGTCGAGCATGGGAAATATCTGCCCGTACTCGTTCTTAAGCGTGTTGAAGCAGTGAGGGCAAGCCGTAACCACCTTCTTGACGCCGTACGCCTGAAACAGGGCCGCGTTTCCCATCGCCTTTTCCTGGAACAAGAATTCATCCCCGATCCGCCGAGCGGGATCACCCGTACACGCCTCCTCCTGACCAAGGCAGGCGAATGAAACCCCGGCTTTCTTGAGCAGCTCCGCTACGGCCTTCGTCGTCTTGACCGCGCCGGGATCGGTAGCTCCAGCGCAACCGACCCAGAACAGGTACTCAAACTCGACGCCGTCTCGGCAAAGAGGGATCTCCATTCCTTTCATCCAGTCTTCGCGCGAGTTCCGCGGCTGCCCCCAGGCATGATCCGTGCTGCCAACCTGGCGCAGCATGACCGCACCCGTTCCGCTAAGTTTGCCCTCGGCCACCAACCATCTTCGTGAGTCGACGATCATATCCACATGTCGGATGAGGACGGGGCAGGCCTCAACGCACGCGTTGCAGGTGGTGCATGCCCAAAGCGCCTCTTCACTAACCTTTTCGGCAACGTTAGAGCCATCTTCCATGGCGCTGCGCAGGTCCTGTACGACCTGCTTAGGGTTGAGAATCTTGCCAACATTCCATGCCGGGCACACTTCGGTGCATCGGCCGCATTCCATGCAGGCGTCCAGTGACATGAGGTGCCAGCGGCCGTAATCTTGAGTGGTAGCCACCCCAATCTTCCCGGTCTCCTCGACCTCTGCCATGCTAATCGGCTTGAGTTCCCCCATCGGCTGCTCGACCCGGCCGCCAGCGGAGATAATCGCCATCACGATGTGCCGGATTCGCATCCTTGGCAGAACCGCGAAGAAAACGAAGATCCAGAACGCATGGAACCACCAAATGAAGCGGTACATGTTGTCGCTGAGCGGACCTTGCACGATGGCCCAGAGGTAGCCAACGGGTGAAACTCGGTCCCACGAGTGTGATGCATCGTGGAATGCCCAGTTCGAAATGCGTGCCGATTCAACCCAGTAGCCAGTTAAACCGATGATGATGAGGAGGCCAAGCGCCATGTAGTCGGTCCAAGCCGAGCTGATCGGCTTCCGCCGCTTGTCGATCTTCTGCTTCTCATATTGAGCCTCGTCGCTTGGCGAGTGGGGCGGTTCCCTGAGCGCTGCCTCCCCCAGCTTTTGCTTTTCGAGCGAGATCCGGCGAAAGAGCGCCCAAAAGCAGCCCACGACGAACCATAGGCCGAGGAGATCGAACGTCGTCTCGTAAACCTCAAAGAAAAGCCCCTTATGAAAGTTATAGGGCCCATAGGTGTTGACCGCGAGAATGGTGGTCGCGATAAAGAGTGCAAAGAATCCGTAAAACAGAAGAAGGTGCATCGGCGCACCCGATTTACGCCGAGAGCTTCGCACTTTACGTTGCGCGAGCACAAAGGTCCAAACGTTCGACCACCATTTTCCGAAATCGGTGCGCCTGGGAATCCAATATCGCCAGCCGGAAGGACGCTCTTCGATGGGCTTGCCTTGCATCCACAGTTTCACTCGGCCGGCAATCTGCCAAAACATGATCGCCAGTGAGAGCGTGATGAGAACGTAGAAGACCGCCTTGCCTCCGCCGATCAGATGAAATTCTTCTCGTGTCGGCATTAAACTCGGCTTCCCCTCAACGTCGAGAGCATGGGGAGATTATACGGCGTTACCTGACAGGATCGGCAGAACTTGGCTGGAAAACCCAAAATTGGTAAATGGGAGACGTGCTAATCCCGGTGACGCTGCCCGAGTAGAACTTTCTGATGGAATTTCGAAGGTTGGGCGGATCGGGCTTGAAGGTGCCGGTCCTTAGTTTTGGTACAGGCACATTTGGCGGACGGGGTGAGTTCTATCAGGGCTTTGGCAGCAGCGACGTGGAAGAGGCGCGTCGATTGGTTGGGATATGCGTCGATGCAGGCGTCAACATGTTTGACTCGGCGGACGTGTACTCCAAAGGCGGGGCGGAAGAGGTCCTCGGGCAAGCCATCAAAGGCAAACGAGACGAGGTTCTGATTTCGACGAAGGCGACGTTTACGTTCGGACCTGGCCCAAATGATGTCGGTTCCTCACGACACCACCTGATCAATGCGGTGGAAGGGTCGCTTCAGCGCCTTCAAACCGACTATATCGACCTCTTTCAGCTTCATGGCTTTGATGCTCAAACCCCAGTCGAAGAAACGTTGGACACTCTCGATACCCTCGTGAAAGCGGGAAAGATTCGCTACATCGGATGTTCGAACTTCAGCGGGTGGCATCTCATGAAGTCGCTCGCTTACTCGGATCGTTTCAATCTTCCGCGGTATGTGGCCCACCAAGCCTACTACTCGCTCATCGGCCGTGATTACGAGTGGGAGCTCATGCAGCTCGGACTCGATCAGAAGGTGGGGGGCGTGATTTGGTCACCGCTCGGGTGGGGTCGTCTCACCGGCAAGATTCGGCGCGGCCAACCGTTGCCGGAGAACGCGCGAGTCCGCAATGAGACGACGATGGGCGGTGCGCCGCCAGTGGCGGATGAATATCTTTTTAAGGTTGTCGATGCGCTCGATCAGGTTGCCTCCCAAACGGGCAAGACTCTGCCCCAGATTGCCATCAATTGGCTGCTGCAACGCCCGACCGTTTCGACGGTGATCATCGGTGCCCGAAACGAAGAGCAGCTCCGCCAAAACCTGGGAGCGGTCGGCTGGAATCTGACCTCGGAACAGATCGATCTGCTCGACAAGGCGAGCTCCGTCGTGCTGCCGTACCCGTACTGGCATCAGCATGGCTTCAGTCGCAACCCGTTTCCGGTAGAACCCTGATCCCTAGCTCTTTGGATACACTGACACGCAGAGGGGAAAAGAGAATGAGTGACACGATAGAACGAGCTGAAACGGCTTTTGAATTTCAGGCAAACATCGCCCAGCGAGCAGCCAAACTGCTAGCTCATTCACTGCAAAATACGCAGGAGGACAAGCTCAACTGGCGACCAAGTTGTGATGAATCGTCAAAAACTCGCACGGTCATGGAGCAAGTTATCGAATGCATCCGCGTCAACTTTCGCATCGGCGCGTCGCTCAAGGGTGCCGATGCCGGGGATATGGCCGAGGAGCCGACCTCGATCGAGGAGGCGGTTGATCAGCTTCTTGAAAGCGGCGAGTACTTGTCGAGCGCCATTCGAGTTCAAGATTACTCACTTTTTGAGAGAACCTTTGAGACCCCGATGGGGAAGTTGGACGGGCGCACGATGATCACTCTGCCGGTCGCCAACATGTACTACCATTTCGGCCAAATTAGCCAGATTCAGCTTCTCTACGGGGACGACAACTACTACTTTCCCAAAGAGTAGAGCTCCGCTAAGGCTCGACCTTAGCATGAAAACAGCCCGCAAAATTAAAATGGCCGCACAGCGAGCGGCCATTTCTGCGACAGGGTAGTCCCGTCTTACTTCTTTCGGCGTCGCAGCGCTAGCGAAGCAATCGCGCCACCGATCACGAGCATCGAAGTGGGCTCCGGAACCGAGGAGGTTCCGTGAGTGCCGACTAGGAATGCACCTGCTCCACCAAGGGCGGCCAACGCTGCGGGCAGAGCGAACCCTTGGTTGCTCGAACCCGTATTGACCTGAGGCATCATCGGCGTGACCGCGAGAGGCTCGTTAGGCGTGAGCGCCGTCGCAGTTGGAATGGTCGTCAGCTCACCTGCTTCAGGCGTCGAAACCGCGATGTCCTTCGACGCATCGTTCAGCGAGGGCATCGATGGGTTGATCGATGCAGTTTGATTGTTGCTTCCGGTGATCAATGCGTTGCCACAGTTCAGCTTAAGCACAGGGTTGCCGTTCGCATCGGCAAACACTCGAGTGCCTGGCTTCAAGTGCTGGGCCGATGATTTGATGACTCCCGTCTTCTCGTCCACCGAGTAGATCATGTAGGTGCCGCCGTCGTTCAACTTAGCAACGTGAAGCGAACGGAGCATTTGCACTACTTCTTGATCCGTCATGCCGAAGTGGCGTCGGTAGCGATCCATCACTTGCGGATCGGACTGAACTTGGCTTACCAGCGCCGCCACCGAGTCAGCTTTCCGATTCAAAAATGCATTCGGCTCTGGCCGCGACGCACCTGCCATCGCAACGGTCAACGCAAAAATGGCGGTTAGGCCAAACTTCAACAAGGTTTTCTCCTTCATAGCAATCACACCAATAACGCTTAAGCGGACTTAAACACTTACTGAAATGTTCTGAAAAACGGCAAAAAGCTTTCGCTTGATCGTTTAACTCTGCTTAATGTGACACAAAAACGGTGAAAAACCAAGCGTTCTTCGAAAGAGAATAGCCTACAGGACACTAAACAAGGGTATTTGCGGGTGTGGTTCTGATTCGGAGATTGTAAAGGCGCCCTGGATTGGGTCGAAATCAATTTCCGTGTTGTAATGGACCGTGCAAATTGGATCTCCTTTGCCAATTTGCGCCCCCACTTCTGTATTGAGTTCGATGCCAACCCCAAAATCAATCTGTTCGCCTTTGCGATGGCGGCCCCCGCCTAACTCGACGACCGCTCTTCCGATCGCCTCTGCATCAATTTGGCCGACGAATCCTGCCGACGGAGACTGGAGCACCTGGCGGTTGGCGGTTCGTGGGAGGCGGTCGGGCCGCGTCAGGACGGTCGCGTCACCACCCTGCGCGGAAATCCATTCTTGAGCTTTCGCGAGCGCTCGACCGCTAAGCAGCTCGGTTCGAGCCAATTCTTGGCCAGCTTGTCGAGTCTCGGCTTTGCCGGAGGCAAAGAGCGACAAACCGGCCAAGTCGAGGCACAGGTCGGTAAACCTTCCCGTTTCTTGCCCGGTGAGCACTCCCGCGGCTTCCTCCACCTCGAGCGCATTCCCGACCATCCGGCCGAGTGGCTGAGTCATGTCCGTAATCGCGAGATGCAGATCCAAATCTGCCTGTTCGCCCGTCTTCTTGAGGGCTTGGGCTAGCGCTTCCGCCTCGTGATGCGTCTTCATAAAGGCTCCCGATCCGCATTTAACGTCGATGACAATCGTGTCGGCTCCTCCAGCGATTTTCTTGCTGAGAATGCTGGAAACGATCAGCGGAATCGACCCCACCGTTTCGGTCGCGTCGCGCAGCGCATAAAAGACCTTGTCCGCAGGAGCCAAGTTTGGAGTTTGGCCGCTAATGGCCAAGCCGATTCGCTTCGCTTGATCCTTTAGCTCCTCGACCGAAAGGTCGGTGCGAAAGCCCGGAATGGATTCAAGCTTATCGATCGTTCCCCCCGTTATGCCCAGACCTCGTCCACTCATTTTCATCATCGTGACGCCGCAGCTTGCGAGCAGCGGGAGAAGAACGAGGGTGGTTTTGTCACCTACTCCGCCCGTGCTATGTTTGTCTACCCAGGGTTTTGGCAGCCCAGTCAAATCCATCCTTTCTCCCGAGGCAGCCATTCCAAGGGTCAGCCAGGCCGTTTCCGCATCGGTGAGTGAATGGATGTAAGCTGCCATCAGCCAAGCGGACAGTTGATAATCGGGAACTTCACCCTTGGCGGCGGCGAGAGCAATCCACTCGAGTTCTTCTCGGGAATTCGATCCCCCGTCCCGCTTCTTTTCAATGATGCTCCTGATATCCATCGCTTCTCCACAGCTTAGACGCCAATCCGAAGCTGCCGCGAGAATTGATATGGCGGCTCGAAAACGCCTGACTCGGTGATGATGGCGCTGATCAAGTTTCCTGGCGTGATATCAAACGCGGGATTGAAGACGGAGCACCCATCTGGCCCCACACAGGCTCCTTCGATCGTCGTTAGCTCTTCGGCAGAGCGCTCTTCGAT
>JAEVZK010000140.1 GCA_023392285.1 Armatimonadota bacterium | reverse complement strand
TGGTTATTCTGCACATTGCCGATACCGATGCCCGGAGAGGCGCTATCTTCGAGACCCATCTCGGGTATTCGAGTTGTATAAGTGAACGAGGTCTGGAAGCCATTCTTCCAAAGGTCCATGCGGCCGCTTGCCGCGTCAAAGCTCGCTACAATATGGACCCACTGACCAAGCGGCATCTCTGCCCGAACCGACATCCCGTCGCTGTCGCTGTTCCAGATGCAGAAGCTCAGCACTTTATCGCCCGTGACCACCATGGAGTAGGAGTCATAACCATTCCGATCGTCACCGCGGAAAAAGACTTGAGCACCGGGGCCATCATTAACGTATGAGCGAAGGAACAACCAGGTTGAAATCGTAAACGAACCTTTGGGTTTTAAGGCATCGAGATCGCCGAGCAGAATGCCGCCCCGCTCTCCGCTGAAATCGTAAGCCACGCCGGCAGGGAAGCGTACGGTGCTAACACCGGGGGTGATGTTCGCCTTCATCTGATTGCCGTTCAGGTAAATCCCTCCTGATGGACTTAACCACAGAGTGGGCTTTAGCGACTGAGTCGACATTGCGGCAAGAGCAAGAAGTGGCGTGATCGGCATCGGTTACTGATTTCGACGCGGGTCTCGCAACAAGGTTACAGGCGTCTTTCAAAATAGAGGATGTCCGGGTGAGGATTGAAATTGTAGGCTGAGGTCTCCGAAAATCCAAGCTTGCGGTAAAGCGCGACGGCACCGCTTAATCGTGCCAGGGTGTCTAGCTTGGCGATCTGATAACCCTCTTCTAGGGCGTCCGCGAGCAGCTGCTCTGAAATCGCTTCAGCAAGTCCTCGACGCCGGAACCGAGGTCGAACGTAGATTCGCTTCAGTTCGCATACCGCAGGACCTAGCGGCTTCAGCGCCCCGCAACCCGCTACTTCATTTTCGACCTCGATCAAGTAGAGTCTTCCTGCAGGTGGGGAATAGATTCCGGGCAAGGAATTCAACTCTTCTTCAAAACCTTGAAAATCCAGGTCGATACCCAACCCAGCTTGATATTCCATGAAGAGTTGGCGGACGCTGTCCAGTTGACGTGAGGTGGCTGCGTTAACGAAGTTCATGTCGCCAGCTCCCCTCGAATTACGGTAACAGCCGAGCCTTGCAGTAGAACACGGTCACCTCGGTTGGCAACCCGGACCGCCCCGCCTCTCGGTGAGGCTTGGAAGCCGATTAGGTCAGTCTTGCCAAGCTTTTCGCCCCAAAACGGAGCCAAGCAGCAGTGTGCGGAACCGGTAACCGGATCTTCAGGAATTCCAACCGCAGGGGCAAAGAACCGGGACATAAAGTCAAAATCAGCCGACCTTGAAGCTTCCGTGACGATCATTCCCCTTGCCTCAAGCAAGGAAATTGCGGCCAAGTTTGGATTCAAGCTCCGCAACTCATCTTCCTCGCCCAATTCGACCAGGATGTCCATTCGGTTTCTTCCGATAAATTTCGGCTCGCTTTTCAGGGAGAAACAGTCTCTGATTGCTTCTGCAGTGGCTTCATCGGCTACGGCTGAGCAACGCTCGGATGGGAAATCCATTTGAATTCCGAAGCCGTGTTTGGAACATCGCAAGACGCCGCTGCGCGTCTTGAACTCGATCACCGCTTCCGGGTCGCAGCGCCCAATTTCCCAGAGGATATGAGCTGCGGCAAGAGTCGCATGGCCGCACAAATCCACTTCAACGGTTGGTGTAAACCAACGGAGGAGCCACCCGTCGGGCTCATGCACGACGAAAGCTGTTTCGGCGTGGTTCACCTCCGCCGCGATTTGTCGCAGTCGTTCATCGTCTCCCCACTCGTTCACCAGACACACGCCGGCCGGGTTGCCGTGGAAGGGTCGAGAAGTGAAACTGTCGACGACAAACAAAGGCGTTTCCACGGACCCAAGCTTACCGACCTTAAGCCGATTGAGAATTTGCGCAGCCGAGCACACGATCGACCGCATGAACCTTAGCGGCAATAAATTCCTGCGAACCTCGGCGCAATTACGCTTCCTTGCACCTTGGACCCTAGTGACAGCCCGTCATTGACCGATATAAATGGTCAACAGCACGATGAGCATGGTCTTAGATTTGCCGCTACTTGGTCTGGATGAAACATTCCCGGACAAGCTCTTTGTTCTTCACCACAGCCCGAGCAAAAGATATGGGTGCTTTTGCCACGAGGGCGTTCATGGATTGGCATGCTTTAGCACTGAAGGCGGTGCTTTTCGGTTCGCCGAATGGATTGATCTAAGTGGAATGCAGACGGTCGAGCTGAGTTTTGAAGAGGCGCGAGAAGTGGCCAAAGATCGGCCCATGCCAGTGGTTTCCCTCATGCTCCTCGATCAAATCAATGATCCCAAGATTCATTACGTGCGCTAATTGCACTCTCGAGGTCGACTTGCGCAGTTAGTTTTCCTCTTTGCTGCATCGAGCGCGGGTTTTATTCGTTAAACTTGGTACATGGTGTTTGGCAAATTGCTTGCGCTAGCTGCGCTGATCGTTTCGATCACGTCGTGGCCTCTGCTACGTGACCAGCAAGGCAAGGATCTTGTCGAAACGCGCTCTGCTGAACCGACTGGCCAAGCCCTCTACACCGATTCACATGCCCTGATCATTGGGATCAACAAGTATCCGAATTTGCCGAAGCAGCTTCAGCTTCAGTTCGCTGAGAAAGACGCCAACGACATGCGCGACATGCTCGTCAACAACTACGGCTTCGACCCAAGCGAGGTCACGGTCCTGACGAACGAGAAAGCGACGCTGCTGGGGATTCGTCGCGAACTGAGCAAACTGGCGAGCTCCAAAGGTGTAAAGCCGGACGACCGTATCCTCGTCTACTTCTCGGTCCATGGACAAACGGTAAAGCTGCCTACGGGCGGGGAAATGGGCTTCCTGATCCCGAGCGATGCCAAAATTGATATGAACGATCCGACCGACGCCGGGCCATATCTTGAGACCTGCCTTCCGATGCGACAAGTGTGGGACTACTTGGCATCAAGTCCGGCCAAACACGCGGCCGTCATTGCCGACGCGTGTTTTAGCGGGATGCTCGTCTCCTCCCGGTCAATCGCGATGAACTCGGACACGGTCAAAGCAATGCTTGCTCGTCCGGCCAGGCAGGTCCTTACGGCTGGATCGATGGGACAAAAGACGTTTGAACGGTCCGACCTTGGGCACGGCGTGTTCACCTATAAATTGCTCGAGGAACTGAAAGCTCGAGCTGCAGACAAAGGCAAAGTCTTTTCGCTGATGGACTTGTACATGGCTTTGCAGAACTCGGTTTCGAATGCGACTGGCGGGAAGCAGATTCCGCAATTCGGATCAGTCGAGACGGAAGGTCAAATGCTTTTCTGCTCGGGCCAGATTTTGATGGCGAACAATTCGTCCGGTAGTTCGGGGACCACGGGCGGAACTCCCCGGGATACTTCGTCGACGAAGAATACGAAGGCTTCTTTTACCGTTACCACCACTCCGGCTGGAGCTTCTTTGTGGATCGATGGTCAGAAGAAGGGAAGCGCTCCGTTTACACTGCAGACCGACCTAAAAGATCAGCCTGAACGCGAATTCAAAGTTCGAGTTGAGCTAAAGAACTACATTCCTGCAGAGACGACGATCACCATTCATCCAGGCGAGGCGGCGGACCTCCCGATCGAGTTGAAGCCTGTTCCCATCGCTCCCCCACCCGTCACCACCGGAAAAATTACCATCGACTCACGTCCGGCTGGTGCAACCATTTCAGTGAATGGTAAGAAGCGGGGAAGAGCGCCCGTGTCCATTGACGTTGACCTCAAGAAAGTCGCAGAACAGAGCCTCCAGATTCAGGCCGAGCTGGACGGCTACCTGACCAATACGATTACATCTACGGTCAAGCGAGGCGACAATTTGGTTTCTATGGTGGAACTGAAACCAATTCCGATCAAGCCTAAGGATCCTATTATTGAGAAACAGGATCCGCCAGTCACCCGGACAGTCAAAACGCTCGCTTTCACCCCCGTTTCGACACTTGCGAACAACCTTCCGGTTGCAAGCATTTCTTTCTCGCCGGATGGAAAACGAGTGGCTTCCACCGGCCTTGACTACAGCCTCACCATTTTCCATGTCGGCTCATCATCTGGAGCAAAGAAAATCGACGCGCCAAAGAACACGATGGTGCGGATCACTCCAGATTGGCAGAATATCCTTTTCGTCAAACTTCTGACCGACGGGACAGATACTTGGGCCAGCGTCGAGGTCAAGGACGCCGAGAATCTGGCGACGAAGAAGATTCTGCGAATTGATCTTAAGCCTGGGGCGGCACTTAATGACGTGTTCGCGGGTCAGGGCCGGCTGCTGCTCTGCGGCTCTTATGGCAGCGGAAGTGCCCGGAGCGGTTTCTGTGCAGTCGGCGATTTGGAGAAGGGCGAGGCGACGCTCTTTTCGAGCGGTTACCGAATTCGTTCGGCCACAGGTTCGGAAGATGGCTCAGCTTATGCTGTCTATATCGAACCGACCGACCTGCGAAATCCTGGGTCCGTCGTGATTATCCCTTCGGACCTCAGCCAAAAGCCGCGGCAAATCTCCACACCTGACTGTAATTCAACTGCAGGATTAGTGCTGTCGGACGACGGCAAACGGGTGGGTGTCAGCTGTCAGAAGGTTGAGCCAAATGGATCGACGACCATTCAAGGCACCCTCCTGTTCGATTCGAGTACGGGTGAACAGCTCCAGTTCTTGCCAAAGCTGAAGATTGCCAGCTTCCTTGGTAAGGGCGACCGAGTGATTGGCTGGAGATCGCAAATTGGCGGCCCGATTGTCGAACTGCTTGATGTAAAGACTGGTAACGGTCTTGGCGAACGCTCCGGTTCGGAATTATGGATGAGCCGCGACGAGAAGATGGCCGCTCAGAGTGATCCTGATGGCACGATCAAGATCTTCAAATTGAACCAGCCATAACACAACATCGGCTGTATCGCGGCAGGGCAGACGAATGCGGTCCGCCTCTGATCCAAAAAACACATAATATTGATTATCAGAAACAACAGCTTTTCTAAATTGGTTAGCTGGCGGCTGGCAGCCGAGCCGGTACGAGCGTTGAAACACCGGCTTCTTGCATGGTCACGCCCAACCAAACCGGTGCTCGCTCAATAGTTGTTGGGTTGTGGGTGATGACGATGAACTGGGTTGACTTACTAAATTCTTCAAGTAATGTGGCGAATCTCTCAACATTCCGACCATCCAAGGGCGCGTCGACTTCGTCCAGCACGACCAAAGGAGACGGTTTTGTTTGGAGCAATGCAAATAGGAATGCGGAAGCGCAAAGCGCTCTCTCGCCTCCGCTAAGTAATTCTAGCTTCTGCTTCTTTTTGCCAGGCAGCGTCACCTCGATCTCGATACCGCTTTCGAGGATGTTATCGGGCGCATCTAAGATAATCTGTCCCTCGCCACCGCCAAACAGTTTGCAGAAGATCTCCGAATATGCTTCCTGCACTTGCTTAAAGGTGTCGAGGAATCGATCTCGAGTCAGCTGATCGAGAGCACGCATGCCGTGGAGGACTTGTTCAATTCCTTCGACTATGTCCGAACGCTGGCTGGTCAACTCCTCGTAGCGCGCGGTCAGCCTCTCGAAAGCTTCGATCGCTCCCAAGTTGACGATCCCCATCGCCTTGATTTCACGTCGAAGACGACTCGCAAGAGGGGCTGCGTCAGCTGGCACCACCAACTCCTGAGCTTGCAGCAGAGCTTCCTCGGCACCAATTCCATATTCTTCCAAGAGTCGCTCTTCCGCTACCGCGCGCCTTCCTTCCGCCCGCGCCCGCGCTAGTTCTGACTGGTGATTCGCTGACGCCAAGGCGGAGAGTGTCTCTCTGGCCCTCTTTGCCTGTTCGTTCTTCTCAAATGACGATTGGGAGGCCTTATCGCGAGCGACTTGAACGTCCCGCAGTTCCGCCTGAAACTGTCGGCTCAAGGCAAATTGGCGGTCACGAGCTTCTTGGTGGCGCTTCATCTCCATTCTGAGCTTCTCCCGCTCGTTGCTAAGGCCGGCAAGGCGCGCCTCCCGGCCGTCAACTGAAGCCTTCGCCGATTCAAGTCTTCGAAGGCATGCGGCCCGGTGAGTGTTCGCCTCCCGCACTCGTTTTTCAGCATCGCGCAGCTTTTGCTGCGCCTGGTTAGCGTCAGCTGATTTCGAAGCAAGCTGTTCGATGAGCGAGTCTCGCTTGGCTTGTAACTCATCTGTATTCGGGGCATCAGTGCTTAGTGACGTTTCAACCAAGAGGTCCAGCTCAGACTCGAGCTTTGCAAGGGAGCGGCGACCTTGCGCAAGTTCGAGCTGCAGAGTTTGGGTGAGCTGCTTCGCGTTACGAATCTCCGCCACCAAGTCCTCTAACTTTGCGCGCTCCAACTTCATCTCGGTCTCGGTCTCGGCTCTCAGTTGATTTACCTTCGACATCTCTATTTCGGCTTCACGCAGCGACTGATCGAGTCGATCGATTTGCGTGTGCAACTCCTTAAGATCTGCCTTTCGTTGCACGAGGCCGTAATTCGCTCGGGCTTGAACGCCTCCCGTTACTGCACCCGAGGCGTGTACTACCTCCCCTTCCAGAGTGACGAGGCGGCTCCACCCGTAAGTCTTTGCTAACCTAAGGCTCGAATCCAAATCACTGATCACGAGCACTTTTCCCAGCAGACTTTCAAAGACGGGCCGGAATCGAGAGTCGCAGGTCAGAAGTTCCGAGGCACGGCCAATGATCCCGGGCGAGGTCAGAAGACGCCTCAGTTCTTGGTTAACATCGTTTCGGCGAATGAGGTTGAGGGGCTGGAATGTCGCGCGTCCTAGTCGGTTTTGCTTCAGGTATGCGATCGCGCCCTTAGCGTCGCTGTCGCTGTCCACGATCAGGTCGTTCGCGGTAGCTCCTAGTGCGGTTTCGAGGGCTAGGGCATATGTCCGCTCGGTTTGCATCGCCTCGCCCACCGGAGTGAAGTGGCCCTCCAACTTCCCTGTTCTTGCCGCTTCCAAAACGGCCCGGGAGCCCTGAGTGAGACCCTCGTTTGCGGCGAGAGTCGCTTCGATACCCCGTCTTCGCCCCTCTAGAGCTGCGCGTTCCGCAAGAAGTTCTCGAGATCGCGAAGATGATCGGGCAATTTCGCCATCCAGTTCTCGCAGTTGCTGAACGCCAAGCCGTTCCCGTTGCTGGGACCTTTCCAGTGCACCTTCTAGAGTTTCCTGCTCCGCCGTCGCTTCGGTGACGGCCCTTTCGAGCTGCGGCAAATCTTTTTGAATGCCCTCCAATTCCCGCAGAGCTTCCTTTCGACGTTCGCGACGATGCTCATTTTCAGCGATCGCCTTCAGCCTTGCCGCTGACGCATCTCGGGCACCTTGGAGCTCACGCTCAGCCGCAGCAAGCAGACCATGCAAACGCTGCGCAGCTTCACCCGCTCCCCCGATCATCTTCTGTGCGTCGGCAAGTTCTTGCTCCGCCTCATTCAGCATCAAATCCGCTTGATGCAGTTCAGCTTCGCTTTCATTTAACGTGACTTCCCTATTCTGATGCCGGAGGGTTTCTTCCAGCTGATCTAAACTGTTCAACTTTTCGCCAGAAAGCTTGACAGAACCTTCTGATCGCTCCACTCCTTTCAAAGTGTCTTGTAGACGGACGCGGAGGTCTTCCAATTCACGGTCGCGCCGAGCAACGACTTCCCGGAGCGCCTTATCCTCCTCGTCCAACGCCTCGGCCCGAACGCTCTCCGCTCGCGCCGTCTCGGCCGCAGAACGCAGCCGCTGTTCGAGCTCGGCCAACTCAACGACTGCGCGAGACAAATCCTGAATGAGCAATCCGGTCTCGATCTCGCGAAGCGACGAAGATATTGCACGATAGCGAGCCGCAACCTGTGCCTCCGCTCGTAGTGGCTCACGCTGCTGATCAAGCTCGTGCAGAATATCATCTACGCGGCTCAGGTGGTCTTTCGCAGAAGATAGGCGCTTGAGTGCGTCCTGCTTGCGTGCGCGGTACCTCTGCACGCCAGCCGCTTCATCGACCCATGCGCGCCGATCTTCAGCGGATGCGGCAAGCGCTTGGTCGATTTCCTTCTGGCCCACGATCGAATAGCCAGCGCGACCCAACCCGGAATCGGCTAACAATTCGTGAATATCTCGTTGCCGACAGGCAATGCGATTGATAAAGTATTCGCCCTCTCCAGCTCGGTTTAGCCTTCGTGTGATCGTTACTTCCGGTGTGTCTATGGGGAGAGCGCCATCTTCGTTGTCAAAGAGGAGGCTTACTTCGGCAAAACCCACCGCCTTTTTCGCTGTGCTTCCGCTAAAAATTACATCTTGGCCAGTTTGAGCTCGGAGGTTGCGGCTGTTCCCTTCGCCCAGACCCCACAAGATGGCGTCGACAAGGTTGGACTTGCCGCAGCCGTTTGGACCAACTACCGCGACAAAGCCACCTTCGAGGCTGAATTCTGTCTTTTCAGCAAAGGTTTTAAAGCCGAATATTCGTACTCGTTTGAGCCGCATGGGGAGCGAACATATAGACGCTCAAGCACGTTGAAACGATTTGGCTGGACAACAAGAATCGTCCGCGTTCATCGGAACCTGCTAAAGGAGGGGATGTGACAAGGCGATGGCGCGGAGCAGAACTCCGCGCCATCCATTTTTTGTTGGCTGGTTTAGACGCCAGCCGCCGCTAGAGCTTCGTGGTGCTCGTAATGCTCGCTTGCCGCTTGGGTAAGCGTCGTGAAGTGAGCGCCCTTATCTCGGAAATATCGAATTGTCTTGCGAAGATCTTCGACGCTGTCGTGATAGTCGCGCAGACCGAGACAGATGACTTCCCTGCTCTCGTTCGCCTGGAAGAGGGGCTGCAGGGCATCGAAGCCTCGGTCGAGGTAGCCATATTCGCCGTCGTGGCACGCCACGGGAATGTGCAGGATTTTGCTGTTGCCCTCCTTCTTGAGATCGTCAGCCGAGCTGTGATACGGCTCGTGGGGCGCACCCGCCCAATCGACGAACATTTTGTAATTGGCGTCGGGCACGATCGACGAGTCAACCAGGACGCCAATCTCTTCCAAGTAGGGGATATCGGTGGGAAGCAAGGCAAAAGCGCCAGCACGGAAGGCGGTCGCCTTCACCATATGGCTCTTCAGCGTGTCCTTGGCGACCCAAAGAATATTCCCTCTCTCCTTCGGATCCTCAACGTAACCACGCTCGTTTTCAAAATTGACCTTCATGCCCAGTTCATGCCAATTGGGGATTTTATGAATGAACTCGTGATAGTAGAGATTCGTGTTGGCGCTCGGATCTTTCAGACTGACGTGGATAAGCCACGTCGCTGGCACAAACTCACTCTCAAAAACGCGGATGTATTCGGCGGTAAAGCATCGATCGTGGTGGGCGCCTTCGCAATCGACAGTAAAAACAACGTTTGGCATTCGTTAATGGTCTCCTTGAATCACTTGCACACCATTGTGGGTGGCGATTAGGGTGTAGCGTCTGCCCCGGACAGTGAAGTTCCTTAACTTCACACTTTTCCAGGCCTTGGGAAGGTTTGGTTTAACGCTCAAGATTCGCTGTAGCGCGAGCGGTTTCGACCACTCGGCTCCTTCTTGTTCTTTTAAGTCTATCCGAAAACCTAGAAATCCGAACAGTATTGTTTGTAAACAACCGGCGGCACCGGTTGTGAAGTAGGTGTCCTTCAGATTTCGCTTCTCCGCGAACTGGCTCAGGGAGCCGGCGGTGAAGTCTTCCCAACTCTCCTTCCAGAGGTTGTAAGCCCTTTCGCTCTCGCCAAGACGTGCCCAAATGATTGCATGGACCGAATCGGACATCGCGGGGCCATTCTGGATGACTTTGGATCCAAAACGTTCGATCATTGTGCGGGCCTCTTTCTCCACCATCGGATCTTGAAGAGGGTAGATCGCAAGCACTGCAGCCGCCTGTTTGTACTTCCTCAGAGCGTCATGATCGTAAGTTAAGTGAGATTGATCGTCTGCAGGCAAATAGAAGGTGTTCGATCGCTTTCCGACAAATTGCATGGTCCAATTGGCAAGACAGTTCGTATACAGATCGTTGTCGCCAATGTGATTCTCGTCAGGGCTCATCACGCCGTGAATCTCTCGACCATGCTCGCCCTCTTCCGAACGGCCCAAGTAAAATTCGGCGGCTTCCCCCGCGACGCTCGATGCCAATTTAGGATCGATCAATTCGAGTGCACCTGCTTGAACGAGGCCGAATGCTACCGAGCCTGTCACGTGATCCTCAAATTGCGACGAGCCAGGCACAGTCTCACGTCCGCTCACGCTGCTTTCCCAGGGAAATTTGACCCCGGAGGGAATGGGAGCGAGTGGCCCCATTTTGCCGTTCGCGACCGGCCGCCCAGCCGCGATCCATGAGTTGAAGTTTCTTCGCGCCTGCGGCAAGCGAGTCAGTCGGTACTCGGCAATGGCCCGCGCACGATCAGGATCGATAAGCGCCAACGCGGGAAAAACCCAGATGTCCGCGTCCCAGAACACATGTCCGAAATATTTATCGCTGCTGAGGGCGAACGGGCTGATGGAACGGTCTGTGCCGGGGTGAAGGGCGGACCGCAGAAAGAAAAGGAATGAACGCACCGCCTGCTGGTCTTCAACCGGTCCATCAATCTCGATATCCGTCTGCCAACGCTGTTCCCAGATACTCTTAACCCGTCTCGCAAGGGACGAGTACGATCCATCCCACTTCTGAGGACGGCTACTGGTTGTGGGACTGAAATCGCCGGTGATTTCCACTTCGAAAGGGAGACCCGCGCCAGTATTCCCACTTATCGACACCCGCGGCCCCGAAACTTCCATAAAGGGCTCACCTCCCCCTGAGTGATTGGAGCGAAAGGTTTCGTGTGCCACCGAGTCACCACCCTGAGTCCATGTAACCGCGTTCTCAGTGCCAGTGCGGCTTGGTTGAATGCTTTCAGGTACGACTGATCGGAAGTGAATGCTGATCGGTTTTTCCGCAGTGAACCTCCACTTTTGCGCCACGAGCCGGAAATCGGGATCAATGGTGCTGCTGCTCTGGACGTTTACCTCCGTACCTTCGACATCTTGAGTCCACTGCGTCCTGATCTCACCTTGGCGAAAGTCGATCGTCTGCGAATAATCGGCTGAAGCGGTTGGCACTAGCGGCGTACCTCGAACTCCGGCAGACCATTCACCCGCCAGGACGTCGGCTTGCGGGAGGATCTTCTCTTCTCCCGCAGACTCGTATTTTGCGATGTCGAACATCGTCTCTTCGGCGGTGCCGTCAGACTTTATGCGCAAGCCGATGAAGCCATTCCAGAGCACAGCTGAATCGGCGTTCGAAGGATCTATCGAGGTGACGCTCCAGCCATCGACTGGGGGCGCGGGTCTATCCGAAGCTTGGTGCTTAGCATTACCATTACATCCAAGAGCCGAAGCCAAAGCAATCAGGATCGCGAGGTGACGCACTGAACCTATTTTAACTTGCCCAACTAAGGCAACCGCATCTCTCTCGGCAGCATCATAGAGAGGCGATCACTCGTCTCCACGTTATGCCATTGGCTAAGGCACCCTCTGAAGTTCCGAGTCAAGCCGTGATGGACGAGGCCCGGATCGCAACCTTCAATCCATGGCTGTTCGTTCCGCTGCTCTACTTCATGCAGGCGATTCCCGTGACGGTAGTGCAGGAACTAGCGACCGTCTTTTACAAGGACATGGGTATCGCCAATGAGCCCATTACCCGCTGGACCTCGCTGATTGCACTTCCATGGAGCCTGCAGATACTGCTTGGACCACTCGTCGATCTTACTAGTACGAAGCGAGCTTGGATTTTAGGCGGCCAAGTGCTTTGCGCGGCTGGGCTCATCGCTACAGCCCTTGTACTGAAGATTCCCCTTGCTTTCGAAATCTCGCTCTTAATCTTGGGGGCCACCGCGTTTGCATCCGCGTTCTGCAACATCGCGACGGACGGTTTCTACATTATCGCGATGACGAAAGAGCAGCAGGCCAAATATGTGGGTGTGCAATCCACTTGCTATCGACTCGGCAGACTGTTCTGCGTTGGCATCTTGGTTCAGGTGTCGGGAAAGTTGGCAGCGGGCGGCACGGATCAGATGACCGCTTGGAGCATCGTGCTCGCGGCTTGCGGCGGAATTTACGCCCTCGGCCACCTTCTAAACCGCGTCACCGTTCCAAGAATTTCCTCCGACGAACCGATTGTCAGTGCGGAACCCGGGGAGATTGGCCGCAATGTTTGGCGCACCCTTGCCGTTCTCGGCCTTGGATTAGGAGGCTATTTTGCCCTCAATTCACTTGTCCGGCTTGGAGCGCATGGTCTTTGGGAGGTGCTTGGAGCCGATCCTGAGGGTCAGTGGAAAGGTTGGATGCTGCCGAATTCGAGTGATCTTCTGGGTCTCCAGTTGGGAGGAATTTCAGCTGAGCTCGTCCAGTTCGCGATCTCCGCAACCATGTTTGCGATCTGTCTCCGAGCATCGAAGAGGACGATTCGGAATACACCGATGGGGGATGCCTTTGCCTCGTTTGTTCGGCAACCCGGGATCGTTCCGATCTTTTTCTTCATCTTGTTCTACCGATTTGGCGAAGCGATGGTGAGCAAGATGTCGCCGCTCTTCCTGAAAGATTCGATAGCCAATGGTGGTCTCGCGATTCCCAATGATCAGTTAGGGGTGATAAAGGGATATTTCGGTGTCGCGGGAATCGTAATCGGCGGCTTGCTCGGAGGGTGGTTGGTCTCGCGCGTGGGTCTAAGGAAATCCTTCATTCCGCTCGCCCTTTGTATGCACCTTCCGAACCTGCTTTATCTCGCCTTAGCCTCCACTCACGTGCCCCTAAACATCGTGCATTTCGGCTCGTATTTTGGCGACGTTCCCTTAACGTTGGTAGGCGTGGATTTTGTCGACCAGTTCGGATACGGGTTTGGCTTTGCTGCCTACATGGTTTATTTGATGCAGGTAGCCCAACGCGGGCGCTACCGAACCGCCCATTTCGCGATCGGAACCGGAGCGGGCGCTTTATGCATTGCCGTGGCGGGTGTGGTCAGTGGCATCATCCAGTCCAACTTTGGATATGCTCATTTCTTCCTTTGGGTGATGTTCCTGTCCATTCCGGGCGTGCTCACCGTTCTCTTTATTCCCATCGATTCTCAGCCGCAGCGAGATCAGTAACGAGGAGCGCCAAACCAACCGGAAGTTACTGCACCATAAGTGTTTGCCGCTTCTTCGAGAGCTGCCTCATCGAGCTTGGGAGTGAGGGCGACCGCCAATATGCTCCCTCCGTTTCCAAAGATGTCCAACATCTCGTTCGCCGCCGCCGGAGTGACGCCTTCATCTTGGAGGTAAGTGAGAAAAGCGGTCGAATCTGGGTTTCCGCTCTTTCCATTCCAATCGAAAGCGGCAGTCGCCAAGTCTCCGCCTCCAATCACCAAACCCAAGCCATTCACTAGAATGGATTGCAGGGCAGCATCGGCATCGGACGGTAGTTTCGCACGATCTTTGTCCAGGGGAGTCACGGGTGTTGGAAAGCCTGTCCTCACCGCGCGATTAAGGTCGTCCATCTCATGCGAGGCGTGCGATGCATCTTCCCTCGGCTCAAGGAATTCACGCTCCGCCACTTCTTGCGAATCTTCCATCTGGTCGACTGAGTCGGCGCTGCGATCCATGGTGTCGGTGGCGATGCCGCCCCCAATCTCAGACTCTTCCGCCGCCTCGTATAGGGCTCCGCGGGAGCCGTTCGTCCGCCTCGTTGGTGGATCGTCGTCTCGACCTACGAAGTAGGAGGCATCTCCCATTGCCGGGCCACCGGATGCTTCAATGTTGTCTGAGCCTCTGGTGACGACGCTAATGTCATCGATCTCTACTCCGTCTTCGAGGAGCTGCCGAGCCATCTGCTCTGCCTGGATACCGTCTGGAAATGCTGCGTAAAAAGTTGACATAGTTTGCCTTGTATGACTTCAAATCGTGGTTAAACGACTGTATGGATGCACTCCTGGTTCCTCGGGAACTCGGGTGACGGCGCTCTGGTCATCTGTACGATGAAAGGAGCGGAGAAAATCGAACGAATAGGTTTTGCCTGCGTTCTATCCGACGGGTCTCTGACCACAAATCATGGGTTCATCCTTCGCTTCTTGGGTGAAACAAGAATCGCCGAAGCCATTCAGCAGAATCTGGACGACCTGGAACGCATTCTTTTCCAGCTTTCGTCCGGACCCTTGCGTCAGTTTCGCTTGGGAAGTTCTCTCATTCCTTTCGCGTCGCATCCTGCTTTCAATCCTGAATGGTATCGCTTTGCGGCAGGACGGCTAGAACGCATCGGGCGTTATTGGACTGACCGCGGTTTCCGGTTTTCCATGCATCCGGGCCAGTATACGATCCTGAATTCACCCAATCCCGTCGTGGTATCTGCCGCAATTGCTGAAATTGATTACGCGGCGACTGTGCTCGACTTCATGGGATTGGATGAGAGTCACAGGATCGTCGTCCACGGAGGCGGGATCTACGGAGACAGAGTGGGAAGTACGGAGCGTCTGATCTCCCAACTGCACGAGTTGCCGGAAAAGCTGAGACGACGGCTCGTGCTTGAAAACGACGAGAGGCAATTCAACTTGGAACAGATCTTAGAGGTGGCGGAAGCAGCGAAACTGCCGGTCGTCTTCGATTTACACCATTTCCAGATCAATCCGTCGCCCGACTTAGCAGGCCTTCTGGAGCGAGTCCGAGACACATGGCCCTGCCGCCCAAAGGTACACCTTAGCTCCCAACGGCCGAACGCTCGAATCGGTACTCACGACGACTTGATTCATCGTGAAGATCTGGAGGAGATGTGTCGCGTCTTACCGTTTAGCGCGGATCTGATGATCGAGGCAAAGGCGAAGGAGATTGCCGCGCTGCAGGTGGCCGATTGGCTCCGAAGGACACGGGAACAGGGGTCGCCAAGGAATGCCTCGGCGACCCCTTTATCAATGCAGACTACTTATCGCTCTTGATCGTCAGCGACTTTCCGTTGTTGCTAAAGCTGATGCTCCAACTACCGCCGCCCATCGTTCCCAGATAAGCCCGTTGCTTGCTGTTGAGATCGCTGTAGAGCAAATAGCCTCTTCGCTTCATCGTCTCCATCTGCATCGTCGTCAGGGAGTCGTACAGTCCTTCCATGTCTTGGCCGCGCATGGTGTGAGGCATAGATGGCATGGCGGGCCATTCTTTTCCTACTTTATCGCCGAATGTCCAAGTCTGTCCCTTGACTTCTTTCCCATCCAAGTAGGTTTTTCCGTTCTTGGTCTCGAGCCGAAACATTTTTGGCGAAGGAAGTTCTTTCCCGTCCATGTAGACTTTGCCGTTCTTTTCAACGATTTTCGGCATCGGCATTTCCTTACCGTTCATGAAGATCTTGCCGTCTTTCGATTCGAAGCTGAAAGCTTTCGGTGAAGGAAGCTCTTTCCCGTCCATGTAGACTTTGCCGTTTTTTTCAATGATCTTCGGCATCGGCATTTCCTTGCCGTTCATGAAGATCTTGCCGTCTTTGGATTCAAAGCTGAAAGCTTTTGGCGAAGGCATTTGCTGTCCGTCGACCCAGACTTGACCCTCCGCAAGCTGAGGAGCGCTGAAGCCAGATCCGTCTTTCCACTTCTTCGCCTCTTCTTCCATTTGCTTCTGCCAAGCTCCGCCAGCCCTTTCGCGCTCGGACTGACGCGCGATTTCCGCTGAAGGAACCGATGGCGATTCAAAAAGGCCGAACGCGGATTTGCGGAAGACATAAACATCATCCTGCAAAACCCATCGGCCATCCCAAGCTCGTGCAATCGCGCGTAAAGCACGATCGAGGCTCACCTTATTGAGTTGGATGCTGATACGCGCATTCTTATTGAGCTGATCGTCGGCCACGGCGAAGTTCAGCCCTTGACCTTTCAGCCATTCCAAAACCTGCGCGTTCGTTGCATTGGTAAAAGAGACGCTTACCTGTTTCTCGTCCTGGCTCAACACAACGGTTCGTGCTTCATTGCTCGGGTTTACGTGCTGCTCATAGCCCACGTGCTTAGCTCCGGGAAACTCAAAGCTCGGATCTTGAGTGCGAGCGAAAACTGCGACCGAACCAAGAAGCGCCAAAGCGCCAATCATCAACTTTCCTGTCATCCGAATATCCTCTTTTTCACGGCTTCGCCGCGCAATACAGTGTGTACGCAAGGCAAAACATTTGCGGTTCCCAATAGGTCCTGCAACTGCGAAATTTCTGCAAGTTCGGTTGCGCACTTCGCGAACACGAGCACAGGAGAGCAAGTCATATCAACAGCCATGGAAAAGACTCTGCAGACGCGCACGCCAATTGATGCCTCCGATGTGGAACATATCGGCGCTTTGGTTACGGGAGGGCTCCTCTTTCTCTCCGGGCACCGAAAAGGCGGATTTTCGGGCCTGCTTTTCAAGGCTGCCGGGCTAGGTCTTATCTACCGAGGCCAGCAGGGTTATCGCCGTCTCTATCAAGCCATTGGCCTAGATGTCTCGAATAAGCCGTCAGGAGTCGGAAAGCAAAATGTTCGCGTCGAGGCTGAAGTCTTCGTTCAGAAACCTCGTGAGGAGCTTTATCGCATCTGGCGCAACCTAGAAAATCTGCCCGTGTTCATGGATCATCTCGTGAAGGTTGTCGAGCTGAACGACGTCGAGTCTCGCTGGATTTCACGCGCACCCGCCGGAATGATCATCACTTGGGATGCCCGCATCATCAACGATGTCGAAAACGAGCTCATCGCGTGGGAATCGCTGGAAGGATCGGGGGTAGACAATGCCGGCTCCGTCCATTTCGAAGACGAAAACGATGGCACCCGCATTCGAGTCGTCTTCCGTTACGATCCGCCCGCCGATCTATTCGGCGCCTTCGTCGCAAGAATGTTGGGCAACGATCCCCAAAAGCAAGTTCAAGCAGATCTTCAGCGCTTTAAGAGGATCATGGAAGTGGGATCAGTCGTAGCCGCGGAGAGAGATTCAGTGAAGAATCGCGCCAGCGTTCGCTAATTCGACGAACCGCAGCGTGGACACACGCCAAACTTGGGATCGAATACTTCTCCGCAATGGATGCAAAGGATCGTCGCATCCTCGTCCACGTCAGGGACGTCGATCGCGTCGAGTTCTTCCCTTTCGTGAATCCTGCGCAAGGCATTAAGATCGAATCGATCTCCTTTCTTGGCTTGAATGGCTTGAAAAGCTGCGCAGCAGATGCTGACAAGCGCGATCATGGCACACGTTCCCGCCCATCCTGGCATCGGCAGGAGCACGACTGCCAGCATCGAAAAGATCGCCGCGATCGCGATCAGAGGAAGGATCTTTGGGTTGGAACTCATCAACGCTTCGGGTCTGAGAGTACCGAAAACGGGTCTGCGCTACTGCAATGCTCGCTTTTAGGTGCGAAGCTGCCCAGAGAATCTGCACACCATGCCCGCAACGGTGCGCACCCTAGCGGGTCTGGTGAGCAACAAACGGCCGCTGGTGATCAGCGCAGACGCTGCGTTGTGCACGCAAGCGGCTGCGGTGCACACGCGAACCACGCCGGTGCGCGGCTTCTCCGGTCGCGAGCCAATTTTTTGCGGAGAAATGGGAAGATTGGGGGCGAAATTGCCGATGATCTCTTAACAGGAGGATTGTTGACGAGTGGGAAACGACTTTCAGAAGGTCAAGATAGAGAAACTGAGCACGATGGGTGCGCACATGGTCGCCATCTTGGGAGATGGGCACACGAATCCTTACGGGATTCCGGCCGACCTCAGGGATAAGCTCGTCGCCTGCGAGGCAAATCTCAACGAAGCGATCAACGAGTCTGCCGAAGCGAAAGCCGCTGATCGAGCGGCGACGCAGCGAAAGGCCACGGAGAAGCTAGCCATCGCGAAAACCCTCAGCACGATCGCCGCGATGGTGTACGCAAACCCTAATGTGAGCACAGAGATGATCGTCAATCTGGGTTTGGAAGCCCGCCGCCGAAGAACTTCCGCCAAGCCCTTCACACCGAAGATAGTCCGAGTGATTCCAGCGGTAAATGGCTCGGTTGTCCTTCAATGGGATCGGGGAGGCAGCGGCCGCTCGGTCATGTTTACCGTCGAGGCGCGCAGCCCCGACGAAGGGTGGAAGATGGTGAAGGTATGCACCTGCACTCGGGTTGTCTTGCACGGCTACGCTCCGGGCAAGGAGACTTGGTTTCGCGTGATTGCGATGACTTCAAAGCTAGTTTCGGTGCCTTCTTTTCCCGTGGGCATCTACTCGGGAACTAGTGCGCTCCCTTTGGAAAGTACGGGGTGAGACACCGCCCTATTTTTCCAGTTTGAGATAGTCGAGCCCAAACATGTAGCGCTTTTCTGCGGCTTCGTTCGCACCGATTATTTCGATTTCTAGCTGATGATCTCCCATGGTGAGATCGAAGCGCCCAAGATCGAGCTTTTTCCAATCGAGAGCTTTGCTGTAAAAGTCGACCGACTTCACTTCTTTTCCATCGAGAGAAATCTTCATCTGCCCATAATCCGGCGCGTAGCAGAAATTGCCGACCAGTCGGAACTTCCCTGCTTCCTTTACGGGCAAGGTTAACGTCAGCTTATCGCCCGGCTTGCCATCTTTCCACCACAGTTGCGATTCTCCAGAAGTTTGCCAGAATCCGCCCTGTTTCTCCGTTTCTCCGCCGGTCTTGGAGATAATCGTCATGTTTTCGCCCTCGATCGCTCCTTCGACGGGCGCTGGGCGGACCAACTCATAAACCGTTTTCAGCTTCGGATCGAGTCTAGCTGGCCCTGGAGTTCCTTGTTTGGCATACCAGTACGCGGTGTGTACATAAGTGGCTTCTACTTCCTGCCAATGCCACATCTCCATGTCGAACTGAAAAGATTTCTCGAACGGATAAGGATCCATGATGTGAAATCTCATCACCTGACTGTGCCCGAAATTCGTTGGAGGCTCGGTATGCGGCTGCGCATGATACGGACGCATAAAGACTTCCGGGTTTGACCAGGCGTAGCCGTAATAGTCTTCGGTTCCGGTTCCAAAGGTGCTGGGGAAAGTTTCTCCATCTATATAAATCTTCTCGTCGCCTTCTCCCCACCAGCCGGGTGCAGGATTGCTAATGAGCAGGTTGTCGCCGACAAAGATCCCCTCGCCGGTCGTCGTGAGGAAATTCATGTCTCGAAATGGCCGAGTGCTGCCGTGTTCTCCCGTCCACTGCGCCTTAAAGTGGTAGCTGTCTTCTCCCCATTTGTACGGCAGGGTTTCGGTGAAGCTTGAAATGAGGACATTCTCGGTTCCCGTGTTTTTAATCTTGATGGACGCGCTTTTTGCGTATGGCATCGCGAATCGGCAAACCATAGTGCCATCTGGTTTCACCCCCATCGCATTGGTCTGATACGGATCGCGTTCGGGCATGGCTCCGAAAAAGTCTCCAATAGGAGCACGAACGCAGAGTTCCCCGTCGAATGTCATTTCAATTTCCACTTTCCGCATGAGGTTGTGAAGCTGGCGCGGATCATCATATTTGATGATGAGGGGTTCGACTTCTCCTCGCTTGAGTTTGGGTTTCTCTCTCTGAAGCAGAATTGAGAGATAGGTGATTGCCCTGGGCCCCTTCGGAAGTCCAAGGTTGAGCTCTTTTTCAGCGGGCAAGCGGCGGGTGACTGGATCGATATTATATAGCGGCGTGTAGGGACGCTGGATCGCTCTTCCAATCTGCTCGATCATTTCCGTATCGAGCGCGTTTGGGTCAAAGGTCGTAACCTCAGTGCCTGCTTCGTAGGTGCGATAGCCGACATGATAGTACATGTTTTTCGATCCATCCTTGTCGCTATCGTCTACCGTGATCTTTAATGATTTGGCATAAGGGAGAGGCGCGTAAAGGTTCCATCCTCTTGCGGCAACGTATCCGAAAGGCTCTCCAAATGGAGCCACTTTCCCACTGAGCAGATCTGTAGCTTTGGCTGACCATCGCGGCTCTGCTTCTCCATCGAAATAAAAGCGCAATGTGCCAGCCGGATTGGCCGACCAGATTCTCACCACTGCTCCGGGGCCGGTAAGATCGGCCATCACTCTTTCTTTGCGTCCGTCTCGCTCTTCAATTCGGATGAAGTTCCCGGCATCACCGTTGGCGAACCAATCAGGAGTTCCGGGTGTTGTGCTGCGACGATCGTAGCTGCTGGCTTGAGCTTCCTTAAAGTAGGGCTTTGGCCTTCGTGTGAGGCTGGTCATATCGATCGTCTCCTGCAAGATCGACTTCACTGAGACTTGAGCAAAAGAAACCGAGTTGAGGAGGATCAGAAGGGCAATTGCCGACGATCGAAGCATTGGCGGAGATTACTCCACACATGCCTCGTCTGGTCACCCGCAGGTATCCTCGGCGAATATGCCTGAGATTTTGGCGGCCAAATATATTCGAGACGTACCCGATTTTCCAAAGCCTGGGATTCTATTCAAGGATATCACCCCGGTGCTCGAAAACCCTGAAGCGCTGCAGCAAGCAGTCGACCTTCTCGCGGAGGATGCTCGCGCCAAGGGAGCGGAAGTCATCGTTGGAATAGAGAGCCGTGGCTTCATCTTCGGCATTCCGGTTGCGCTCGATCTCAAGGTTCCTTTCGCGATGGCTCGTAAGCTCGGGAAACTCCCCTACAACAAGATTTCCGAGGAATATGCGCTCGAATATGGGACGAACACGGTTGAGATGCACGAAGATGCGATCCGTGCCGGGCAGAAGGCGTACATCGTCGATGATCTTCTCGCAACTGGTGGCACTGCAGCGGCCGCAGCTCGCCTGGTGGAGCGCCTTGGTGGCGAAGTTTGCGGCTTTGGTTGCCTCATCGAGCTGAAGTTTTTGCACGGTCGCGAGACTTTGCTCGGCTACCCCGTTCTCTCGCTGATGGAATTCTAAGATATGAAACTTACAAACCGATTCTCGCTTTTGCTTACTTTCTTCGCGGTGGCTGCGATTGCCTTCGCGACGGGACAGATCAAGATTGCTGATGTCCTCACGGGCGCTGCGAAGTACGACGGCAAAGTGATCACGGTGCAAGGCACCGTTGCCAAGTTCAAACAGAAGACGAGCAAAGCAGGCCACCCATACTTTGTTTTCGATGTCCTCGAAGGCACCAAAAAGCTTGAGGTTTATGGCCAAGGCGAATTAAAGCCTGCTCCGAAGAATGGCCAAAAAGTGGAAGTGACTGGATCATTCGTCAAGGAGAAGACGATCGGCTCCTTTACAGTTAAGAACGAGATCGACGTCACCAAGAAGCCCGACGTGAAGGCGAGCGCAAAGAATGGCGTTAAGATTCTCGACAAGTAGCCCATGCCCCTGCTGATCGCAGTGATGGGACCAACGGCCAGCGGCAAGACCCCGCTGGCCGAATCTATTTCTGATGAGCTGAACGCGCTGCTCGTCAATGCGGATGCTTTTCAAATCTACCGCGGCCTCGACATTGGGACGGCAAAGCCAGAGGCGAAGTCGCGCTATGAGCTCCTCGATATTAAGAACCCCAATGAAGCCTTTGGAGTTGGCGAATGGGTTAGCCGCTGCGTTGCGATCTTGGAAGCGGCGTACGCTGCCGGCCGGAATGTGGTTGTTGTCGGGGGAACCGGACTCTACATTCGTGCGCTTTTCGAGGAATATTCTGCGATGCAACCATCGCCGGATCCGGCGCTACGGAAGGAGTTGGAAAACACGCCAATGAGTGAACTGCGAGTTCGTCTCGTCAACGAATTTCCCGCCCTGGCCGCGAAAACCGATCTGAATAATCCAGTAAGAGTTCGTCGCGCCTTGGAGCGGATGGCTTCACCAGCCGGGGCTCCAGTTAAGGTTCCGCAGTTCCAGCGACTCAAATTCGCTATTGAGTGTGATCCTCAGGACCTTGAGCAACGCTTCATACAAAGGGTGGATGAAATGGTGCAGAATGGTTGGGTAAACGAGATCGAGGGTTTGAGAGCACAGGGTTTTAGTCGAGCCGATCCAGCGTTCAGAGCGATTGGATATCGATTATTCTGGGATCATCTGGAACGCAAAATCGACTTCGATGAAGCGAGAATGACAACGATCATTCAGACGAGGCAATACGCCAAGCGGCAGCGAACATGGCTTCGCTCCGAACCGCGCATTCATCGAATCGCATCGGCATCGTTAAGAGATATGACCACCGTTACACGGCAGCACATATCAAATGTTTTTAAGTAGAGAACTGCATGGGCAAAGCGATAAATCTTCAAGACATGTTTTTAAACCAGGTGCGCAAGGAAGGCATCGCGGTAACAATCTATCTCACCAACAGCGTCCAACTGCGAGGGCAGGTACGCGGTTTCGATGCATTCACAGTGCTACTCGATGCCCCCGGAAAACCAACTCAACTCGTGTACAAGCATGCGGTGGCGAGCATCGTGCCAGCCAAACCTGTCGGCCAGTACAAGCCCCATGACGACCGAGACTTCAACGAGGGATAAGGTTGAAGTTCACAAAGATGCAGGGGATCGGCAATGACTTCGTCATGCTCGACTTCATCTCCTCACCGGCACCGGAGGATCCTTTCGACCTAGCAGTACAAGTCTGCGATCGTCGTCGGGGAGTCGGTGCAGACGGGCTGATCCTCGCCGAGAAGGGCGCCGGAACAGAGTTCCGGATGAGAATGTTCAATCCCGACGGCTCGGAGAGCGAGATGTGCGGCAATGGCCTGCGATGTTTTGCCCGCTATGTCCATCATCTACAGCCCGACCTTGTAAGCCCACTTTCAGTTGAAACAGGCGCTGGTACGTTGTCGGTTTCTATCGAACCCGACAAGTATGTGCTGACCGACATGGGTCGAGCAAAGCTCACACGGGGAGAGATCGGCATGCTTGGTGGGCCGGACGAGACCTTTATCGCTCAGCCAATCGAAGAATTTCGAGGAACGGCCGTTTCGATGGGGAATCCTCATCTTGTGATCTTCGTCGATGATGTCGACGCAGTGGATGTACGTCACACGGGCAGACGCCTGGAACTTCATCCTCTTTTCCCTGAGCGGGTGAACGTCCACTTTGCCGAGGTGAAGGGTGAGCGGGCGATCAAGCAACGCACCTGGGAACGTGGCGCGGGAGAAACGCTCGCTTGCGGAACTGGCGCGTGCGCCGTCGCCGTTGCGGCGTTTCTTACCGGAGTTGCTCCTCGCGAAGTCGATATGGAACTTCCGGGCGGCTCTCTTCACATCTGCTACCGCGAAGACGGCCACGTCACCATGAAAGGTCCCGCGGAGTTCGTCTACGAAGGGGAATGGCCCGGCTAGGCGGCGAGAGTATCGCCGAGGTAGGACCCCAGCTCGCTTGCACCCGAAAGGAAGAATTCGACGAAATGCAATCCTGCCGCCCCACCCTTATCCAGGTGAGTCACGAGTGCTAATCCGCCGATGTTCCGGTCTTCGAACTCTAGCTCGAAGCTGACAAGAGACCCCGCGACCGGAGCTTCCGACATGACGACGTTCGCACCCGTAAGGCTAATATCTTTCGTCTCGCCCTCGAATTGCTTCAGATAAGTGTTCTCACCTTCCTCGGTGACCATCTTGAGACGGACTTTAAGAGATTGATTGTAGCGCTTGTGCCGTCGCCGATCGAGCACTTCCCAATGCGTGTTCACGACATCGACCGAGGTCCCGGACCCAGTCCAGTGCGCTGCATCGATATGCCCTTCTCCTCTTAGAGACACGCCTTCTGCTTGTCCAATCAGCATGGCTCTTCGCGCGGTTCTCAGCGCGGGGCGCTGCTCACCGCGAACGAGCAATTGCAGAGGTTGAACCCTCTTGATTTCGGCGCGAAAGACTTTGGTGAGTCCCTCTTCGTAAACGATGAGGTCGGCAGTCTGACCCAACAGACTCGACACAATCAACTGAGTGGTAGCGTCCACATCGTTTACATCGGTCAATTGGCTTCAAGACTGGAGAAATCTGCGAAGAAAGGTAGCAGATTTGCTTAAAATTTATTGCTGCGGGCGCGTTCCATCTCCCGCCGCTCATCCTTTTTCGCAATGCTCTCACGCTTATCGTAATGCGCTTTACCTCGAGCGAGGGCGATTTCTACTTTGACCTTTCCGTTTTTGAAGTAGACGGCAGCGGGAATGATCGAAAGGCCCTTTTCGGTGGACTTTCTTTCCAAGACGTCGATCTCGCGGCGGTGGGCAAGCAGCTTTCGATCTCTTCGCCGGTCGGGCTGAAAGTGCGCTGCTTTTTCGTAGGGCTCGACATCGAAATTGAGGAGCCACAACTCACCCTTAAGGACCCGACAGTATGCATCCGTCAAGTGCGCTCGTCCTTGATAGATGCTTTTAACTTCGGACCCAGCAAGAACGATCCCTACTTCGTAAGTATCTTCGAAGTGGTAGTCATGTCGCGCCTTGCGATTTTGAATGCGAGCAGGCGCTTTGTTCTCTTTTTGTGCGCCTTTCCCGGCCATCTTGCAAGTGTACCGATCCTCGTTCGCGAGGCAGGTATAAAATAGGTCTGTGATGAAGCACTCTTGGGTCTTGACGTGCATCGTGATTGCGCTTTGTTTCGCCCTCGTGGGCTGTTCGAGTTCGGAGCAGAAGACAGCTGACTCCGGCGAGAAGCCAAGCGTGCCGCAGCAATCAGGCACAACCTCGATCCCAGAGGATGCTGGCTTAAAGAAGACGGACGTGAAGGTCGGGACGGGAGCAACGGTCGAAAATGGCGATCTTGCTTATGTCGAGTACACGGGAACCCTCACAAACGGAAAACAATTCGATTCCAACGTCGGTAAAGACCCGTATCCTGTCACGGTTGGAGCGGGCCAAGTGATTAAAGGCTGGGATCTCGGGCTTGTTGGCATGAAGGTTGGAGGCGAACGGAAGCTGCAGATACCCAGTTCGCTGGCCTATGGAGCGAACGCGCAGGGAGAGATCCCTCCGAACTCTCAGCTCAACTTTGATCTTAAGCTGCTTGGTCTCGTCAAGGCCGGTGAGGAAAATGTAGTCGACGAGAAGACATTAAAGCCTGGGAGCGGATCGCGACAGGTCAAGGAAGGCGACACGATCGAGGTCGAGTATTCCGGACGTCTCGTGAACGGCAAGGAATTCGACAACTCCGAGAAGCATGGTCAGCCGCTCAAGTTCAAAGTCGGGGCCAGCCAAGTGATTCCGGGAATGGATAAGGGCGTCCTTGGAATGAAGCTTGGTGAATCGCGTCAACTGACGATTCCTCCGGCTGTCGGTTATGGACCCGTTCCCCAGGGTGAAATTCCTGCGAACAGCTTGCTGATGTTCATTGTCAAGCTCGTATCCATCAAGTAGTCGCGGGGCTCGCGTGAACTCGCGGTAAAATCGGACAAAGAACGATTACGTTCCAAGGAGTTCTCGACGAAAATGATTGTTGGCGTTCCCCGCGAAGTCAAAGAAGACGAATATCGCGTTGCTCTCACCCCTGCCGGGGTTATCACCCTCCGCCACAATGGCCATCAAGTGCTCGTCGAGCGCGGTGCCGGCGAAGGCACTCACATCTCCGACAGCGATTACGAAGCGGCGGGTGCGGAGATCTGCGACGTGGATTCGGTTTGGAAGCGAGCGGACCTCATCGTGAAGGTCAAGGAGCCTCGTCCAACCGAATATCCTCGAATCCGAGAGGGCCAGCTCGTCTTTACCTATTTCCATTTTGCTGCCGACGAGGAGTTGATGCATGCGATGGTCAAATCCAAGGCGTACTGCATCGCCTACGAGACTGTCGAGCTCGACAATCGGACGCTTCCTTTGCTGACACCGATGAGCGAAGTGGCTGGCCGTCTGTCGATTCAAGAGGGGGCCAAATATCTGGAAAAGCCGATGGGTGGACGGGGCGTTCTGCTCAGCGGAGTGCCCGGTACGCGACCTGCCACTGTTGCGGTCATCGGAGCGGGAGTTGTAGGCTTAAACGCGATCAAGGTGGCAGCCGGTTTTGGCGCAATCGTTTATGCTCTCGACGTGAATCTCGAACGTCTTCGCTACCTGGACGATGTTCTGCCGAATAATGTAATCACCCTGCACTCCAACCCAGGCACCTTGCAGCAAGTCTTGAGTGAGGTCGACCTCCTCGTCGGAGCGGTCTATCTGACCGGCGCACGCGCTCCTGTCTTGGTTCGGCGCGAGCAACTCTCGCTCATGAAGAAAGGATCAGTCATTGTGGACGTGTGTGTCGATCAAGGCGGCTGTTTCGAGACAACCCATGCAACCACTCATCGCAATCCCACCTATGAGGTTGATGGCGTAGTTCACTATGCAGTGGCCAATATGCCTGGCGCGGTAGCTCATACCAGCACCTACGCTCTGACCAATGCCACGTTGCCCTACGTGACGAAGCTGGCGAACCAAGGTCTTACGGCTCTCAAGAGGGACGATGCTCTGGCAAAAGGCCTGAATGTTGCTGACGGTAGAGTAACGTTAGAGGCGATTGCAACGCAATTCAACTATCCATACGTCCCAACCTCTGAGTTTCTCGCGGGCTCGCCTGTTGGAGCGGCGTAGAACTTTAGGAGAACGATGAATCTAAAATCTTTTGGAATATTCTTTTTTGCCGCCGGGTTAGCCGTGAGCGGAAGTGCGCAGATTACAAAGCAAGGCTCAGGTTATTTGCTTCGCGTAAAGTATACGGCTGGTAAATCCATGAGCTACACGATGAAAGCTTCTGGGTCGGCTCAAGGTCAGGCATTTAGCATGACTACCCCCATGAAGATGAAGGTGGTCTCGGTGAAGGGCAAGAATGGGACGCTCGATTACAGCGTAGGCCCGATGTCCATGATGGTCAATGGCAAGCCGATGAACATGGGAGGCAGCAATGTCACTAAGGTGACTGCCACCATCGATGATCGCGGCAAGATGATTAAATCTTCGGCTGGTCAGAATCCCGGCGGAAGCATTACGTTTCCGGAGAAGCCGATTGCCGTTGGAGGAACCTGGTCTGGAACTACCACCGTCAACGCTGGCGCTAGTGGTCCGATGACCGTCAGCGCGAAGTACAAGCTCGTTGGAATTCAGAACATGAACGGCATCCCGGCCGCTAAGATCACTCTGACCCTCAATGGCTCTGGTGCTTCCAAGGTGACTGGCACGGGTACGGTTTACCTCGCGATGAGTGACGGTTCTCTGATTCGAAACGACAACAAGATGCAGATCTCGATGGCACAGCTTCCGAAGCCGATGCAAATGACCATGAGCATCTACCGGAACTAACTGAATCGTCCCGCTTCGGGCGGGACTCTCCTTCTTTGCAAGTTTTCACCTCCAGGTTCTTGGGATTACAGGATCGGCTGAAAAGCCATCCTGAAATCACCGAAATTATTGAGACACCTGGTGTCATTCCTCTCCAATGGGATGCTTCGTCTTCTTGGCATCGCGCCGTTCAAGTAGGCGAGTTAGCTTCGAGCCTGAAGGGACTTGTTGAGCTAGTGGACAACAATCCTCTCGTGTGCGGTGATGAGTTCTCCGTACCCGATGCGGCATCCACGCTCGCCCTCATCGCAATCGGTCCTTTGGCTACGTCTGGACTCTTGATCGAGCCGCCGGTCATGATGACCAATGCCCCGGCCGACGAAGATCGAATTGCGAGTTTTCTGCAGACGGAAGGGTGGCTTTCCGGCCTTACTTTGCATGTTGAAGAGAAGGACCTCGGAAGCGTGTACGCCTCCACCGTCGTATGCGCCATTCAAACCCCGTCCCGTGCAGAAGATCTGGACGACTTGTTCGCAGAACGCTATTCGAGAAGTCTATACGTTCGCGAGGCCGGAGAAGACGAATGGCATGCCCAGAGCGTTGAGGGCAAGCCACACGCTGAATACCGCCTTCGCTTCGCTCCTGATCATCCTCATAGTCTGCTGACGATTCAAGTGATGGCCGACTCAAATGGCAAGTGCGGCTCGGCCCAAATTGTTCACGCCTTCAATGTCATGTGTGGCTTCGAAGAGTCTCTCGGAATTACTTAGTCCTTGTCCAGATCGAGCATCTTGGGAGCCTTCTTCTCCTCTTTGACGGCTGCGACATCTTCATCCGACCCAACGATCATATCGACACCTTGGCCCGCGACCTTTTCCCACTTTCCTTCCTCAACCCGCTTCCAAGTCGTGAATCCTTTTGCTGCGGCGCGATCAGCACCGGAAGGGCGCGACATCTTGAATGAGGCTCGACTGATCACGCGCTTTACCTCCAAACCGCATTGGGGGCAGTATTCGAGCGCAGCTTCCTCGATGCCCTGAATCACTTCGATTTTGCCATCGCACATCAGACATTCGCGGTTATCCGGCTCATATTCGTAGATCGGCATCTCTTCTTTCTAACGCTAAGTAAACTCCTGATGTGCTTTCGCCCGAACTGACGCTTGCCCTCCGCAGTCGCCAGTCTCAGCGTCCTTCAGTGTCCATGGCTTGGAGGGACTTGACGTTTCTTCATTATGCCTGCGAACCGTCAATTATTCAGAAACTTCTGCCCAATGGTCTCACCGTGGATGTATTTCCCGATGGCAGTGGCGAACTCAAGGCTTGGGTCGGGCTTGTTCTGTTTCGAATGGAACGAGTGCATCCTCGCTGGCTGCCCATCGTTCCGTGCGGCAATTTTCCTGAGACGAATGTGCGCACCTATTGTCACCGAGACGGAAAGGAGCCGGGAGTATGGTTTTTAAGTCTCGATGCGGCAAATCCCTTTGCATGCGCATTTGCCCGGCGCTTCTATTCTCTTCCCTATCACGAGGCATCCATGAGGTGCGACCGGGCCGGGGGGACGATTGAATATAGAAGTCGGCGCTGGCAGGCTCCACGGGCAACGACGCTGGCGAATGCGGCCATTGGAAGTGCAACTGCGGTGGATCCGGGAACGCTCGAGTTCTTCTTGATCGAGCGCTATCTTCTCTATTCTGCCCGCCAAGGAACGCTTTACAAAGGCCAGGTGTTCCATGCCCCTTATCAAGTGAACGAAATCACGAACTGGCGATGCGACACCGAATTACTCGTCGCTAACCACCTCGTTACCGAACCATTTTCCCACGCTCACTTCTCTGATGGCGTGCAAGTCGTTGCAGACAGAATCGAGAGAGTCTCCTGACAAAAAGAGAGCCCGCCGAATGGGCGGGCTCTCTTTAGATAACAAGCTATCGCAAGCTTATTGGCAAGGGGTCTTGAACGGATTCCAGTAGCTGGCTGCTGGATCGACCTGAAGGTTGCGAATGATCGCGAGAGCGTTCAGAGCCTTCGAAGAAGTGTCAGCTCGAACCACGTTCAGCACGCCATTGTATCGTGCGTTGATGTTCTTAATCACGTCAGCATTGGAAGCCGCGTTCGGATCTGGGCTGCCGAGATTGTTGAAGTTCAACTGGTTGTTGCCGAGGTGCTTCCAATAATGGAGATACGACCCTGAAAGGTTGGTTTCTCCCAACACGCAAAAAGTGCTGCCGTTATTCGGCATCGCTGGCAGTGCATTGTAGTACGTCGCGTCGACAATAATGAGGGTATTGGCCGACTCTGCAATGGCGCTGGAGGACAGACCCTTGTTCGCTGAGAAAACGTAGTTGTTCAGGCCGTAGGAATTTTGACCGCCATAGCTGTGATAGCCGTTATCCCAGGTGCCCTTGTCCTGGAAGTTCACCCAAGCATTACTGTTCGTCGGAGCCTTCCAGATGTCGTCGTTCTTTACATAAGGATCGAGCACTTGGTTAAAGAAGGCCGACTTGATCGTGTTCGAACCTTGAGAAGCCATCGTTGCTGCACGAGGATCGCCTGCAGCCTGGAACTTTAAGTAAGTCGGGTTGATTGCCGTCGTGGTGCTGCTAAAGCGATAGCCAGGAAGGACATCATCGGAGTCAGCGAGATACATCTGTACACCGGTTCCAATCTGCTTCACTTGCGAGAGTCCAGCTGCCTTCTTAGCAGCCAGCTTTGCCTGAGCGAAAACGGGGAATAGGATTGCCGCTAGAATCGCGATGATGGCGATGACGACAAGGAGTTCAATAAGCGTGAAGGCCTTTTTTTGCATTGGGTGATTTGTCCTTGGCGAAGAACTCGCCGACGGTTTAGATTACGCCAACAAGAACCGTGCCGTCTCCCCCAAATGAGAAACTTTAACAATTCTGCGAGGGACTTGCCTTGCTTTGCGCAATAAGAAGTACGGTTCAGGGCAAGGTGAAGAAGAAGCACGCGCCCTTCTGCGGCTCGCTATGCGCCCAGATTTCTCCGCCATGGCGCTTGATGACTCTCGCCACCGTAGCAAGCCCAATGCCAGTTCCATAGAACTCGGTATCCGAATGGAGGCGCTCGAAAGGTTTGAACAGCTTGGATTCATAAGACATGTCAAAGCCAATCCCATTATCTCGCACATAGAAGGCGTTCTTGCCGCCGTGCTTTCCATAGCCGACCTCGATGAAAGGTGCTTCTGATTTGCTCGAAAATTTCCAAGCATTGCCGATGAGGTTTTCTAAGACGATGTGAAGAAGTTTTGGATCGCCTTTACAGTTCATGCCGCGACGCACACTGAATGTATGCACAGAATTCGGTTCGGTCGCCTTCATTTCGCTTAGCAAGCCTTCAGCCATCGTGGACAAGTCCACCCGTTCGCGATTCATCTCCATGCGGCTGAGACGGGAGAGCCGCAAAAGGGCGTCGATCAGGTCCGACATTCGCCGCGCCGCTTTCCTCACCCGCTCCAGGTGCTGTTGACTCTCCTCGGCGAGTGAATCACCTGAATCCTCGATCACGGCACGGCTAAACCCGTCGATCGCACGCAGGGGCTGTCGAAGATCGTGGGAAATCGAATAGCAAAAGCTTTCGAGCTCTTGATTGGCTGCGGTGAGTTCGGCGGTGCGTTCCCGCACTCGCTCTTCCAGATCCTGCTCTGCCCGCTTCCGTTCTGAAATATCGGTGATCATCGCAAGGCGGCCTTCGAACTTATCTAAATCATCTAAGATCGGGCTGAATGCCACCATCGTCCAAATGGTCGAGCCATCGCGTCTCCGGAGCTCCAAGTCCACTTGGTGCAGCCGAGTTATAGTCGAGTCGGAGGCAAGCTCAGGGTGTTCCGAAGGGGTTTCGAAGTGCGAAGATAAGTCCGTTCCGATCAATTCTTCTGGAGCGCAGCCAATCAGGGAGGCGACCTCCGCATTAGCGTAACTGATCCTTCCGTTAGCGTCGGTGAAGATGATACCTTCCCGAGCGGTCTCCAAAAGGCGACGATAGCTCGATTCACTTGCGCGGAGTGCTTTCTCCCTCAGTTCGCGTTCAATTTCGGCCGCAACTCTTGTCGCGAAGATTCGGAGGACCGAAACAACGTGCTCAGGATCCTCGAATACTTGATCGCTGACCACGCAAAGCGTTCCCAAAGTCGAACCAGAAACATCGTTCAAACGGATGCCAGCGAACCCCCGAGGATGATAGCCAAACACTTCAGCCATCCGCGGGAACCGCTCAAGCGCTCCATCGTGTAAGGCGATTGATCCTTCCTGCACGACCGCTGCGGTTGGAGTGCCCTGAACTTTAAACTTGCCCAACTGCCTCAATGTCCCAAATTCCAGAAGTGCCATGGGCAGTGCCGTCTCTCCGTCATCCTCCAACTTGATCAGATAGGCGACCGGTGCGCCCGTTGCGTCCGCCAGACGTAAAATCAGGTTGACGAAGAATGCGTCTCCCGTGTTGGCAACGATCGCTTGGCTCATCTGATTAAAGGAGCGTGTCCTTTCCTCTCGCTCGTTTAGCAGCTTCATTTTCTGAAGGGCGAGAGTTATCTGGTCGCAGATTGCTCCCGCGAACTCAGCATCTTCGGAAAGCCAAAGCCGGGGCCGATCGTTTGTAGAAATGAACGCAGCATAGAAACCCCCTGGGTCGAAGGCAAATGGCTGAATCATCAGGCTTTGCAGACCCAATCCGCCATGCAAAGCAACGTCGAGGTTGTGATTGGTTAACAGTTTGGAGGGCGAATCGGCAGACGAGAGCAGTGTGGTTCGGCTCTCTTCCAATCTCGCCCACATCGGCTGAAACTCCGACTGAGGCAAGGTCTTCTGAAGCTTTGACTCGCATCGAGCATTTAACCTCCAACTGCTCAAAGTCTCGGCACCGCCGGAAGCGAGGTCGATTCGGAGAATGATCACCTCGTCCGGCGCGAGCTGTTGGCCGATCGATTCAGCGCCCAACTCGAAGAGTGCGCTCTCGTGATTAAGGGCAATGATCGAGTCGGTGAGCCTCCTGATGACTTGCGCCTCCGCAAGCTGCCGCCGAAGGCTTTCTCCTTGGTTGCGCAGCTTGTCCTCGACCGCGCGACGAGAAGTGACGAGCGCACCGGCAATCAATCCGGTGAGGCTTGTGATCAGGGTAGCAATTTGCGAGTTCGTGAATGCCCCGAGGTCGGGCTTCATCAGTGTCGAGCCCAGCACCAATAAGAGCTCAACCAAGAATACGCTTACCGCCGCGCCCTCAAGTCCGGCGGTGAGAGCAAACCAGAAGACTGGAGCAAAAATTGGAAACACATCGAGCGCTCCAGCCGCCTGGCGCGCGATCACGACATAGCCCGTCAGCAAAAACAAGGTGGCGTATTGGGCCGTGACGAGCATTCCATCGTTGCCTCGATGGATGTACTTGAAGAAGTCCGGGCGAGGCTCCGTCTTGACCCATGAGCGGATGACCATGGCAACCGGCACCAGCGCAATGATCGGAGTGCAAGTAGAGAGCCAACCGAGGACAAAGCTCTGGCTTCCTTCCGTCATTCGCAGGAACATCCACGGCGAAAGCGCAGCGAGCAGCGACGCACCGACCGATGCAACTACGAAGTACAGCACAGCCCCTTGACTTCCCCACTTTTGCCCCTCTGGACGCAGGTATTTCGCGCTTGTCGCGACGATAGCGGCGGTGGAGAGATTGAGAAGGGTTTCGGTAAGGATGAAGCCGGGGTTCAGACCCAAATGCGGCGTATTCCAGCTTTCTATGGCCAGGCCCAGCAGGACCACTGGAGCCGTCCACCAGCCAAAGAGAATAAAAGAAAGCGCAGCGAAGGCGGTCTCTGGCTGCCAGACGAAGAGGCCAGACTCGCCAATCGTCGGGCGAACCGCAATGCAAAAGATGAACGCAAGCAGCAAGAAAGCTGCAAATGAAACAGCGCGCTGAGGCAATCGCATCTCATCCGATTCAGCAAAATTGGACACGGTCATCGACTGCTTCTTGCAATAATCTACGCAACCGCCGCAAGTGGGGATTCAGAGCGGTTTGAACGCACCTTCGCGGACCGCTTGGGCAACATTCTCTATATCATCGGTTAATGCACGATCGGCAAGCACTGGCGCGGCAATTTTCCGCAATACTTGATAACCTTGTTCCACGCCCTTCCCCGCTTTTAGCGGTCGTCGATATTCTAAACCTTCCGCAGCGGCTAAAAGTTCGATTGCAAGCACCCGTTCGACGTTATCGACGATTCTGCGCAGCTTGAGGGCTGCGGTCATGCCCATGCTGACGTGATCCTCCTTGCCCCCGGAAGTGGGTAGATTGTCCACGCTCGCCGGATGAGACAGCACCTTGCATTCATTGATGAGAGCGACGGCGGTCACGTGCGGGATCATGAATCCTGAACTGCATCCTGGGTCCTTGGTAAGGAAGGGCGGCAAATGTTCGTTGATGTCCGGATTGATCAGCCGTTCTATGCGACGCTCGCTGATATTCGCCAGCTCCGTAACTGCGATTGCCGCGTAGTCCAGAGCCATGGCAAGAGGGGCTCCATGGAAGTTGCCGCCAGATAGGACATCTCCGGTCTCTGAAAACACGAGTGGGTTGTCCGTCCCCGAACCGGATTCGATGAACAGGACCTCTTGAACGTGTCTCATTGCGCCACGCACTGCTCCGTGCACTTGAGGCATGCACCGCAGGCTGTAAGCATCTTGTACGCGCGGGTCTCCCACGAGATGAGAGTCTCTGATCTCGGATCCCTCAAGCAGTCGACGTAGATTAGCCGCCGCTTCAAGTTGGCCGGGATGGGGACGAGCATCTTGAATCTGTGGATCGAAGGCCACTGGAGTTCCGAGCAGCGCCTCAAGACTCATCGCTCCGGCCAGATCGGCAACTTCGATCAGCGAGAGGACACGGGAAAGCGCCAGCGATCCGGTTGCTCCAATGGCCTGAGTGCCATTCAGAAGGGCAAGTCCTTCCTTTGCCGCAAGCGTGATGCTTTGAATTCCGCATGTTGCTAGCGCTTTCGCTGTTGGAATTCGCTCTCCCCGGAAGTGGCATTCACCTTCACCAATCACTCCCAGTGCAAGGTGAGCTAGCGGTGCCAGATCGCCGCTCGCTCCAACACTGCCCTGCTCTGGAACAACCGGATGAACTCCTTGGTTCAGCATGTCCAGCAGACATTCCAACACATGCAAGCGAGCTCCGCTAAAACCAGCCGCCAAGACGTTTGCTCGCAACAGCATCAGCGCCCGAGTCTCAGGAATCGAGAGGGGGGTGCCGACCCCACACGCATGGCTCCGAACCAAATTGAGCTGAAGTCTGCCCAGCTCCGAAATCGGAATGGTGACTTCTGACAGTTTGCCGAAGCCCGTATTGACGCCATAAACCGTCTCGCCTCGCTCGATGATTGCTTCGACTACCCCTCTCGAAGAACGAACCCGGGCCTGCGCATCTTCGCCAAGGCAGACTTTCTCGCCGCGAATCGCGACGTCGCAAATTTGTTCTAACTTGAGCGGCTGCCCAGACAAGGTCAACATTACTTAGCCCGCACCCGGAGCCGGTCGAGAGCGACGGCCAGAACGATGATTCCACCAGTGACGATCTGACGAATCCATTCGGGCATTCCCATCTGCGCAAAACCATTTGCAAGCGTCGTCATGAAAACGGCACCAATGATGCTTCCCAATATGGAGCCCTGACCACCATTCAGCGAGGCCCCGCCGATCACGACCGCCGCAATCACGTCGAGTTCGAGTCCAACCGCCACGGTGGGATCGCCGACCGTGAGACGGGAAAACTGCATGACGCCCGCCAATCCTGTGAAGATTCCGCCGAGGACGAAGACGCCCAGCTTCACTCGATCCACGTGAACTCCACTCATCTTAGCCGCCGTCTCGTTCGAGCCGATCGCCACGATGTGCCGGCCAAAAACCGACTTCCGGAGCAGCAGCGACACGCCAACCGCCATTAAAAGGGTGAACCACACTCCGGTTGGAAAAATCATCCATCGCTCCTTTTCCCCTAGAACCGTGAGAAGGTCGTTCAACCACGTCTTAGGGGCGGTAACGGTGTTGTCGTGCCCAATGCCTCTCGCGACGCCTCGAAACATGAGCAACGTTCCAAGGGTGACAATAAAGGGTCCGACGTTTAGCTTCGCGACAACCAAGCCGTTAAAAAGACCCGAAACGCCGCCAGCTGCCACTCCAAAGAGCAGTGACACGAACGCCCCGTAGCGTTCAAGGGCAGTGGCGATCACCACCGTGACGAGCGCTACGGCCGAGCCGATCGACAGATCTATCGCTCCGGCGATGATGATGAGCGTCATCCCGAGCGCTGCCATCGAAACGATCGTAGCCTGCCGAGCGATCGTCTCGATATTGTAAAAGGTCAAAAATGTGCCGGGAAGCCTCCACCAAAAATAGATGTAGAGCAGAATCGACGCGACGACTAGCCCGAGTAGGTTGAAAGCAGAAGCCAGTTCCTGCAGCCGACCCGCAACGGTCGGCTGCGCAACGGCATTTGGCGAAACTGGCCCTGCTTCTGCCATTTATTCTTTGGCGGGCTCCACAAGTTTGGCTACTTCTGGCGAGTTGACATTCGCCTTCGTCACGAGCGTGGCCCCCGTATCCTCCATCTTCGGCACATCTTTATTGCCCTTGATGTAATCCACCAGAACCTTTACGCCGTCGTGGCCCATCTTCTCTGGGTTTTGGACGACCAAGGCATCGATCTCACCCTTGTTCAGGGCATCGATCAGGTCCGGAGCGGCGTCGAAGCCAACGAACTTGACCTTACCGGCCCAATTGTTATTCTCGAGAGTCTTCAACATCCCCGCAGTTGAGGACTCGTTCGGACAATAGATGCCGTCCAAACCCAAGGTGCCGTCCGGCTTGCGGTAGGCCGCCAAGAGGTTCTCACTCGCTTTTGCCGCGGTCTCGCGGGTTGGTCCCGCAAATTGATCCATGCTCACGATCTGAATGTTCTTGCCGTTCGATTTAATCTCATCGATAAAGCCCTTTTCGCGAGCATCGGTAGAAGCCGATCCCGCGGCGTAACGCAGAACTGCGATTTTCCCGCCTTTGTCACCGAGCAGCCGGATCATCTCTTGTCCAGCCATATGGCCGCCTTTCTCGTTGTCGGTTGAGACCATGCTGATGTAGTCGCTGCCAGACAGGCCCGAGTCGATAATCACGACTGGAATGCCCGCCTTTTTCGCGTTGGCGACTGGCTCCGCGAGCGCCTGATCGTCGAGCGGTGCCAGCACAATTCCCTTGACGCCCTTCGAGATCATCGTCTCGATCATACGAATCTGGCTTTCCTTATCATCCTCTTTTTCAGGTCCCTGGAAGTTGATCGTGACTCCAAGTTCCTTGGCGGCCTCGTTCGCGCCTTGATGCACGTGCTTCCAATAGTCGTGAGTTGAGCCCTTAGGGATGACGGCAATCTGAATATCGCCGCCGGTGCTGTTTGCCGAGCCCCCGGTGGCACTCGTGCTCGTCGTGCTGTTCGTGTCGCCGCTATTGCCGCTCCCGCAGCCGGCGATGAAAATGCCAAGAATGGCAAAGATGGCAAGTGATGTAGCCCTCATATAATTCATCCTCCAAATGTTGAGCAGGCGCTTCGTTGCGACTGATCCGTTCCCATTGATGTTATCAGGTAGAAGCAGCAATCTTCGATTCGCTGCCGATAAGCGTGATGAATTTACCCAAACCGAGTTAGATCGCTCAAACCATCCACTCTTTCATCACCTGCTGCTGCTTTCCAAGAGATTGCAGGATTCTCGCCACCACAGTGTCCGCGAGTTCCTCAAGTGAAGCTGGCCGCGTATACCAAGCCGGACATGCAGGCAAGATCGTGGCACCCGCCTCGGCCAAGGAAGTGAGATTGCGGAGCATGATCAGATTCATCGGCATTTCGCGCGGCACCAGGATGAGCGGGCGCCGTTCCTTCAAGCATACATCCGCAGATCGAGTCAGCAGATCATCCGAAATCCCGTTCGCGAGCCGTCCTGCCGTTCCCATCGAGCAAGGCACAATCACCATGCCGTCATGCCGAAATGAGCCGCTCGCGGGAGGAGTGAAGTAATCACGCTCGTTCAGCAGCTCGATATTTGGCAAGCTCGCGCCCAACCAATCCTTCGTGTCAAAAGCGCTTCTGTCCAGGCTCACCCCCAGTTCAGTCTCCGCTACCTGAAAAGCCTGATTGCTCATGATCAGCAGAATGCGTTGATACATGGCCGCCACCTGGACCAAAAACCGCTGCGCATAAATGGCGCCGCTTGCGCCTGTGACGCCAACTACCAGATTCCCCGTCTCCACAGTTTTACATTAACCCCTTGCGAACAGTTTATTCTTCCCTTACAGTAGGGCGTATGAACGATAATTCTGCAGCTGGCCTCCTATTCGGCGGACTCGGCATTGGCATTCTTCTGTTTTACATCGCGATTGCGGTCTTCTTCGTGTACATGTACTGGAGAATCGCCACAAAAGCTGGCTATCCTGGCTGGTACGCGCTAGGTCTTCTCATCCCCTGCCTCAACCTGATTGACCAGTTCCCCGTAAACTGACCACGGATGACCCCTAGGTTTCGTCTCCTGCTAAGAGGAGAAGAGGAATGAGTAGCAAGAGATACACGCAGGAGCAGATATTGAAGATGCTCCAGGAGATCGACGCGGGTGCGACGATCGCTTCGGTGGCGCGGAATCACGGCGTCAACGTGCAGACTTTGTACCAGTGGCGCAAGCGTTATGCGGGGATGGGTGTGTGCGAGCTTGCCGAGCTGAAGGCTCTTCAAGAGGAGAACCGGCGGCTGATGCGGATCGTGGCGAGTCAGGCGCTGGACATCGATGCTTACAAGGAGGCGGTCAAGGGAAAATGGTAAGCCCTGCTTCCCGGCGCCGGCTTGCGGATCACCTGCTGTTGGCAGGGTTCTCGCGGGTG
>JAEVZK010000064.1 GCA_023392285.1 Armatimonadota bacterium | reverse complement strand
GTGCAGCAGGCTCATCAAGATGGCGGCGACGATCGCGGCCCCCAACGCCGCCCATGTGTTGTGCCAGGCCAGCGTCGCCAGATAGCCTGCGCAAGCAGCCGTCAGCATTTTCCCTTCGAGAGCAATATTGATGATGCCGCTGCGCTCGCTCGTGAAGCCGCCCATGGCTGCGAGAATAAGCGGACTCGACAAAGCGATCGTGCTGAGCAGGAGCGTTGTCCAGACGTTATGCACTGGCGGTGCCCGCCTTGCGATAGCGAACGGCCGCCGCAACAATGATCAGAATTCCTAAAAGGATTCCGGTGATACCCTTTGGCACTCCGTCGAGAATCGCGACCTGGTTCCCTCCTCGGGTGAGGGCGCCAAACAAAAGCGCCGCCGGGACAAGGCCAATCGATGACACGCCCGCCAGCATCGCCACACCCAGGGCGTCGAACCCGTAGCCAGACGAAATGCTGGGATAGAAGCGAAACTGAAGCGCGAGCACTTGGATCGCGCCTCCCAAACCACCCATCGCACCGGACCAGAACATCGCCTTGACAATTACACGTCGAGGGTCAACGCCAGCGAATTGGGCCGCTGTCGGATTAGCGCCGACGGCTTGCAATTCGTATCCGGCAACCGTCTTCTTTAACCAGAACCAGATGGCGAAGACCATCAGCAAGGCCAGGATCATTCCGCTGCTTACCTCAAATGCTCCGAATTTCAGGAGCGGGAGCTTCGTGGCATCGGAGATCACCCTCGTCGTCGGACTCTGATCCTGCGGATCACGAAAGGGGCCGGACACAAGCGCAGTCGTCCAAAGCGCCGCGATGTTGTTGAGCATGATCGTAGTAATGACTTCATGCCCACCCTTGTAGGCTTTGATGAGGCCAGCGGGGAGGGCCCATAATCCACCGATCAGGCTGCCCACTACGATGCCAAGCACAATGCCGAGAGGACCAGGCACCTGAAGCGCTACGACAGCGCAACCAAGCGCACCAACCGTAAATTGTCCCTCGACGCCGATATTGAACAGCCCCGCTTTCAGTGCAAAGAAGACGGCAGCGCCGGCGATCAGCAGCGGCAGAACTTCCTTTAAGGTGGCGCTCAGGCTGGCTGCACTGCCTAGCGAAGAGGTCACCATGTCCTGCATCGTGGCAACGGGTGCGCTACCGGAAAGCAGCAGTGCTCCGTACACTAAGACGATCGCGGCAAGTACGAGAATCGGCAGCTTTACCTTGCCGAAAATCGCGTTCAAGCGGCACCTACCATAAGCCTGCCGATGGCCTCTCGATCTAGCGCGTGCAGCGCATCTGGTGCTCGGAGCTGGCCGCGATTCAGCGCGACGATTCGATCACAATACTCGATCAGCTCATCTAGATCGAAACTAACGACCAGTACTGCCGCGCCTTGACGGCATGCTTGCCTTAATCCGTCATACACTCGCGTCGTACTGTTGAGATCGAGCCCGCGGGCGGGTTGAAAGGCTAAGACCAGTTTTGGATCAAGGTAAAGCGCACGGGCCGCGACGAACCGCTGCTGGTTTCCTCCCGAAAGGCTTCGCATCGCATGATCCAAGCCGCCGTGCTTGGTGGCGAAGCGCTCGGCGATTGCGCCCGCAGCTTCGTGCCGAGCGTTCGTCGCCACCAGGGCACCGTTTGCAAACGGAGGCTGACGCTGCAGGCCAAGCGCTGCATTTTCTTCAAGGGACCACTCTTCGACGACGCCCTCATCATGTCGGTCTTCTGGAATAATTCTGATTCCGTTGCGAAGTCGATCCTTCGCGGAGAGTCTTTGCAGGTCCACACCTGCAAGCGCGATCGACCCGGATTTTGGCCTTACAATGCCGAGGATGGATTGAAAGAGCTCACGCTGACCACTGCCATCCACCCCAGCGATCCCGACCATCTCTCCGGCCCTCACCTCAAGCGAGACTGACTTAAGGGCATCTTCGCCTCGTGATCCACGCACGACGAGGTCCTGCACTTCCAAAACCACTTGGCCGGTCTGCTCTGTTCGCTCAGGTGGGTCGGCGATCGCACCTCCTACGATCAGTTGGGCCAGCTCGCGACCATTCGTGTCCACCACTTCCTTCTCGGCCACGCGTGCGCCGTTGCGAAGCACGGTAACGCGTTTGCAGTAGTTCAGCACCTCGGGCAAGCGGTGTGTCACGAGAATCACCGTCGCTCCCTTGCTGACAAGCGTTTGCAAACTTTTGAACAAGGCCTCGCCATCAGCCGGAGAGAGCATCGCGGTAGGCTCGTCCAAGATCATGATATTTGCCCTGCGCCAAAGCAATTTGAGTATTTCGAGCTTTTGAGCGGAACCCGGGCTTAAATTCACGCTCAACTCTCGCCAGTTGAACTCGAACCCCATTTGGGAGGCCAGTTCCGTGGCTCGTTCTGCCGCTTGGCCGAGGTTGATCACGGGGCCACCCTCCGCACCCAACATGAGGTTTTGCAGGTTCGTTAGCTCGGGAATAATGCCGTAGTGCTGGCTGACCATCCCGATTCCACTCTCGATTGCTTGCTTTGAGCTCGCAAGCGAGATCGATTTACCTTCCAGTTTCAGCGAGCCGGAATCGGGTTGAGTGGCTCCGTAGAGAATGCGCATCAAGGTAGTTTTGCCAGCGCCATTTTCTCCTACCAACGCATGAATCGTGCCCTCTTCGACGTGGAGTGAGACGTTTTGAAGGGCATGCACCGAACCGAAGTGCTTGTCAATGTCGTTCATCTCGACCGCGCACTTCATTCGCTGAAATCCATGCTGCAGAGCGTCTCGAACAAGGCTGCGGTCGCGAGTTCGCCCCTTCCCTCGTCTTCCAACCTGGCGAGTAAGGCATCGACCAGAGCTGTTGACGGAATCGCCGCATTGATCGACCGGGCGGCTTCGCGGCAGTAGGAGAAGTCTTTTCGCTGATTCTTAACTGAGAATCCGGGCGACCAGTCATGGTCCAAAATTTTAGGCCCATAGTTGTCGAATGCCCAGCTACCGGCCGCTCCGCGAGCGAGGAGCTGTTGAGTTTGTGCTAAATCTAGGCCTGCCTTCTCTGCAAAGCTCAAGGATTCGGCCAAACCGATGAGCGCTCCTCCAACCGCGACTTGGTTCGCCATCTTTGTGAGCTGCCCTTTCCCGACCTCTCCTACCCGCGCCACCGTCTTGCCATAGCTCTGCATCAATGGCTGTGCTTCTTCAAAATCGCCTTGAGAGCCGCCACAGAAGATGGTGAGGGTGCCTTTTTGGGCGCCCATGCTGCCACCAGTGATTGGCGCATCCATAAATCGGAAGCCTCCCTCTGCCAGAGTGCCTGCGATCTCCACTGCTCCGACTGGCGAGATAGTTGAATGGTCGATAAAGAGAATTCCGGGAGAAGCCGTCTTGGCCATTTCGGCCACGCATTCTCGTACGTCCTCGGTGCGATTCACGCAGAGAAACACGGTCGAACAGTGACGTCCCACCTCGGCTAGGTCTGGGGCGACTTCAGCTCCCGCCTGCTTCAACGGCTCTGCCTTGCTAGGTGTACGGTTCCAAACCATGACCTGATAACCGGCTGCCAGCAGGTGCCCAGCCATTGGCCCACCCATAGTTCCCAGGCCGACAAATCCAACGCGTGAGGGCATAAGCGAATGGAAATCGTACCCTCATTCAGCCGCAACTTCGACTCTGATGCCGATGGTGGCGATCACGTCCGCAACTTCGCGGCACTCCTGTTCGCCACCATGATGCACCACGGATTTGCCGAGGTTGTGGACTTCCCATGTTTCGATCTCCGCTTCATTCAGATCGCATCCGGTCGCTTCCATGAGGATGGAGATGACCTCAAAAACAGTGTTGTAATCATTGTCGTAAACGGTGACGATATAGCCCCCGTCACCGGAAACGGGACCGAGTTCTTTCAGGTCTGGATTTTCAATGACTGCGGGAAGAGACATGCTCATCCCATGGTTCTGACTCTCAAATCTTCGAAGCTGGGAAAGAGCGGCTCCTAGAATTCTTTGGCGGTCATGCATTATGAATGCCCATTATCCAGGCTTCTGCTGTCGGACAGATTAGGCTTCGCTCCATTCGGGCTCAACCTCTGTCTTCACTCCAATCGAGCTGATCAGCTCAGCGACTTGGTTACATTCCGTTTTGGAGGAGAAATGAACAGGCGCCTTTCCGAAGTGA
>JAEVZK010000052.1 GCA_023392285.1 Armatimonadota bacterium | reverse complement strand
TGCAGAGCAACCTTCCGGCGGTCGCCGACGTGCTAAACACGTTCCAGCGATATATCGACCCATCACAGCGGGTCGTCTCGTGGCTGCCAATCAATCCGTTTGGTGTTCTGTTTTACACGGCGCTGATCTTCTTCTTCACCTACTTCTACACGGCAATCCAATACAACGTGGAGGATATGAGCGATAACCTGAAGCGAGGCGGTTCGTTCATTCCCGGAGTTCGACCGGGCAAACAGACCAAAGACTTCCTCGACGGAGTGATTTCGCGCATCACGGTGGTGGGTGCGGCATTCCTTGCGGTGGTCGCGTTGGTCCAGTACCTGGCTCCCGCGTTTGTGGGGATTTCCTATTCCTTCGTCTCGGTCCTGGGTGGCACGTCGCTTCTCATTCTCGTCAGCGTCGCGCTAGAAACGCTTCGGCAGATCGAGGCTAACTTGCTGATGAAGCAATACGGTTCGTAGGCATGTTGGAGCAGAAGGAAAAGGTAGTTGGCTTAACCCACGGTTCTCGGATCATCCTGATCGGGCCGCCGGGAGTGGGAAAGGGAACTCAGGCGGCTCTGATCGAGGCCAATCTCGGTTTGAAGCCTTTATCTTCGGGCAATATCTTTCGCGCGGAAATCGATGCGAAGACCGACCTGGGAGAACTCGCCAACAGCTACATCAAGCGCGGCGAGCTTGTACCGAACGGGATTACCATCCAGATGATGGCTAAGCGGTTGCGGACCGATGAGATCCGCAAGAGCGGCTTCATCTTGGACGGCTTTCCGCGCACGACCCGGCAAGCGGTTGCGCTGGACGAGCTCCTCACCGAAATGGATGAGCATCTCGACAAAGTGGTTTCAATGGACGCTGCCGATGACCTTGTGCTCAGCCGGCTGACCGGGCGCATGGGCTGCACGAAGTGCGGCGAGATCTATCACAGCATCAACAAGCCTCCCAAGCGTGAGGGGCTTTGCGACAAGTGTGACGGCCCGCTTTTCGTTCGCACGGACGATCAACCGGAAACGATTCGAGAGCGGCTCCGTGTGTTCCGCGAACAGACTCAGCCAGTGATCGACTACTACCGGGGAAAAGGCATGCTGCAGTCGGTGGATGGTGCCAAGCATCCTGAAGAAATTTATCGCGAGATCGCAGACGGCAAATGATCTACCTTAAGTCTCGCGCGGAAATCGATAAAATGCGTGAGTCGGGTCGCATCGTAGCTCGAACATTAAGACTTGTTTCGGCGCAGATTGCGCCGGGCGTGACTCCACGACAGCTGAACGACATCGCGCAGCGACATATTGAGGAGGAAGGCGGGGTCCCAAGCTTTCTCGGATATCGGGGCTTTCCCGCGGCGACCTGCATTTCGGTCAACGAGGTCGTGGTTCACGGAATTCCCACCGACGAACCGCTCAAAGAGGGTGACATCATTGGGCTCGACTTCGGAGTGGTGAAGGATGGCTGGCATGCAGACGGGGCTTGGACCTACCCGGTGGGCAAGATTTCAGAGGCCGCTCAACGGCTGCTAAACGTCTCGAAAGAGTCTCTTTATCAAGGGATTAGCAAGGCTAAGGCGGGCAACCGGATCGGGGATATTTCCGCAGCGGTGCAGAAGTACCTCGAAAGCAATGGCTATGGCGTCGTGCGAGACCTGGTCGGGCATGGGATCGGCAGGAAGCTTCACGAGGAGCCTGCCGCCGTGCCGAATTTTGGCAAAGCGGGCAAGGGAGAACTGCTCAAAGAGGGCATGACCATCTGCATCGAACCGATGGTGAACGAGGGCACCTATGAGGTGGAGACTCTGCCGGATCAATGGACCCTTGTCACTCGTGACGGAAAATTGAGCGCTCATTTCGAGCATACAGTGGCGATCACGCGCGACGGCCCGCAAATTCTCACTCAGGAATAGTTGGAAATCCCTGACGGATCGTAACCCGAATCGGGGCTTCCCGCGTGATTCCCTGTCTCCGGAAGGTAAACCGCTCGATGACGCTGTTCGAATCCTCTCCAACCGCGTCAAAGACAAAATTTCCGAGCGAGAAGACCACCCACTTCCCACCAACGCATTCGGCGGCTTGCAGCCGATGCGGATGCGAACCTAAGACGAGATCGGCTCCAGCCTGCACCAACGCAATTGCTTGGCTTCTTTGCCGAGCTGAAATATTCGTAGTGTGCTCCAGCCCCCAATGAGGCATGACAACGACAAAGTCACAGTTCTTCTTGGCGGAGTGAATGGCTTGAAGGAGATCCTTGCTCCAATGGAGAATTCCTTGTTCTCCTTGATCGAAGTCCGAATAGGCGAGAAATCCGACTTTGATTCCGTTCTTGCTGACGATTTCTACCCGAACGGGCGCCAGTCCGATCTGCCCAATTCCCTGAGCCTTCAAGGTCGCGAGACTGTCCCTGAATCCGACCTCACCGCAATCCAGCGAATGGTTGTTTGCAACGGAGAGGATTTCGAAGCACGACAGATGCTTCGCCCATCCTGGATCGGCTTTGAACACGAATTGCTTGTGGGCCTGCTTAGGGTGCGTGGTCAGGGGACACTCTAAATTTCCGATGCAAATGTCTGCAGACGAAAGACGGGTCCGCACCTCTGCCAGCGGATCGCCACCTCGCGAAATTCTTCGCCCGACGTAGCGGTCGAGCATGATATCGCCGACCGCCGCAAGCGTCAGCTTCGCTTGCCACGAAGCGAGCAGAAGTGCGGCGGCGGCGACCAATCTACTCTTTCTCTTGAAGCTTCGTTGGAAGGAAGAAGCTCTTCGTCCACGCGGGCCGCTGGGGTGCCTTTCCGGACGCGAGCCGCTGCTTCCAACTCTCGTCGGTCATTCGCTCAGACATGGGCTGCTTGAATTCATACCAGCTGAAAACCGAGCCTCGGGCGAAATATAGCTTGCCTTCGATCGGCACAATGGCAATGAGCCGGTCTGCGTGGCCAACGGCTTCTTCGAGTACCTCGGCGCCTCCTGTATGGACGTCGGCAACGAGAGCCATATCGAGGTCATCGTCCTTCAACGTTTGAATGTTTGTGCCGTATTTGAGCATCACGATCGTCAGATCCTCCATCTCGCGCTCGATTTTGCGGATCCGCTGATGCTCATCCTTACTGAGGTTCTTGCCGGCCATTTCCTTGGTCGAGATCGTGCGGAGGAAGTCGAGTAACTCTTCGTAGCTCTTGAATGATTCGAGCGCATCTCGGCCAATCATCCCTCGCTTCTGCAGCTCTTGGCGTGTCTTCTTGGACAAGGCCAGCAGCCGCTGATAAACCTCCGTTTGAGGTTCGACGAAGCCGGGAAGGAAGGGCTCTTCCTCGTCCCCATCCCCCATTTCTGCCGCGGACTGCTCTCCGTAAAGGATGGTGTCGTGGCGCAGCTGAGTCCAAGAAGCGAGAGCAGTATTCAGATTCTTGTCCGTCCATGCCTGAGTCTGCATGAAGCTCGGATAGTTCGTCGAGGCGGGTGTCAGCAGGGGCCGGAGCGCGTTCAGCCAGCTCCAGTAAAGGTTTGAAGTCCAGGTGGCAGACTCGACCTTGGCAAACTTAGCCTTCATTTTGGCTCGCGCGGGGAGATAGCCAGCCCAGTGCTTCGGATTGTATTCAGCTGGACTGCCATCCAAAATCTGGGCCGCTCTCGCCGAGCCGAGAATGGCCATGACATCCAGGCCGCTCGGCATATTCCGCTGATCGTCGGTGACCTTCTGAAGCATCTCCGAATCGGGAATGTAGCGACGTCCCATGAACCGAAGCTGAACCTCTGAAGATGGCGAGATCGGATCGAGGGTGACGGCTTGGATATTGGCGGTGCGCAGATTCTTTAGCCGTTGAACGAAAAGGGCGTAGCGTCTGGGAGAGGGATCACCGCTCCCGAATACCTGAGTGGCCACGCGATCGACTTCGGCCGGGGTGAGCATATTGGAGGTGCCTACGAACATCGCGGTTGGTTCGTAAATCGCGTTCCAGTCGACGGTATTCGAACCTTTCTTGAGTGCGCGCGCCATGAGCACGGATTGGAGAAGCTGCCCTTCGACGGGATTTCCGGTGCGATCGCTCAATGAGATTGGAAGCAGGCCGAACCAGGTCATGGCTCGAAAATATCGTTTTAGGTTCTCGGTCCGAGTGTAGTGTCCCCGAACGATGAACTGAGAATAATCGACCTTATACGGAAAGATTGCGCTGGGAAAATAGCCGGATGCGGCTGACGTCCGCCTCAGTTCGGCCTTGACCATTTGCACGGCGTCCTGCGGAAGTTTCTGGCTGACTGGTACATCCAGCAGGTGCTGAGCTACGGCGAAGTAGGCGGCGTTGCGAGTGGCAGCCGCTTTGAGGGCCGGGGTCGCAGCTTGGTTGTACTGAATGAGGGATTCGTTCAACATGTTTGATGTCAACCGCTTCAGCTTGGGAATGAGGAATTCCTGTTCCACGCCTCGCAGAGTGGCATCATAAAACACGTGGTAAAGGTGTAGGACTGTGTCGGCGGTGACAATCGAGGGCAGAGCCTGATAGTCGTTGACTCCGTAAACCCAGTAAAGCTGAAGGTCATTCGTCGGAGTGACCACGAAGAGATTCTTCTGCAGCATCGCGCGTTGAGCCTGGTTAAGCGTGACGAGCGAATCAAACTTCTTTCGATTGGCGACTTCGCCAAATCGGCTGCCGACCCGGTAAGGCTTAAAACCTTGCGAGCTAGCAACGAGGCAACAGCCAACCGAGGCTGCGACAAACAATATTTTCAGCTTTTGCATAGAATCCCTTCTCTTGTGAACGTAAGGAGGCCCTTATCCGTTTGAACCTGCACGCGTCCAGCTTTATTCTGTACCAAACTTGCAGAACTCCATGGTCCCTTTTCCCAAAGCTTCTTGAACCCGAAGCCGTTCCACTCATAGCAGCTTAATCCGGGTTGGCCATCTAGTCTTCGATCTAGGAGGGCAAGGCGGTCTTTGTGTCCACCGAGAAGAACATAGTCGGTGAAGTCTCTCCCCATCGAACTGCCTCTCCATTTAGGATAGATCTTCGTTCCGTCGAACCCGAACACGAAGATGGTGTTGAAGCGAAAATCCGCATGGCGAGACAACTTGTGCATGGCCACTAGAAAATCTTGACTTCCGTCTCCATCGACGTCAGCTTCGCTGAGCCTCCATGGCTGCCAATCCTTACGAATATAGCTCCACACGAGTTTGCCGCCGATTGTGGCGGTCACGCTCGGATCGGCGGCGGGATCGAGGGTGATCCTCGCCGAGATGCCGCCCCGAGTGAGCACAATGCAGCTGATCTCTAAGAGCATGTCCTAGCTTATCCCGCAAGGCGCAGGCGGTATAATGAACCTTCGCGTGGGAGGCCAAAACGGCCGCCTGCACCACCGGAGGAAAAATTGAGAAAGAATGTAAAGGCGAAAGCCCACTCGCCGCGATTCGACGCCCTCGCTAAGGGCATCGATAAGGACAGTCCTGTAGAGGCAACTGCGGCCTTGGCCAAAGTCAAAGAGACCGCCTCGGCAAAGTTCGTGGAGAGCGTCGACCTGGCGGTTAAGCTTGGAATCGACCCCCGCAAGGGAGATCAGAATGTGCGCGGCATCACCAGTCTGCCGCATGGCACCGGTAAGGTTCGCAAAGTGGCGGTATTGGCCAAGGGCGATCTCGCCAAGCAAGCCGAAGACAATGGAGCCGATATCGTCGGTGCCGATGATCTGATCGCCAAAATACAAGGTGGCATGCGAGATTTCGACGTCTTGCTCGCCACGGAGGAAATGGCACCGCAGATCGGTAAAGTCGGCCGTATTCTCGGACCAAGAACGCCGAACAAGCGCAACGGCACGATCACGAACAACATCGGTGCTGCGGTAAAGGAAATCAAGGGTGCGACGCGCCTCGAGTACCGAGCGGATAAGGCTGGCGTTGTTCACATGTTGATCGGGAAGGTGAACTTCACCGACGATCAGCTGCTTGAGAACTTCAAGGCTGCCCTCAACGCGGTGATCAAGGCGAAGCCGGCGGGCGCAAAGGGCAAATACATCGAAACGATTACACTCAGCGCGACCATGGGGCCTGGCATTCCTGTGGATACCGGCCTAGCCACGAAGCTCGCGTCTTAAGCTAACGAACGAACTGCCCGGCAAGGTCACGTACACGCGTGACCTTGCCAGTTTTTGATCAACGATGATTTCACTCGTGTTGCGAACGAACGGTTCACCCATGAGAGAACGTTTAACAATTTGGGATCATGGGAAGAAAGAGAATGCGGGGCAACTGTTTCCAGGCGGTGCCTTGGGTCATCGTTGGCCTCGGCTGCGCCGCCTTCGCGGTTTCGGCCGGAGTCGATGCGACGACCATAAAGAATCCGACAGAAGCTGAACTTTCTTCGCTTGGACGGGCGATCTTCTTCAACAAAGAGCTTTCAAATCCGCCAGGGATGTCTTGCGCGAGTTGTCATGCTCCGGAAACGGGTTACACGTTTCCGAATTCTGCAGCCAATCTATGGCGAGGAACGGCGGGGGGAGCGGTCGCCGGCCGCTTCGGCGATCGCAAAGTCCCCACAGTGGCCTATGCCCCATTCTTTGCAGAAGGGCCGCCTCACTACGATAAGGACGCGATCGCCTTTGTTGGCGGTCTCTTCTGGGATGGAAGAGCCAATACCGCTCAACAGCAGGCGCATTTCCCGCTGCTGAACGTCAACGAGATGAACGGGCGGGGCAAGGAAGCTGATCCGTATCAGAGCTTGGCGCAACATCTTGCCGGAAGCAGCTTGGCTCCACAATTTTTGGCAACTTTTGGGGAGCAGATCTTTAAGCAGAGCCCCAAGTTTGTGGTCGAGCAGATGTCGAGGGCTCTCGTCGCATATGAAAAATCTCCAGAAGTGTCGCCCTTCACTTCGAAATATGACGCTTACTTGGAAGGTAAGGCGAAATTCACGCCACAGGAGCTGCTCGGCATGAGGTTGGCCACCGGCACCATCGACGGCCGGCCGGACGGGCTGCCTTTCCGAAAGTCCGCGCATTGCGCTGACTGCCACGGACTCAGCAACAATCTCTCCACGGGCAAAGACATTTGGACAAACAGCTGTTTCGCCAATTTAGGGGTGCCGCGCAACCCTCTGAACCGGTATTACACGATGACGGACCGCGAGCGAAATCCGCTTGGGTTCAACTCCTTGGGCAAAAGGTATGTCGACCTTGGGATGGGGCCAATCTTTTATGGCCTTATGCCCGATGCGCCGGTTTTCTTGGGTGGCATGGACCTGCTGGGGATCTATGGGACCTTCAAAGCACCGACCCTTCGCAATGTAGACAAGCGGCCTTCACCTGGATTTGTTAAAGCTTACATGCACAATGGCGTGTTCAAGAGCCTGAAGGAAGTCGTCCACTTTTACAACAGTCGAAACTTGACCACTCAACCGGGAGAGGTGATTGACTTCACTAGGCCCAATCCTTATGCAGGACTGAAGGGAAAGCCGCTCTTCGCCCCTCCTGAATACCTGGATCCATGGACGATGGTGAATCCGACGGGGGTTGCAGGTGGAGTTGGCACTGGTGGGGCCGTGAACAACGCGCCGGTTCTCGATCCAGACGCTATGCAAGTCGGGAATTTAGGTCTGACCGATTCACAAGAAGATGCCATTGTCGCGTTTCTGAAAACCTTGACCGACGGCTACTTCGAACGAAAATA